>CAYQZK010000035.1:0-15733 GCA_964422015.1 uncultured Methylotenera sp.
TCAGCATCTATTCAAGATATTTTGCGTCGATTCCTGTCTGCTCATGAGATTAAAACAGAGGCAGATTGGCAGCTCTTACCAGAAAAAGTTGCAATTCAACTAAACGACACTCATCCATCAATTGGTGTGGCTGAGATGATGTATCAATTAGTGGATGAGCATCACTTACCATGGGCTACTGCTTGGGGTTTAGTAGGTAAGATTTTTGCTTATACCAACCATACGCTGATGCCTGAAGCATTAGAGACTTGGTCTGTTGATTTATTTGGTCGTTTATTGCCACGTCATTTAGGCATTATTTATCGTATCAACCATGAATTTTTGCATATGGTGAACCACCACTTCCCAGGTGATACTGATTTGTTGAGCCGTGTTTCTATTATTGATGAATCTCATGGTCGTCGCGTGCGTATGGCGCATTTGGCTGTAGTGGGTAGTCATACTGTAAACGGTGTGGCGGCTTTACATAGTGAACTGTTGAAAACAACATTGTTTGCTGACTTTGACCGCATTTTCCCTGGTAAATTAACCAATGTAACAAACGGTATTACGCCACGTCGTTGGTTGAATCAAGCAAACCCTGCGTTAACTGGTTTGATTGAGACTGCGATAGGATCAGGCTTTAAGAAAGACCTTAAGCAAATTAAAAAGCTGACACCATTAGCTGATGATGCTGACTTTAGAAAAGCATTTGCTGCGGTTAAACACGCTAATAAAGTGCGATTGGCCAATAAAATTGAACAAAAAACAGGCATTAAATTAAATACTAATAGCTTGTTTGATGTGCAAATTAAACGTATCCATGAATACAAGCGTCAGTTGTTGAATGTGTTGCATGTGATTACCTTGTATAACCGCATTCGTAGTGGTGAAAAGGGCATTACACCACGTACTATTATTTTTGGCGGTAAGGCTGCGCCTGGCTATTGGATGGCTAAACAAATTATTCGTTTGATTAACGATGTAGCCGCAATTGTGAATGAAGATGTAGCTGTAGGCGATCAATTGAAAGTGGTCTTCTACCCTAACTATGAAGTTTCAGCTGCTGAAATTTTATTCCCAGGTAGTGATTTGTCTGAGCAAATTTCAACGGCAGGTACTGAAGCAAGTGGTACAGGTAATATGAAGATGGCTTTAAATGGAGCGTTAACCATTGGTACTTTAGATGGTGCTAACGTTGAAATTAAAGAAGAAGTCGCGGATGAAAACATCTTTATTTTCGGCTTAACCACACCACAAGTGGCTGAGGCTAAAGCTAATGGGTACAATCCACGTCACTATTACGAAACAAACCCAGCCTTGAAGCAAGTGATTGATATGATTGGTAGTGGGTTCTTCTCAGTGGATGAGCCGAATCGCTATCAGGCTATTGTGAACAACTTGCTTAACAGTGACCAATATTTATTATTGGCTGATTATGCTAGTTATGTTGAAACGCAAGAGCGCGTTAGCCAAACATACCAAAACCAAGATCAATGGACGCGTATGGCAATACTAAACGTTGCTAATATGGCTAAGTTCTCAAGTGATCGAGCGATTGGTGATTATGCCAATAATATTTGGAATGCTGGAGCTGAAGCTGAAGCTAAAACTAAAACCAAGAAGTAATTGTTTTATTGCAGGTGAAATACAAAAGGGCTAGAGTCGGAAGGTTCTAGCCCTTTTCTTTGATTAGATCTGGTGTTTATTAGGAGCGACTATGCGTTTATTTTTTACAGCCTTGAGTTTAATTATATTTGTTGCCCATGCTAATGCGCTCAGTGTCACTGATTTAACAAATTCTGAAGCTAGTGGAGGTTTAAAGGCGGCATTAATTCAAGGCGCAGAAAAAGCTGTGACTAAACTAGGTGCGACAGATGGATTTTTAGGTAATAAAGAAGTGAAAATTCCGCTACCTGATGCCATGAAAAAAGCTGAACGCGTTATGCGCACGCTAGGCATGGGTAAGCAGGCTGATGATTTGGTGTTAAAAATGAACCGAGCTGCAGAAGCTGCAGTGCCTGAAGCAAAGAAACTGTTAGTTGATGCGGTAAAGAAAATGAGTGTGGCAGACGCTAAAGCGATTTTAACTGGTGGAAACGATGCGGCCACTCAGTATTTCAAAAAGACCACTGCGGCACCTATGGCTGAAAAATTCTTGCCTATTGTAAAAAAAGCCACTGAAAATGTTCAACTTGCTCAGCAATATAATCAATTTGCTGAGGCTGGAAATAAATTTGGTGTTGTTAAAAAAGAACAGGTTAACCTTGAGCAATATGTGACACAAAAGGCTTTGGATGGTGTCTATTTAATGATGGCAAAAGAGGAGGCTGCTATACGTAAAGACCCTATTGGGCAAGCTGGTAGCTTGTTAAAAAAGGTATTTGGGGCTGCGCTTAATTAAAGAGCATCATACGCATGATGGCAATAAGCTAATGTGAGGCTTAATTGTCACCAATCTGATAGAATTCAGCTTTTATTATTGTCAATATTTAGCTGAATTTTCATGACTCAATCTCAAATGATTTCCCTGCGTGGTAGTGTTGCTTTATCTCAATTCCGCATTGAAAAAATCCAAAAAAATCTGAATGAAACTTGTCCGAATATTCAGCATTTGTACGCTGAATTTTGGCATTTTGTTTGGGTGAGTGCTGCGCTTGACGCTCATCAACAGGATACGTTGAAGCAAGTGTTGACATATGGCCCAACCATGCAAGAGGAAGAGCCAGTTGGTGAACTTATTTTAGTGCTACCACGTGTAGGTACGATTTCGCCTTGGGCTTCACGTGCAACCGATATTGTGCAGCATTGTGGTTTGCCTCAAGCACAGCGCGTTGAGCGTGGCATAGCCTATTATGTGCAAACAAAAAATGGGCAGTCATTAACTGATGCAGAGCGCCAATTATTACTGCCTTTAATTCACGACCGTATGACGGAGTCTGTTTTTGGCGACATGCAGGATGCGAATAAGCTTTATCACACAGACACACCAAAACCGTTAAGTACGATAGATATTCTTACAGGTGGAAAAGCGGCGCTGAATCAGGCTAATAGCGATATGGGATTGGCATTGTCACCAGATGAAGTGGATTATCTGTTTGATAATTACACTAAGATGCAACGCAATCCGACAGATGTAGAGTTGATGATGTTTGCGCAAGCAAACTCTGAGCATTGCCGCCATAAGATATTTAATGCGGATTGGGTTATTGATGGTGCGCAGCAAGAAATGTCGCTGTTTGGCATGATACGTAACACGCACAAACTAAATCCAGGTGCGACAGTAGTGGCCTATTCAGATAATGCTTCTATTGTAGCGGGTCAAAAATCAGGTGAATCTACCAAACGTTTTTACCCAGCGGAGAATGGTGCATATCGTTTTGTAGAAGAAGATATGCATTTCTTGATGAAGGTTGAAACGCATAATCACCCCACAGCTATTTCTCCATTTGCTGGTGCAGCAACTGGCGCAGGTGGTGAGATTCGTGATGAAGGTGCTACTGGGAGTGGCTCTAAACCTAAGGCGGGTTTGACAGGGTTTTCAGTTTCCAACCTGAATATTCCGAATTTCAACCAGCCTTGGGAAAATAATAACTACGGCAAACCTGGTCGTATTGCATCACCATTACAGATTATGGTGGATGGACCATTGGGTGGCGCCGCTTATAACAATGAGTTTGGCCGCCCTAATATTACGGGTTATTTCCGCACCTTGGAGCTAGAGGCCAACAATGAAGTGCGTGGTTATCATAAGCCGATTATGTTGGCAGGTGGTATTGGCAATATTTCTGCACAGCATTCTAAAAAGAACCCAATCCCAGCCGGTGCTGCGTTAATCCAGTTAGGTGGTCCAGCAATGTTGATTGGCTTGGGTGGCGGTGCCGCATCGAGTATGGATACAGGTAGCAACGTGGAAAATCTCGATTTTGATTCCGTACAGCGTGGTAACCCAGAGTTGGAGCGTAGGGCGCAAGAGGTGATCGATCGTTGTTGGCAGTTGGGAGAAGATAATCCGATTTTGAGTATTCATGATGTGGGTGCAGGTGGTATTTCTAATGCATTCCCTGAGCTGGTGAATGATGCGGGTGTGGGCGCAATTTTTCAGTTACGTGATGTGAATAACGAAGAGCCTGGAATGTCACCGCGTGAGTTGTGGAGTAATGAGGCACAAGAGCGTTATGTGATGGCGATTGCACAGGAAGATTTGCCGCGCTTTAAAGCAATTTGCGAGCGTGAGCGTTGTCCTTATGCCGTTGTAGGTTATGCCACAGCAGAGCGTCATTTAACAGTAGCTGACAGTCATTTTGAGAACAAGCCAGTGGATATGGATTTGTCTGTATTGCTCGGTAAGCCGCCAAAAATGACGCGCGATGTCAAAAGTACAGCAAAGCAATTGCGCGCCTTTGATACAACTCAAATTGATTTGAAGGAAGCAGCAGCTCGAGTTTTGAGATTGCCTGGAGTAGCAGATAAGACATTCCTGATTACGATTGGTGATCGTTCCGTTACAGGGCTAGTAGCTCGTGAGCAAATGGTAGGCCCATGGCAAGTGCCAGTGGCAGATGTAGGTGTAACGCTTGCAGGCTATGAAACTTATAGAGGCGAGGCTTTTGCTATTGGCGAGAAAGCACCGTTAGCGTTGATTAATGCTCCAGCTTCAGGTCGTATGGCTATTGGTGAGTCTATTACTAATATTGCTGCGGCATTGATTGATGACATCAGTGACTTGAAGCTTTCTGCTAACTGGATGGCACCGGCAGGTCATGCAGGTGAAGATGCGGCCTTATTTGAAACCGTAAAAGCGGTGGGTATGGAGCTTTGCCCGCAACTAGGTGTGAGTATTCCAGTTGGTAAAGACTCTATGTCAATGAAAACGGTTTGGAATGACGATGGCAAGAATAAAGCGGTGACCTCACCAATCTCATTGGTGGTAACAGCCTTCGCCGCAACTTCTGATGCACGTAAAACATTGACGCCACAGCTACAAACCGATGCGCCCTCTAAGTTGATTTTGATTGATTTGGGCGCAGGTAAAAATCGTATGGGCGGCTCTAGCTTGGCGCAGGTGTATAGTGAAGTAGGTAATGTTGCGCCAGATGTAGATGATGCTAATCAGCTGAAGCACTTTTTTAACAGTATTCAGCAGTTAAATAAAGCGGGAAAAATTTTAGCCTACCATGACCGTTCAGATGGTGGCTTGTTTACGACATTGTTGGAAATGGCTTTTGCTGGACACTGTGGTTTAGCTATTGATGTTTCCAATTTACAGGGGCATGTCGTTGATGCGCTATACAACGAAGAGTTGGGTGCGGTGATTCAAGTGCCTGCGTCTGATGCACAAACGATTGCCGCTCAATTTAACGGCTTGGCACATGTTATTGGTGATGTGACGGGTGCTAATCAAATTGAGATTAAGCAGCATGGTAAGGTGATATTTGCTGATACACGTGTGAACCTGCATCGTATGTGGTCAGAAACTACGTACCAAATGCAAAAGTTGCGTGACAACCCAGTGAGTGCACAGCAAGAATATGACCGCTTATTAAATGCGAATGACCGTGGTTTATTCGCTGACTTGACCTATAACCCAAGTGAAAATGTTGCTGCGCCTTATATTGCAACTGGCTCACGTCCTAAAATGGCGATATTACGTGAGCAAGGCGTGAATGGTCATGTGGAAATGGCCGCTTCGTTTGATCGTGCAGGTTTTGCTGCTTATGACGTGCATATGAGTGACATTATTGCTGGTCGCGTGTCGCTTAAAGACTTTGCTGGTGTTGTGGCTTGTGGAGGCTTCTCATATGGCGACGTGCTAGGAGCGGGTGAGGGCTGGGCAAAATCTATTTTATTCAACGCACGTGCGCGTGATGAATTTTCTGCGTTCTTTCATCGGCAAGATAGTTTTGCACTAGGTGTATGTAATGGATGCCAAATGATGAGTAATTTGCGTGAGTTGATTCCAGGTGCTGCACATTGGCCACATTTTGTCCGCAATAAATCGGAGCAGTTTGAAGCGCGCTTGAGCATGGTAGAGGTTTTAGAGTCACCATCCTTGTTCCTTAATGGTATGGCGGGTAGCAAAATGCCTATCGCTGTCGCACATGGTGAAGGTTTTGCGGAATTTTCTGATCATACTCATGTCGAACAGGTGCTTAGTCAGAAACTGGTAACAATGCGCTTTGTGGATAATGCGGCAACACCAACCGAGATGTATCCATTTAATCCGAACGGCTCCCCACAAGGGATTACAGGATTAACCAGCACAGACGGGCGTTTTAGTATTATGATGCCACATCCTGAACGTGTAATTCGTAACGTGCAAAACACTTGGATGCGCTGTGATGATGCTGAAGATAGTGCTTGGATACGTATGTTCCGTAATGCAAGGCGTTATATAGATTAACAAAAAATTGAAATAATATTCGAATGACTTTGGAGAAAAATAGTATGAAATTTTTAAAAGTAGTTTTGGCTGCAATGGTTTTAAGTTTTTCGTTTAATGCAATGGCGGCTAGAACTTTAACAGATGATGAGTACATGGAATTTACCTCTGCAGTAGGTGATGGTAATTTACCTACGATTAAGAAGTACATTGAAGATGGTTTAAGCGTTGATACTTCTTTTCTAGGATGGTCTCCAATATTAATGGCAGCAGCAAAAGGCCAGTTTGAATTGGTTAAGTATTTTACGTCTAAGGGTGCAGATGTGAACTTCGTACATCAACTTACTAAATGGACACCTTTTATGCATGCAGCTTATGATGGTAATCAAGAAATGGCTAAATACCTTGCTGATCATGGTGCAGACATTAATAAGAAAATGCGTGGTGATGTAGATATCATTCGTGTTGTGCGTGATACAGGTAATACAAAAATGGTGGATTTTCTGCTTAGTTTAGGTGTTAAGAATGATGGGTGTCAGTCAGAGAAATGCCTATAATTGCTTTTTAATTAAACTTGGTTGCGGAAGTTACCAAGTTTAATTAGCAAATTTTATTTAAGTAGTACACTTTGAAGTGACCTCTTGATGTTAATTGATTACACATGAATGTATCCTCTTTAAAGTTTTTAATCATATCCTCACTGGTTTTGTCTAACTTGTTTTTTTATAAGTTAAGCATGGCTACTGAGGATATTGTTTTTTTAGACCGCTCATTACATATCCGTAGCCTCGCGGCATCTTGTGTAGCCTGTCATGGTGGAGTTGGTGAGAGAGCTGACGGTATTGAAGTTGCAGGTCTCTCAGGCATGGCTGCTACAGCTATTGTGACTGCATTACAAGATTTCAAAGAAGGCAAGCGTATTGCAACGGTGATGCATCATCATGCCAAAGGCTTAAACTCACAGGAAGTAATGGGGTTGGCAGAGTATTTTTCCGCACAAACACCTCGTAAAAAGGCCGTACTTCCTACACAAGAATTGCGAATTGATCATGGCAATTAATCGCAGAGATTTTCTAAAAACAACTGGTCTGACTTTAGCAGGGGTAAGTCTAGTTACACCTCTAACTACTTTTGCTAGAGCCAGTAAGCCACCACTTGGGCGAGTAGTGGTTGTTGGTGGGGGTTATGCTGGTGCGACTGCAGCAAAATATCTGCGTATGTGGAGTATGGGTTCAATTGAAGTTGTGGTGATTGAAGCCAATCAGCAGTTCGTTTCCTGCCCGTTCAGTAATTTAGTTTTGGGTGGTAGTAAAACCATACATGATTTAACGTTTGGTTATGACTTGCTTAAAACACAGCATGGCATTCGATGGGTGCAGGATGCCGTGACTGCAATTGATACGGCGAATCAAAAAGTGCGTATGTTGCGTGGTGAAATGTCTTATGACAGGTTGATTATTGCACCAGGTGTGGATTTTATTTACGATGAATTGCCCACATTACAAAGCGCAGTAGCACAAAGTCAGATTCCTCATGCCTGGAAAGCTGGTTGGCAAACCGTTAATTTGCGCAAGCAATTAGAGGCAATGCCTGATGGTGGTGTGTTTGTGATGAGTATTCCGAAAGCACCTTATCGATGCCCGCCAGGGCCTTATGAGCGTGCCGCACAAGTTGCTTACTACTTTAAAAACAATAAGCCAAAATCTAAAATCATTGTGTTGGATGCAAACGCAGAAATCGTTTCTAAAAAAGGCTTGTTTACCAAAGTTTTCAATGAAATGTATGCTGGACTAATAGATTATCGGCCAAATAGCTCGGTGGTAGATGTTGATGCCGCGACTAAAACTGTTAAGACTGAGTTTGATGCCGTGAAAGCTGATGTGTTGAATATTATTCCGCCACAGCGTGCTGGAAAGCCAGCGCAGATGGCGCAATTGAATAATGTTGATAAGCGTTGGTGTGAAGTGGATTTTTTAAGCTATGAATCGAAATTAGCGCCTAATGTACATGTGATTGGCGATGCCGTTTCAGCAGCATTACCTAAGTCGGCGCATATGGCGACTAATCAGGCGAAGATTTGCGCCAATGCCATTGTGCAATTGATGGCGGGATTTGCGCCTGATCCTGCGCCAGTATTTGCCAACACTTGTTATAGCTACGTTAATGATATTTCTGCCATGCATGTGGCTCATGTGTATCGGTATGATGCTGTAAAAAAAGCCATGTTGCCAGCCGAAGGCGGAGGCGTTTCAAATAGTCCTTCAGAAAAGGAAGGCACTTATGCCGAGATTTGGGCGCAAAACATTTGGGCGGATGTATTAACTTAGCTGTTGTAACTCACAGGGCTTGAAGTATGCATTTTCTAAAAAGACTCTCTTATTTCATTGTGTGCTTCTTTGTATCACCCTTAAGTGTACATACCGTACTTGCTAATCCTGATTTATCAACACTAAAACTACCTGCTGGATTTAAGATTGAGTTGTTTGCGGGGGCAACTGACCGTCAACATGCACTTTTAAGTGGCGTAAGAATGATGGCGTTAGATGCTCAAGGCCGTCTCTATGTTTCTGTAGCTAAATCCAATCAGGTATTGATGTTGCCAGATGCTAATAAAGATGGTGTCGCAGACGATGTGATTGTTGTGGCTGATCATCTTAATGCACCACAAGGTTTGGTTTTTATAGATGATGCGTTATTGGTGGCTAATCAGGATGGGGTGGTGAAACTGACGCAAGAGAATGGACAGTGGTCTAAACCTAAGCCTTTTATACAGAGTTTACCTACGGGAGGGCATACGCTCAAAAATATTAGGTTGGGGCCTGATGGTTTCTTGTATGTTAATGTGGGTTCAAGTTGTAATGTTTGTATTGAGAGTGATCCACAACGTGCTACGATTTTACGTTTCACGATTTCTGGTAAGCCTGCAGGCGCTTTAACGACATTAGGACGGCATCAACAGTCTGCAGTTTGGGCGCGAGGTCTGCGTAACTCACAAGGTTTTGCTTGGCATCCAAAAACTGGGGCGATGTATGCGACCAATAACGGTTCGGATAATCGCTCAGAAACCAAAAATGGTGTAGTGAATGATGAGCTGCCACCAGAGCATCTAAATAAAATTGAAGCAGGGCAACATTATGGTTGGCCTCATTGCTGGGGTAATCAGTTTGAAGACCCCAACTTTAAAGCTACGCCCGATTTTTGTAAGACTACACAAGCTCCAGCAGTCAGTTTTAGGTCACATACAACTCCAATTGGGATTGCTTTCTTAGATAAAACTAATTGGCCTGCGGAGTATCAGGCGGATGCAATTGTAGCTTTGCATGGCTCATGGAATCGCAAGCAGCCTGCTGGGTATCAATTGGTTCGTGTGAAATTTAAAGATGGTGAGCCTAGCATCGTTGAAGACTTTGTTACAGGTTGGTTGATGGGCAACCAATCTTGGGGAAGGCCCGTCGATGTAATTGTTGGCGCGGATGGTGCTTTATATGTGTCTGATGATAAGGCTGGAGCTATTTACCGCATCAGATATTAAATGTAAGAGGAGAATAAATTATGAAAAATAGAGTGACCAAATTGTTAGCCCTATTGGCGCTGTTCATCAATGTTCATGCTCAGGCTGAGCCAACAGTTACTTCGAGTGCTTTGCCCAAAATGCTGATGTATATTCAGCCGATTGAATATACAAGTCCAATTAGTTTGTGGAGTCCCTATCAAAACTATTGGTTTTACCAAGGCCCAATGCTTGAAGCGCAGGCGATGGATAAGCTTAGTCAGGCGTATGGTGATGTGGCGATTTGTGAGGGAAACCAGTCTGCTAGAACATTAGTTTGGTTGCAACCAAGAATGTTTTATAACCCACAAGTACAAGTTTTTTACGGTGAGATTGTGGCGAATGTTTACACAGGCGTTGGCAAACTGGTGGCATCTTATAAGGGGGAATCCAAAGTGCATGGTTTATTGGATATACAGACAGATGACAGAATTAAAAAAACTTATGCAGTTGCACTCGATGAAATTATGGTAAAAATGCAAGCGGACTCTGCGTTACAAACAATTTTAAGCGCTGAAGCAACAAGTTTATCGACGACTGATTCTGCGCCATGCAGTATGGTCACTTTGCTACCAGTACCAAAAATCAGAGTGATTTCTTTTTAGGGGATGATGATGGTCAATCAATACATTAAGTGGGGTTCAGTTTTTCTTTTAAGCCTTTTTTTAATGGCTTGTAAAAGCAATACGCCATTAATGCTTTATACCCCACAAAAAATCACAGGCCTAAAGACGCCAGAATCAGTGGTGCAAGCAAAAGATGGCCGTATTTTTATTTCTGAAATTAATGGTTTTGGTAAAGATGGGGATGGGCAAATTACGTTACTGGATAGGCATGGAAATCGATCTGTATTTGCTAGTGGCTTAGACGACCCAAAGGGTTTGGCAGTTATCGGCAAAGATTTGTTTGTAGCGGACAAAAATAAAATCCTTAAAATTACACCAAAAGGCAAGGTAAGCGAATTTGTCGCAACAACGGCATTTCCTTTGGCCCCAATATTTCTAAATGATTTAGAGGCTGACCCACAAGGCAATTTATATGTGAGTGATAGTGGTGATATTTTTAATACGGGTAAAGGTGGTGCGATTTACAAAATTAGCCCAAATGGAGAGGTTACTTTACTCATTAATGATTTAAAAGATGCCCGTATTAAAGCGCCGAATGGTTTGTTGGCGGATGACACTGGCAACATATTGATTGTGGTAGATTTCTCTTCTGGAGTTTTGTATAGCTTAGATACGCAAACAGGCGCATTGACCGATATTGCAGAAGGGTTTGGCGGTGGAGACGGTGTTGTACATCATTCCAATGGCACTATGTATATCAGTGACTGGAAGTCTGGAAAGGTGTTTAACCTGAGTACTAGAGGTGATGTTGAGCTGCTAAAACAGGGGTATCAATCTGCCGCAGATATTGCTACCACTAAAGATGAGCACTATTTGCTAGTGCCTGATATGAAAGCCGGTGAGTTAGATTTTATTCCACTCAAATAAAGGTCAGTTCAAAGTAAGGTTGAGGCATGATTGAATTACGGCAGCAAGCTTTAAATTTACTCGCAGAATCTTGTCTAGCGATAAAGGCAGCTGGTGTTACTTTGTTGCATCGAGACTGGCATGCGGGAGAGATCACTTTAGATACTGCCTGTTCTTTAAATGCCAACATGACTATTCCTGGCAGGCCGACTAAGCCTGAACTTGTTTCGCCCTTGGAAGTTGGCAAGCGCTCTATGCGAACAGAAGAAGGGCGTGCAGCGTTAATTCATGCTTTAGCTCATATTGAATTTAACGCCATCAATTTAGCTTTAGATGCCATTTGGCGCTTTGCTAATATGCCGCAAGATTATTATGTGGATTGGCTCAAAGTGGCCGCAGAAGAGGCCTATCATTTTGGGTTATTAAATGCTCGTTTACAAACTATGGGTTATGAATACGGTGATTTTTCGGGTCATAACAGCCTTTGGGAAATGGCTGAACGTACGCAGGATAATGTGTTGGCAAGGATGGCGCTAGTGCCTAGAACGATGGAGGCGCGTGGTTTAGATGCCAGTCCACCATTGCGCAATAAATTTGCACAAATTGGCGATACGGAAACGGCAGGTATTTTAGATATTATTTTACGCGATGAAATTGGTCATGTAGCCATCGGTAATACTTGGTTTAACTGGCTTTGTAATAAGCAAGGTTTACAGTCGATTAAAACTTATGAGGAGCTGGCCCAGCAATATCGAGCTCCAACGCTGCGCAAGCCTTTTAATATGGAAGCTAGGCGGCAGGCTGGTTTTACTGAGGCTGAGTTGGCTCTGCTTTAAGTGAAATTTAAGCCGTAAATAAATTCGTTACACCATCTAAACCACTATGATTTAACGCATAAGTGGCTTGTGCTTGCACTACTGGTTTTGCATGGTAAGCAATGCCAGCGCCGGCTACAGACATCATTTTTAGGTCATTTGCACCGTCACCAATGGCTATTGTTTGCGCTGCTGTTAACCCTAATTGATCTCGCAATTTAACAAGCTCATCCGCTTTTGTTTGTGCATCAACAATATCACCAAGCACTTTTCCTGTAAGCTTGCCATCGATAATTTCTAGGCTATTAGCTACAGCATAATCAAGCCCCAACATGGCTTTAACGCGATCTGCAAAGAAATTGAATCCACCGGAAACCAGCAGGGTGGTGATATTGTTTTTTTTGCAGGTATCAATCCATTCTTTTGCGCCAGGGTTAAGTGTTAGGCGCTCGTTGAGTACGCGCATTAAATCTGACTCATTTAACCCTTTAAGTAAAGCAACTCGCTCGCGCAGGCTTTGAGCAAAATCTAATTCACCTTGCATGGCCCGCTCAGTAATTGCCGCTACTTGGGGTTTAATGTTCACCATATCAGCGATTTCATCTATACATTCAATGCTAATTAAAGTGGAATCCATGTCCATCACACATAAACCAAACTTGTCGATTAATTGCTTGTCTTGCACATAGGCGCAATCAATCTTTTGATTAGCACAAAACTGTTGTACTTCAGGAGAGATGGTCTGGTTTGCGAGGTAATACGCATGTTGAGCAATTTGTGTAAATTGAACACTGGTTTCACACAGTTGGTGAATGTGTGATAAGTGTGAGTAAGAAATGGCAGAACCTTGAATAACCAGACGCATGATATTTGATTGGTAGATAAAGGTTGGAATTATACACTTCCCTATTGGACGAATGAGATAGGTAGTGTTTGAAATAACAAGCCAGCGCTGGCACATTTGGCTAAATTGCGAGAAAATGGTCATAACATTTAACTAGAGTCTTATTCATATGAATTTGCACGAATATCAAGCCAAAACTTTGCTGCAAAAGTATGGCATTCCAGTTCCACGCGGTCAGGTGGTTTCTATTGCTAAAGAGGTGGCTGCGGCAACGACAGCTGTTACAAGTGATGCTTGGGTGGTTAAAGCTCAAGTTCATGCGGGCGGTCGTGGTAAAGCCGGTGGCGTAAAGGTTGTTAAGTCGGCGAGTGAGGCACAGTCTGTAGCAAGTGAGTTGTTGGGTAAAACCTTGGTCACTTACCAAAATGCACCGGATGGTCAACCTGTTAATCAGGTGTTGATTGAGGAAACGCTACCTATCGCACGTGAGCTTTATTTGTCAATGCTTGTAGAAAGAACGCTGGAGCGTGTAGTGGTGGTGGCATCAAGTGCGGGTGGTATGGATATTGAAGAAATAGCACAAACGACGCCTGAAAAAATCCTGCAAGAGGTGTGTGACCCGCTCAATGGACTCGTAGATTTTCAGGCAAGAAATCTGGCTTTTAAGTTGGATTTAGCGGGTGAGCAAATTGGTGCTTTTACTAAAATTCTTAAGGGCTTGTATCGTTTGTTCAAAGAAAACGATTTGGCACTGTTAGAAATCAATCCATTAGTTGTAACGGCGGATGGCAAGTTATTTGCGTTAGATTGCAAAATGAGCGTGGATGATAATGCCTTATATCGTCAGAAATCTTTGGCAGAGCAACGCGATTGGTCGCAAGAGGATAGCAAAGAGGCTGTCGCCCATCATGCGGGGCTAAATTACATTGCACTGAACGGCAATATTGGTTGTATGGTGAATGGTGCAGGTTTGGCGATGGCAACGATGGATTTAATTAAATTGCATGGTGGTGCGCCAGCAAACTTTTTGGATGTGGGTGGCGGTGCCACAGCAGAAACTGTAGCTAAAGCGTTCAAAATTATTTTGGCAGATAGCAATGTTAAGGCTATTTTAGTGAATATTTTTGGCGGCATTATGCGATGCGACATTATTGCTGAAGGCATTATAGCTGCGGTAAAAGAAGTGGGTATGCAAATTCCTGTTATCGTGCGTTTAGAAGGCACAAATGTGGACTTGGGTAAAACCATGTTGCAGACAAGTGGCTTGAATATTATTTCAGCCGATGGTTTAACAGACGCCGCACAACAAGCGGTGAAGGCGGTAGCAGTATGAGTATCTTAGTTAATCAAAACACCAAGGTGCTTTGTCAGGGTTTTACTGGCAAGCAAGGCACGTTTCATTCTGAGCAAGCGCTCGCCTACGGCACAAAAATGGTGGGTGGCGTAACGCCAGGCAAAGGTGGTCAGGTGCATTTAGGTTTACCTGTGTTTAATACGATGCGTGATGCGGTAAATACCACGGGTGCAAATGCGAGCGTAATTTACGTTCCGCCTGCATTTGCAGCAGACTCTATTTTAGAGGCCTGTGACGCAGGTATTGGTCTCATAATCTGTATTACAGAGGGTATTCCTGTATTGGATATGCTGAATGTGAAGGCTGCGTTAAAAGCGAATGGTGCAAAGCTGATTGGTCCGAATTGTCCTGGTGTGATTACGCCTGATGAGTGCAAAATTGGCATTATGCCGGGTAGCATTCATCTGCGAGGTAAGGTGGGAATCGTATCCCGTTCTGGAACGCTTACTTATGAGGCAGTGCATCAGACAACTGCTTTACAGTTAGGTCAGAGTACTTGCGTAGGCATTGGCGGCGATCCAATCAAAGGTCTTAATTTCATTGAATGTTTGCAAATGTTTGAGGCTGATGTTGAAACGGAAGCCATTATTATGGTGGGCGAAATTGGAGGTTCTGATGAAGAGGCAGCAGCAGAATATATCAAGAGTCATGTGACCAAACCTATCGCAGCTTATATAGCGGGTCAAACAGCGCCAGCAGGTAAGCGCATGGGGCATGCTGGTGCAATCATTTCAGGCGGTAGCGGTAAGGCTGCAGATAAAATTCGCGCACTAGAAAATGCAGGCGCTATTGTTGCAAGTTCCCCAGCAGGTTTGGGCGAAGCGGTTTTGGCTGCGATTGGTAATAAGTCTTAAATGATGCTCACTTCGCTGAAAAGTTTAATTCTAACTTTGCTGTTGCTATGTTTTGCCGTAGGTGTATCGCCTATCAATGCAGCAGAGGAGGTGCCTTATCTGCTGACTGCTGCATCCAAGGGTGATGTAGCAGAAGTGAATGCCTTGCTCGATAGCGGTGCGAGCGTTTCCACAAAAGATGAAGATGGTGTGACAGCCTTAATGTATGCTGCACGCAAAGGTAATGCGGAAGTGGCTTTTGCTTTGTTGGCAAAAGGTGCAGATGTTAATGCCAAAGATAACGGTGGCTGGACTGCACTCATGTATGCAGCTAAGAAAAATCAAATAGAAGTACTTAAAGTTTTGCTTGCGAAGGGTGCGGATGTTCGTGTTCGTGATGCATCAGGTTGGAGTGCCTTTGGTTTGGCGGCAGTATCAGGGTTTTCGCAGGCGGTTGAGTTAATGGTGCAGAGCGGCGTTGATGTGAATATGAAAAGTGATGAT
>CAYQZK010000036.1:0-5883 GCA_964422015.1 uncultured Methylotenera sp.
TCATCAAAAACTTATTTTAGATAAACTTGCCAATGTATTGGCTGCTACAGATGGTAGCAACTCAGCAAAATTGCTAAAAATTGTTGATGAAGCAGGGCGTATTTTTGTTGGTGGAGCAGGTCGTTCTGGCCTTGTATCAAAATTCTTTGCAATGCGCTTAACACATGCTGGCTATCAAGTTAGTATGGTTGGAGAAATCTCAACACCTAGCATTAAGGCTGGTGATTTATTTGTTGTTATTTCTGGCTCAGGCGGAACTGAAACTCTAATGCCATTAGTTAATAAGGCTAAATCTGTTGGCGCTAAACTCGTTGTTGTTTCTATGAAAGCCAAATCAAAGATGGCAGAAGTAGCTGACTTAACAATTCAAATTGGTAATGACGATAGCTTCCCATTAACCAAAGGTATGCCTATGGGTACTCAGTTCGAGCTTTCTGCATTGATTTTCTTAGAAGCAGCTATCTCTGAGTTAATTCATGCAAAAGGTTTGACCGAAGAAGGTATGCGTGCAATTCATGCTAATCTTGAGTAGATAATCTCTAAAAGCGCAATAACCTCTGTTATATGCGCTTTTATTATTTATATTTAATTTTACATAATATACATTATGCGAAGTTATAATATATAAATAAAGCCGAGGCAATGCTCGGCATTACTTATACGCATCACTATCTATTATTGAAAAATGCGATATTCATAGCTTTATCATTTACAAAAGTAATTTCAGTTTCCTTGTAAGTCCTCTTAGGATCATATTTAACTATATTTTTGTAGTACCACATCTCAACTTTAACAGGCTTTGATTTGCTCTCATCAGCTCCTGCTTTTGCCATAAAGGATGTTGCCCCAGCAGGTTTTACTGAAAGTTCCTTTTTAAATGGATTACCCAATTTTGCAATGAACACTTTTTTTGACTTACCACTAAAAGAAGTCAAAAACTCATCCTCTGTATATGTGTTTTTATTGCTTGGTGCAGCTTGAACGCTGTTAAATAAAGATACCAACAATGTTGCCATTGCTAAATTTAAGCCTAACTTTCTTATACTCAATTGCATTTCCTATATTCTCCAAAAAGTTTCGTTATTATCTCATTGATTCAGCTCATTAATAACGAGACTTAAACTAATTAGCTGACACAAATTTTATTAATTTACATTTATTGTTAACCCATCATATCCAACATGAACGTTACTAGGAAGTTTTTTAGTTAGATCATCATACTCAAGTTCATGCGTCATATGTATCAGGTAAGTCGTTTGAGCATTTATCTGATTAGCGTATACCAAACTTTGTTCAAAATTAATGTGTGTAGCATGAGGTTTATATCGCAAACAATCTAATAACAACACTTCCAAGCCCTGCAATAACTCAATAGATTTTTCTGGAATTTCAGAGACATCTGTTAGATAAGCAAAATTGCCAATTCTGTATCCAAAGATATCAGCCCTACCATGCTTTAATGGTATTGGTATGATAGTTTGATTAAAAAACTGAAATGGTGCATTGATTGCATTGACTTTTAGTATAGGTAAATCCCAAAAATCACTTACGTCTCTTAACGTATAAGCGAACTTATCAGCAATATGCGCCATAGCGTATTCTGAACCATAAAGAGGTATTTGGGTGCGTTGTATTAGGCAAAATGCTCGCAAATCATCAATGCCGTACAAGTGATCCGCATGTGTGTGGGTATATAACACAGCATCAATACGAGTTAATTTTTCACGTAATGCTTGTTGGCGCAAATCAGGACTTGTATCAATAAGTATCACTTGACCATTATCGAGTGTGATAACGCTGGAGCATCGAGTTCTCTTATTACGTTCATCCAAAGAACTACAAGTTGTACAAGGACAACCTATTACAGGTGTGCCTGCACTAGATCCAACTCCTAGCATGGTAATACGCATGTTGTTATTGGATCTTAAATAATCTGAAAAAGTTCTGAGTTGTCGCTACAGAGAAGTCCTCTAAAGAAATGCCACGAATTGCTGCTACTTCTTGAGCAACATATTTCACATAACTAGGTTGATTGATTTTACCTCTGTATGGAACTGGAGCTAGATAAGGCGAATCTGTTTCAACTAGGATTCGATCTAGAGGAATTTGTTTGGCAACCTCTTTGATTGAAATCGCATTTTTAAATGTGACAATTCCAGAGAATGATATATAAAAACCTAGTTCAATAGCTTGCAGTGCAACATCTAGGCTTTCAGTAAAGCAATGCATCACACCTCCAATAAGATTTGCATTCTCTTCTCGCATAATACGTAAAGTATCTTCTGCTGCATTACGGGTATGAATAATCAGCGGTTTTTTTGTTTGAATAGCAGCTCGAATATGCGTACGAAAACGATTACGTTGCCAATCTAAATCACCTGTAAGCCTAAAGTAATCTAAGCCAGTTTCACCAATGCCAATCACTTTAGGATGTTGGGCTAGAGCAACCAAATCCCCTACAGAAGGTTCTTGAATATCCTCATAATCTGGGTGCACGCCAACAGTAGCGTAAAAATTATCATTAGCTTCTGCGAGTGATAGTACTTGAGGGAAGTCAGGTAGCGTAACGGAAATACACAAAGCATGCCCTACTCCATTATCCAGCATGGCCTTTTTAATGCTGGAGAGGTTATTTTGAAGTTCTGGGAAATTAAGATGGCAGTGGGAATCTACAAGCATAAAAACTACATAGTATGTGTTGGACGCGAGGATTTTAAGGCTGGGCCAAGAAGACCTTCTATCTTATTTCTTGCTTCCAAGCCGCCATCTTTTTCGCTAAATTGTACGCCTATGCCCTGCGGCCTATTGCCTTGTGTTGTTGGGGTGATCCAAACAATTTGGCCTACTACTTTTAATTTGAGTGGATCATCTATCAAACTTAACAACATAAAAACTTCTTCGCCCACTTTAAATGGCTTGCTTGTTGGGATAAATAAACCGCCACCTTTTATAAATGGCATATAAGCAGCATAAAGTGCTGCTTTTTCTTTAATTGCAAGAGACAAAACACCTGGTTTTGGAACGCTTGAGCTTTTATTCTCTTCTGAATTTTCTTCTGCCATAAGATGTTGTCTTTTAAATGAAAGTTATAATCCGCTACTTTGTTTGAAATATACGAGTGTAATCATGCAAAAGGCTTTCCATTTGCAACTCATGATTTAATGGATGTAATGCCAGTTTCCGCAACTCATCGACCCTCTTTTGCAACTCAAATAATCTACCCAAGTTTACCTTTTCGGCAAGGGCTTGCAAAGCTTTTATATGCAATGGATGGTAGCGCACATACTGCCCTAGCTTTAAAGCTGCAATATCATAAATCCACTTCTGAACCGTAACAACTCCAGCTTCTACAGAATTAGAAATTAAGCTATTTGCAGCTATGTGAGGTTGAATTCTAGAGCCCAGTGCAAGAAGGTTCCATTGCTCTACTAACGGGGAATACTGTGATTGCTCATCAAAGACTTTAATGGGTGAGCCTTCATAATAAGCTAGTTGCTCCTGTGCATTCTTAACACCTTTAGTATTTAACCAAGCCAATGCTTCTGACTCATTAGGTATTGGCATATTAATCTTCTGACACCGACTAATAATAGTTGGTAGTAAACGCTGCAAAGAATGCGTTACTAAGATAAAAACTACACCTTTTGCGGGTTCTTCTAAAACCTTGAGCAATGCATTAGCTGATGCCGCATTTAGCGCCTCTGCAGGATGAATAAGTACTATTCTTGATCCATCGCTACAATGACTAGATAAGCTTAAAAAATCACTTAATTCACGAATCTGAGTTACCGAAATTTGAGTTTTCTTTTTAGACTTTTTAGCTGTTACTACTTCACCTTCTGCATCAGACTCTTGCTCAGGGCTTAATAAACGAAAATCTGGGTGATTCCCTTCATTAAACCAATTGCAACTAGAACATTGCCCACAAGCATGCCCTGCTTCAGTTTTATTTAAGCACAAAAGTGATTCACTTAAATGTTGAGCAAAATCATACTTACCAATACCCAAACGACCGTGCAATAAAAGAGCATGTGGTAATCGTTGCCCTGCCTGACTCAATCGTTGCCAAACTGATGTTTGCCACGGGTAAATTTTATTAAAATTACTCATTTAATCATATGGTTGAAATGGCTTCTTCAACCAAAATAGAAACTTCATCTAATGGAAGGTTGGCATTAATCACTCTAAACCTTTGAGGACTTTGCTGCGCACGAAGTAAATATGCTTGGCGAATACGCGTAAAAAAATCTGAAGATTCTCGCTCAAATTTATCAGGCGATCTAGCCTTGGCTAGGCGTTGCATGCTGACTTCCACAGGCACATCAAACAACAAGGTCATGTCTGGCTGCAAGTCTTCTTGAACCCAATGTTCAAGCTGTTGAATTTTATCCGCCAACACGCCTTTTGCACCACATTGATAAGCATAAGTTGCATCTGTGAAACGATCAGAAAGCACGTAAGCACCTCGGGCTAAAGCAGGCTGTATTACACTAGCAATATGCTCTCGGCGCGCTGCAAACATCAATAATGTTTCCGTTTCTGCGTGCATAGTTTCGTGCAAGAGAAGTTCTCGCAGTTGCTCTCCCAATGGAGTGCCGCCAGGCTCGCGTGTTGAAACCACCTCATGCCCACGTGCACGAAGTAAATCGATGATGCCGCTAATATGTGTGCTTTTTCCGGCACCATCCATACCTTCTAATGTAATAAATTTACCAGCCATAACTATGGTTTAGATTTTCCTAATTGATATTGAGCAACCGCACGATTATGTTCATTGAGGCTATTAGAAAATGCATGACTGCCGTCTCCTTTACCTACAAAATAAAGTGCCTTTGTTTTTGCTGGGTGCAATGCCGCCTCTATCGCAGCAAGGCCTGGCATAGCTATGGGGGTTGGGGGTAAGCCATTACGAGTATAAGTATTGTAAGGAGAGTCTGTAAGCAAGTCTTTTTTGCGGATATTGCCTTGATATTGTTTCCCCATACCATAAATTACGGTTGGGTCTGTTTGCAGTCGCATGCCAATTCGCAATCGATTAACAAAAACTCCAGCAATCATGGGACGCTCCGAGGGTTTACCCGTCTCTTTTTCAATAATAGAGGCCATAATTAAAGCTTGATAACTATTTTTATAAGGTAGGTTTTCCTCACGATTCTCCCATGCCTTATTCAATTTATTTTGCATCATCTCATAACTGCGTTTCAGCAAAGTAACATCAGTCGTATTTCGATCAAAGTAAAATGTATCTGGAAAGAACAAACCTTCTGCTACACGATACTCTGAGCCAATGGAATTCATAATTTCTGCGTCTGATAGTGAGAGCACAGTACTTTTAACTGCATCATTTTCGCTCAGTTTATTTCGCATTTGTGCAAATGTTCGCCCCTCAATAAAAGTCACGCTACCTTGTGTGGTTTTGCCGTGATTTAACGAGAGCATTAACTGATACGGAGAGATGTTTTTATTCAGCGTATAACTTCCGGCTTGTAGAAACTGCTCCTTGTGCATGAGCTTGGTTAGTAATATAAATTGCCACGGCTCTTTTAATACACCTTGCTGAACTAATTGGTTTGCAATGCTTTTAAGCCCACTATTTGGTTGAATGCTAATTTCTTGACTGCTTGGTTGAAGCCTAAGCGGAGAAATAGCGTAATAACCAAGCCATGCCGAAAATGCTATCAGCAATAATAAACATACAAAAAACCAACGCTTAATTGTTTTAATCATAAGCCAATTTTTTTCTTATTGAGGCTGCCAGATCTTGCTTAGGCCATTTTTTTTCACCTAATGATTTAACCTGAAAAGCGCCATATAAACTATTGCAAATAATGATCTCGTCGGCCTGTAGTAAATATTCTAATGATAACTGCATCACTTCAACAT
>CAYQZK010000036.1:5893-15626 GCA_964422015.1 uncultured Methylotenera sp.
AAGAAGCTTGCTAATGTTCATGATACTTTGCCGTGTAATGCCCGCCACTCCGCATAAACTCAAGTCCGGAGTGAGAAGTTGATTTCCATAACGTGCAAAAATATTGCTCATTGAGCATTCAATCACATTATTTTGCGAATCTAATAATAGCCCATCAAAGATGGAATCATCTTTCCACTCCATGCGCGCCATTACATTTTCTAGACGGTTTAAGTGTTTAATTCCTGCCAATAAGGGCTGATGCGCCAACCTTGTTTCACAAAGGTATAAATTAACACCTTCAGTAGAGTAAGCCTTTTTATAAGGCGGCATATCAGATTTAATCACTACACGCATTGGCATAGTAATAGCTGGGGGTGCATAACCCCGCTCGCCTTCGCCTCGTGTAACAACAATTTTGGCTACAGCCGTTTCTTCAAGTGAAAATAAATGCTGAAAGTCATTAATGAAAAGTTCGGCGCTAGGACAAACAATACCAATCACAGCGCAATCAGCTACTAATTTTTGATAATGCAACGGCCAATTTTCAGGCACGCCTTTAGATATTTTTAATGTTCTAAAAACGCCATCGCCATAAGCAAAGCCCCTATCTAGCGGCGAAATCGCTAGATTGTAACTGCCATTAATTAGGTATTGATAATCGTGTGCCATGAGCCATAATTAAACCATAGCGCGCCACATATTAGAATGAGATTAGTGAAACAAAATCTCTATGTTGATTTGCTAAAACACCTTATCAGGCTTGATTTCTTGTAAAAAAATCGGACTCCTAATAACAAAACTAAAATCACTGCAAATAACAACGGCTCGCGTATATCTTTTTTAACTAGCCACCAAAAATGCAGTACACCCAAAATGGCAATTGCATAGACAAGTTGATGTAGTTGTTTCCATCGTTCACGTAATAATCTCAGCATCATTTTGTTAGAAGTAACTGCTAAAGGAATCGTCAGCACAAATGCCGTAAATCCAACCAGCACATAAGGATGCTTAGCAATATCCTTTGCAATAGCTTGCCAATCAAAGCTAAAGTCTAGCCATACATAGGTTGCAATATGCAAACATGCATAAAAAAACATAAACAACCCAAACATACGCCTTAATTGAAGTGGCCAAACTCGCCCAGTGATAAGCCGGATAGGCGTTAGACATAATGTTACAAGTAGGATAAAAAGCGTCCAAAACCCCATTGATCGCTCAACAAATTCAACAGGATTAGCCGTTAAATCATCATGAAACCCTAGCCAAAATAGCCTCATTAGCGGAATCAGTGTGATTACAAACACTGCCGCCTTTATCAATTTCATCTGACCTTGATTTGGGATTTTACTTAGAGCCTGAAATAAATTAAAAAAAGTCATCTAAAAATTTTTACGCAAGTCCAACCCTGAATACATCTGCCCGACTTGCTCAGCATATCCGTTGAACATTTGGGTTTTAATGCGACCTGCAAATAAACCAGCACCAATGCGTTTCTCAGTCGATTGTGTCCAGCGCGGATGTTCTACTTGTGGATTGACGTTAGCATAAAAACCATATTCATTCGGACCTGCTTTCATCCATGTAGTCTGTGGCATTTTTTCAGTAAAGCGAATTTTAACAATCGCTTTTGCACCTTTGAAACCATATTTCCAGGGCACGACTAGACGCATAGGTGCGCCGTTTTGATTAGGAAGCAGTTCACCATATAAACCAACAGCCATAATACTGAGTGGATGCATGGCCTCATCAAGACGTAAGCCCTCAACATATGGCCAATCTAAAACAGGTAGATTAATCCCTGACATTTGCTGAGAATCTGCAAGCGAGATGAATTCAACATATTTAGCATTACCAGTCGGCTCTGCCCATTTGATAAGTTGGGCGAGTGGTAATCCAATCCATGGAATCACCATAGACCAGCCTTCAACGCAGCGCATACGGTAAATACGCTCCTCCAATGGTGCAAGCTTAAGAATGTCTTCTATAGAAATCGTTTTATTCTTTTTCACCTCACCCTCAACACTCACTGTCCAAGGGCGAGGCTTAAATAATTTAGCATTAATCGCTGGCTCACTTTTGCTCGTACCAAACTCGTAATAATTGTTGTAGGTAGTCACATCATCGTATGGTGTAAGTTTTTCACCCGCACCAAAACTTGTCTTATTGTATGAAGCAATTTTTTGATTTAAACCAAGCGATGTTGGCTTTGCTGATGCTGCCTGCAATGGAAGACTTGTGGTAGTTGCTGCTGCTAACAAGCCAAAGCCGGCTTGCTGAATAAAGGCTCGTCTATTCTCGAATACCTCTTGAGGTGTGATTTCTGAAGAAAGGATATCTGGTTTAGTTTGAATGATCATGTCTAAATTCCTGTTGGTAACAGTTGTTTGTCGAGGAAAAACAGACTTCCTTACAAAATTTATACCAAGGCTAGATCATATCTTTTACCTCTAATTCAATTTCTTCAGCAAATGCCTTGTCATTTGACTTAATAGCGATGTTTCTTGCATAGTTAATCAAAGACTTAGTTGCATCATTATCGCCAGTAGCATTTTTTACTCGCGCCAATACACAACTACCTTTCGCTTCGAAATAAGCGCCGCCCTGCTCTTTTGCAAACTTGATAATTTTGTTCAAGGTATTTTCTGCTCTGACATAATTCTTTACCATCAAGTAGTATCGTCCAAGCTCAATACTTGAATGCGCAAATTGATCTAAAGTGCCTACTTTTTCATGCATTAAATAAGCTTTTAGTTGAAATTCTAATGCTTGTTCATGTTGATTGATTGTATGGTGAGTTAATGCAACTCTTTCATAACTCTCACCACGCTCATTGTCATTGGCAGCAAGTGTGCTACCTGTTGAATACGCAGATAAAGCTAATGAATATTGTTTGGTTTCAAAGTAAGCATCACCAATAGCGTTGTATCCCACACGCTGAAATGCCTGACTATTCGCAGCTTGTGCATATTTAATCGTTTGCTCATAACTCGCTATTGCTTGCTCGATTTGTTTTAATTCTTTGTAAGCATGGCCGGTAAGTAAACTTGCTATGGTTTTATCAAATGCATTTTTTGATACTGATTCGGCTAATTTGAACACATCAATCGCAGCATTTGCCTCACCTTTATAAATAAGTGCACGCCCCTTACAAACAAGTGCATCCCGATCGTTTTTGTTATTTTTTAATGCGGTATCTGCCTGAACTAAAGCACTTACCACATCCCCTTTTTCAAGCGCTTTATTACAAGCGGCACTTTCAGATGTTTCAGCATTAACATTGTTAATAAACAATGATATAAATAATAAAGTTAATGTTTTTTCTAATTTAATATTCACAAAATATCCCTATTTTTATTCTAAAAACTTAGCCCAATTCTGCCGTATTGTATTGGTTGCAAAAAAGAATGGGTTGAGTATTGATTCTTTAGTGTTGTAGCGCAACGACTCATTATTCACATCTACAATCTCCCCGCCGGCTTCTTTCAAAACACAATGTGCTGCAGCCGTGTCCCATTCAGAGGTTGGACCCAACCTCGGGTAAACATCTGCAAGCCCCTCTGCTACCAAACATATTTTAAGAGAGCTACCCATGCTAATAAGTTCAGGGGGAGATCCTGTATTGTTTTTGATGTTTTGTAAAAAACGTTGCATATTTTGATCTGAATGCGAACGGCTACCCGCAATAACCAACTGTTTTATATCGCAATGTTTAATATGAACCTTTTCGACAGGCTTCGAGGTGAGCTGTTTATATGCTCCATGTGCTTGGCTTGCAAAATAAAGCAAATCTGGCACTGGGGCATACACCACACCCAGTACAGAATGATGCTCATCAATCAAAGCAATATTGACTGTAAATTCTCCATTGCGCTTTACAAATTCACGGGTGCCATCCAGTGGGTCAATTAACCAATAAGTCGGCCATGCTTTGCGCGTCTCAAACGGCAGTGCTTCGGACTCTTCAGATAATATTGGAATATGTGGAGTCAATTGACTAAGCGCGGAAACAATCACTTTATGCGCAGCTAAATCAGCCTGAGTAAGAGGCGATGCATCTTCTTTTTTCACCACATCAAAATTTGTAGCATAGACTTGCATAATCGCAGCGCCCGCAGACTTTGCAATTGCAATCACGGGCTCAAGATATTCATGAAAGTTCTCTTGTTTCATATTGCTTAGTATCATGCCAATAACGCCAGCATGCCAGCTTCATCAAGTATTGTGATGCCTAGTTCTTGCGCCTTATCTAATTTGCTACCTGCGTCAGTACCGGCAATAACAAAGTCTGTTTTTTTAGAAACACTGCCACTCACTTTTCCACCTGCAGCCTCTACAAGCTCTTTCGCACTATCGCGCGACAAATTCGGTAACGTGCCAGTCAGCACAAAAGTTTTCCCTAATAAATGACCTGTAGCTAATTGTTTACCTGCAGTTTCCGGCCAAATAATGCCGGCTAAAAGCAGTTGTGAAATTACGATTTGATTGTGTGGCTCAGAAAAGAAATTCTTAATCGACTCGGCAACGATAGGGCCAACATCACTCACTTGAAGTAAATCTTCCATGCTCGCCTGCATTAATGCAGATAATGATCCAAAGTGCTTAGCCAAGTCCTTTGCTGTTGCCTCGCCCACATTGCGCATACCAAGCGCATAGATAAAACGTGCCAGCGTTGTTTGTTTGCTTTTCTCTAGGGCATCTAATATGTTTTGTGCAGACTTAACTGCCATACGATCAAGATTACTCAGGATATGTAAATCTAGTGAATAGATATCAGCAAGCGTATGCACCAAATTAGCTTCGACTAATTGATCAACTAATTTCTCACCTAATCCTTCAATATCCATAGCGCGACGCGATGCAAAATGAATGATGGCCTGCTTACGTTGAGCTGGGCAAAACAAACCTCCTGTGCAACGTGCAACAGCTTCATCAACAAGTTTTAATATATGAGAGCCACATTCCGGACATTCCACCGGCATTTCAAAGCGCTTTGCATTTAAAGGTCGCCGTTCAATGAGCACGCTGACCACTTCTGGAATGACATCACCCGCTCTACGTACGCTCACCGTATCACCAATATGCACATCTTTACGACGCACTTCATCTTCATTGTGAAGCGTAGCATTGGTGACATTTACACCTCCAACGAAAACAGACTTTAATCGAGCAACCGGCGTAATTGCACCGGTGCGCCCAACTTGCACAGTGATGTCTTCAACAATGGTCAATGCTTCTTGCGCAGGAAACTTATGTGCAATTGCCCAACGTGGTGCCCGAGAAACAAACCCTAATTCATTTTGCTGGCTAAAAGCATTGACTTTGTAAACAACACCATCAATATCAAAAGGCAACTGGTTGCGTACTTCACCAATTTTTTTGTAATAACTAGTGAGACCTTCGCAGCCCTGCACTACTCTTCTCTCATGACTAACAGGGAAATGTAAATTAGCAAGGTAATCCATTGCCATACTATGACTTATCAAGGCAGGAGTACCTTCTGACGCCCCTAAACCATACGCAAAAAAAGTAAGTGGTCGTGTTGCAGTAATTCTTGCATCTAACTGACGCAGACTACCCGCGGCTGCATTACGAGGATTAGCGAAGAGTTTTTCACCTTTATTAAGCTGTGATTGATTAAGTTTCTCAAAATCACGTTTCAGCATCAATACTTCACCGCGCACTTCTAATAGTTTCGGTGGGGTTGGGCATGCCAAACGCATAGGAATAGCACGTAAAGTACGTAAGTTATGGGTTACATCTTCACCGGTATAACCATCGCCTCTAGTAGCTCCCTGAGTAAAGACACCATGCTCATAGGTTAATGTAATAGCCAACCCATCAAACTTTGGTTCTACCGCATATTCAACATTCGTTTGACCTAGTGTTTCGCAGATACGCTTATCAAAAGCAGCCAACTCTTCATACTCGAATACATTGTTAAGTGAAAGCATGGCTTGGCGATGTGTAATGCTATTAAAAGCATTGGCAGCAGAACCACCGACACGCTGAGTTGGAGAATCTAAGCTAATCAGCGTAGGATTTTCGTTTTCTAAGGACTGTAACTCACGATAGAGCCTATCGTATTCGCTATCAGGCATTGATGGTGCATCAAGCACATAGTATTCATAGTCATAGCGTGCAATTAACTCACGCAGTTCTAATATGCGTTGTTCTGCAAAACTACTCATTTATGAGAACAGCCTGAGTGCGCTATCAGATCCAGGAATAATACCCCGAGTTAACATGGTAGCGTGTATCACCTTGAGTTGTTGGCGAATCTTCTCAATCTGTATATCGCCTAGCTCTTTATTATTGTCAGCCACCAATGAGGAATTCAATCCTACTTCCATCTGTTTGGCCACTTGTACCATTTGATTATAAGCTTCCGCACAGTGCTTAACGCGTGGAATATCTAACTGGAAGGTCACGCTTTTAATTACAGAACCTCTAAGCATTTCCGCGCTAAATGGATAGGGTTCACGATTAAACATAATAAAAGAAGGCTCAGGTACTAATGAATGCGACGATTCATCCTTATCAAAGTACTTAAAAGTGCCGTCAGACATTGTAAGCCCTTGAGCCTCAGCCAAACCACGTAACTTAGTGCCAGTAAACGCACCACTCTCACCGTGAACTAAATGAAAACCTATCGTTTTATCTACATCAATACAAAACGCGTCTAATTCCTTAGCAGCAGATAAAGTATCCCCTGTACCCTGCCATTCAACGTGTGCATTGATATCCAAACCTAAAGTCTCAACCGCCATTTGGAAGCGGTTTAAAGTAGTGCGTGACACGGCACCGGCACGATCCGCCAACTGTATACTGCAGGTAAGTTTTGAGATTTCTTGGTTTGCAAAGTGGGGATTAGAGATAACTTCATTTAAAAGCGACCATTGATTATTCGGTAGTAACACATGAATAAATACGGCCTTATCATATGCCTCGACAAAACCAATGAAAGAATCATGTAAGGTTTTTAAAGGGGTTTCTTTGGACAAATACAGTACTGAAGTTAAATCAATTTGTGGATGTAACATTTCTGGCAAAGTAAGAACTGAGTCTTGATCAGCCTCTATCGAACCAGCTTGAGTTTCAACAGTAACCTTAGGTACTTCTACTGATTCCAATTCTTCTTGCGCTTCAGTTTTTTCAATTGCAGCTTTAACCGAACGATTAAAAGCATCACTAAAAATTGTTTTTATTCCTTCATGCTTTAATGTCGTTTTAACATCATTACCTAATGTTAAGCCTTCATCAGAAAAACCAGCTAACTCCTTATGAAGTAAATTTGAAGGCTCTTCTAAGTCATCATCAACTGCTGGTAAAGAGTTATAGCTCTCTTGTGTATTAACTTGTTCTACTGATGACGAAAAATCAACCTCTACAGGCTGATCAATAGGCTCAATATCCCTTAAAGATTTAGAGGGTTCAAAGGAAAATTGATCGCCGATATCATCATGAGCTATATTCAACTTAGCAACATCTAATTTAGGATCATCAAGCAAAGCGTCGTCATGCAACGTGGAAAAACTACTCTCTAAGTGACGCCGAAATTTGCGCTCTTGCCACCAGTTAAAAACAATGACTCCAGCAATAATTAAGCCACCGATAATGATTAATATAATCTGCAAATCATTCATTTACTTTATTCTTTTCTAACCTTTTTAAGCTATTTTATATTATGCGTCTATCGCATATTAACATCGTCCAATTGTAGCTTGCTTCCAAGTGTAATTTTATTATTTATAGCTTCAAATAAAGCAAAAATTTTCTAGTCTTTATAAAATTGTATAATGACGCTTTTTCCAAATTCAACAACTCACATGTCAACACAATCTCTCGGCGCAAAACCAACAGCACTTCCAAGCAAAACTTTGGAAACGTTTGATAACCCCAATCAGAAGCGTGACTTTCAAATTCACATGGAAATTCCAGAGTTTACTTGCCTTTGCCCAAAAACAGGTCAGCCAGATTTTGCAACCATCTATCTGGACTATATCCCGAACGAAAAATGTGTAGAACTTAAAAGCTTAAAGCTTTATATGTGGTCATTTCGTGATGAAGGTTGTTTCCACGAGGCAGTTACTAACCTTATTCTTGATGACCTAGTTGCGGCAACTCAACCTAAATTCATGCGTGTAACTGCCAAATTTTACGTTCGTGGTGGAGTATTTACAAACGTAGTCGCTGAACATCGCATGCCTAATTGGCAACCTCTACCTCGAGTAGATTTAATGCAATTTGAAAGCCAATCTAATATAAGAGGTTAAATCTCAGATTAACCTGCTATGGAAGTCGTACGCAACCATTCCTAATGATGGTTTTTGTGCGTAAAATAGCGTCTATTCAATCATTTGCAAAAAATTGTTTTAAGGAAGCATATTTTGGCAACATCTCAAACAGCCCACCAAGCCTCAGTTTTATCACTTCGCGTTCAAGCCATTAAAGAGTCCCCTACTCTAGCTATTACAGCAAAAGCAGGTAAATATAAATCTGAGGGCCGTGACATTATTGGTTTAGCTGCAGGAGAACCTGATTTTGACACTCCACAGCACATTAAAGATGCCGCAAAAGCAGCTATTGATGCTGGCTTCACAAAATACACGCCTGTTGCAGGCATCCCTGGCTTAAAAAAAGCCATTGTTAATAAATTCAAAAATGAAAATGGCTTTGACTACGCATTAAATGAAGTGATTGTTGGTGTAGGTGGCAAACAAACGATATTCAACCTCTGTTTAGCTGTACTGAACAAGGGCGATGAAGTCATTGTGCCAGCCCCTTACTGGGTTTCATATGCGGATATCGCCCTAGTTGCGGAGGCTACCCCAGTAATCGTTGAATGTGGTATTGAGCAAGGCTTTAAGCTTACACCACAGCAATTAGAAGCGGCTATTACACCTAAAACCAAGCTCTTCATGATTAACTCACCTTCTAATCCAACTGGTTCAGTTTATACCTTAAGTGAACTGCAGGCATTGGGTGAGGTTCTACTTAAACATCCACATGTCTTAGTAGCCACAGATGACATGTATGAACATGTGAATTTAACTGGTAATAAATTTTACAATATCCTCAATGCAAGCCCAGCGCTTAAAGACCGTTGCATAGTATTAAATGGAGTTTCTAAAGCGTACTCAATGACTGGTTGGCGTATTGGTTATGCTGCAGGTCCAGCCTATATCATTAAAGCCATGGAAATTTTACAGTCACAATCTACTAGCAATCCTACTTCAATCTCTCAAGTTGCTGCACAAGCAGCTCTAGAGGGCTCACAAGATTGCATTACACCTATGGTGACAGCATTTAAAGAACGCCACACCTATGTAGTTAATCGTTTCAACACAATGCCTGGTTTGAGCTGTTTAATGGCAGGCGGTGCGTTCTACGCTTTTCCAGATGCTCGCGATGCAATTACCGCATTGCACAACGCTGGAAAAATTAAAGCCGCTAATGATATGGCACTTGCAGAATACTTTCTTGAAGAATTTGATGTAGCTGTAGTGCCTGGCTCAGCGTTTGGCGCAGAAGGCTATTTCCGCATTTCATTTGCCACTTCTATGGAAAATTTGCGCAATGCACTTGATAGAATAGAAAAAGCACTCACAATTTAAAAAAATACGCTTTTTGGCATTGACCAAAAGCTGCGAAGTCATTAATATCACGGCTTCACAAATTTAACGCTTGTGAAGCAATAAAACCGAATATTCCTCGATAGCTCAGTCGGTAGAGCAACGGACTGTTAATCCGT
>CAYQZK010000037.1:0-14814 GCA_964422015.1 uncultured Methylotenera sp.
GAGGCGGTTTAATACCCGCCTCTTTTTTATTTCCGACACCTCGAGTTTTGGAGAATCATCATGGTAGATCGTATATCTGCAACGCCTTCAGCAATCACTTTAATTGAAAAGCTCACAGCACAATATGGGCCGATTGTATTTTTTCAATCGGGTGGCTGTTGTGAAGGTAGCGGTCCACTTTGCATGCCGGCCAATGAATTTCACCCCAGCCCATCAGATGTCATCATAGGAGAGCTTGCAGGTGCTGTTTTCTATATGGGTCACAGCCATTTTCAATTTGCGGAAAACACGCACACCATATTGGATGCGCTTGCTGGCTCTAGTGGCTCATTTTCTCTAGATTGCGGATCAGGTTTTGCCTTTATCACGCGTGGCCGCCTTTTTACAGATAAAGAATTAAAAGAACTTACGCCTGCACTTACATACGGCCAGCTCTAAGATGCAACTAAGTCTAATGCGAAAGCCATAAGCAAAATAAAAGCGCCTTACTTTTTCAAATAAGGCGCTTAATCATTTAATGCATATAAAAATTTAGTCAGGCAAATCTTCTGCCGCAACCACCCTATTTCGCCCAGTATTTTTTGCTTCATAGAGTGCAGCATCCGCACGTGGAATTAAGTTTTCTGGTGGCTCGCCAGGTTTACGCAACGCAACACCTGCACTAAAGGTGATTAATATACGATCCCCCTTATTCAAGAAGAAATTCTTAGTGAGCTCACGTTGCACTCGCGTCACGACAGCAACCGCTTCATCCTTAGGTGTGCCTGGCATAATGATAATAAATTCTTCTCCTCCATAGCGCGCCAATACGTCGGTTGTTCGCAAGACTTCTTTAATCACTTTGGCAAAGTGGGCGAGCGCTTGGTCACCAGTAGCGTGCCCGAGGGTATCGTTTAATTTTTTAAAATGGTCAATATCCATCATCGCGATACATAGATTGGCATTATGCCTATCCGCTCGATTAAACTCTCGCTCAATCGCTTCATCCATACCGCGCCTGTTTAGGGCGCCAGTAAGATAATCTTGATGCGCCACTTCACTAATTTGGTCTAGCTCAGCAGTAAGCTCCTGTATGCGTTTTTCAGCTTCTATTACTTTTTTCTGAGTAAGATTAAACTCATCTCGCGTACGTTGAACGCTTAAACCAATTGCACGCGTGTCATCTAAAATATTATTAAGCAAGAAATTTAGTTCACCAATGCCTTCCGCAGAACTAATTTGTTGCTGATACCCTTCAATTTTCCCGTGGTAATCACTAGTGCTTTCAGTCATTTCTACGAGTCGATCAACAAAAGTGGACACCATTTTTTTCAGAGTATCTTTAGCGTCGGTCAACGCTGGTTTTAGCTGAGCTTGCTTATACGTCAAATCCTTTAAACTACTTTCAGCATCGTATAGCGTATTAATATTGAGCGGTTTTGAAATGATTTCATTCAACACCATGGTATGACCATGGAACCAATCATCTTCAGTGATTAGCTCCCCCATGCTCGCCACAATCAAGCGCAATAACTGCAACAACGACTCATGAATTTTATGATGTAAATCACGCTGTATTTCTATCGACAATAAAATCGGTCTGAGCTCAGCAGCGCATTTGACTAACGTTTGCTCTGTATGCGCGCCCTGCATTTTGGCGAACAACGCCACTGCTTTCTGCTGAGCATCTGGAGTGGCATGCAAATGCGGAATTAACACCAACTCAAAAGTTTTAAGCATCATGTCACGCCACTGTGCAGTTAACTTATCATTACCAGCACTCGCCACAACAGCCGCTGGAGTGCTTACTGGTGCTGACGTAGCAGGTTCATCAATTGTTGCGGCTACCGCTAACGGCTCAGTATCAGAACTACCTAAGCCCCACGAGCTAACCAGCGCCTGAATTTTTTGCCCAAGAACATCAGAATCACTACCAAAGTTAGTCAGAACCTTACTTAGACCTTCTTTCTTACGGCTGAGCGTTACGCCTTTGTGGCTAACCTCTAACTGTTTAAGTAAGTTGCGAATCAGTACCGACCAATTTACCTCTGCTGCATCTGTAGCACTTGCCCCAGTAGAAAACAACTTATGCAATTGGTCTTCGAGTTTTTTCCAATCCTGCTTTTCAATAATAGGTGTAATGGTTTGTGCCATTACAATAAATTTGGGTTGCTTCTTACCAGCATCGTACAACACTTTTTCCAGTGTTTTACCTAACTCTAAAGACTGATCTACCGATTTTATTCCTGCAATTTCATCATACACACTACGGTAATTGTCTGGTGTAGGTGGCAACTTGCGTTGCACCAGTTGCATCAACGTTTGCCGAGCTAAATCAATAGGTGAATTATTTTGGTCCATAGTGTTATTCCGTAACCGTTAAATACAATATTTGGTAGAAGCGTCTGTATCAAAAAAATAATTTAATAAGAAGTAAGTTTAACAGATAGATTGATATAACAATCTACCCGTTAATCCGTAATCTATCGAAAAAGAATGATTGTAAACAAGCAGAAACAGTGAGCGTATAATACACACTAACAATTTATTGAAATCACATCCATGCACATTACCACCCGCCTTGAGTTTGATGCAGGCCATCGTATTCCAAGCCATAAAAGCCAATGTAAGAATTTACATGGTCACCGCTATGCGATTGAAATCACGCTTTCTGGCGACATTATTACCCAAGAAAACACCTCTGAAAACGGCATGGTGATGGATTTCTCAGACGTAAAAGCGATTGCTAAAAATGCCGTTGTTGATGTGTGGGACCATGCATTTTTGGTATATCAACACGACACAGACGTATTAAATTTCCTGAACAGCTTACCTAATCACAAAACAGTGATTTTTCCAACTGTACCTACTGCCGAAAACATGGCAAGTGAAGCCTTTAGAATACTGAAAGAGAAATACCAAGATACTTTTGGCAATCACTTAAAACTTGAAAAAGTACGCCTATATGAAACCCCAAATAGCTGGGCTGATGCCTTAGCTTAAAGCGCTTTTAATTCGCCAACTAAAGCTTCACACCAGTTCGGCAACTCAATTTTAAAATCTTGAGTAAGTTTACTGCAGTCCAAACAAGAGTTTGCTGGACGTGCCGCTGGAGTTGGAAATTCTTGCGTTGTAATAGCTTGAATATGAGCCAAATCAGTTTTTAATGCAGGCCAGCCACGAGCTTTTTGCAAACGCATATACTCTTCAACAATTGCTATTGCAAAACCATGCCAAGAGGTTTGCCCAGCGTTCACCAAATGATACACACCTGTCGTATCATTTTCCCAACGTTGTATTACGGCCAGCACTGCATCAGCAATGCTATTCGCACTAGTGGGTGCACCAAACTGGTCTGCCACAATGCGTAACTCTTCACGCTCAGCTGCCAATCGTAAGATAGTCTTCAAAAAGTTTTTACCGTATGCGCCATACACCCAAGAGGTTCGAAAAATAAGATGCGGCAAGCCAACCGCACGAATAGCCTCTTCACCCGCTAATTTACTTTTTCCATACACGCTTAATGGAGCAGTGGCATCCGTTTCTACGTAAGGCGTTCGTTTGGCACCGTCATACACATAGTCGGTAGAAAAGTGTACCAACCGCGCACCAATTTTGGCCGCTTCTTCGGCCATGATTTGCGGCGCTACGGCATTGACTGCATAGGCCAACTCTGGTTCAGATTCTGCCTTATCCACCGCAGTGTAAGCAGCTGGATTAATAATTAAATCAGGTTGAACACTTTGCACAACGCTGCGAATGGCATCGGCATCGCTTAAATCTAACTGACTTCTATCTAGGCTAACTACTTTACCTTCAAATAGGGCCTGCTTAGAAAAAGCCGTTTGTAAAGCATGCCCTACTTGGCCGTTAACACCTGTTAATAATATTTTTTTGTACACTGAGTGCTCTTAATTATTCAAAAACTTGAGCTTGCAGAAAATCAGCACCTAACTTGTCTTTAGCTGATAGGTTAGGTTCACCGGATAATGGCCATTCAATGGCAATCGTCGGGTCATCCCAACGAATGCAGCGCTCATGTTGCGGTGCATAGTAATCAGTTGTTTTATACAAAAACTCCGTACCATCCTTCAACACTAAAAAACCGTGCGCAAAACCTGGTGGAACCCATAATTGCCGTTTATTCTCAGCCGATAAGACCACACCAACCCACTGCCCAAAAGTGCTGGATTCGCGACGAATATCTACAGCCACATCAAACACTTCGCCCGCAGTTACACGCACTAACTTACCCTGAGCTTGCTCTATTTGATAATGCAAGCCACGTAATACATTTGCTGCCGACTTTGAATGATTATCTTGCACGAATTGCGCTTTAACTTCTGTGAGCTTTTCAAAAGTCTGCTGATTAAAACTCTCAAAAAAGAAGCCTCGTTCATCACCAAACACTTTAGGTTCTAAAATCAACACTTCTGGTATTGCGGTAGATATGACCTGCATTAGAACACCTGCTCATTTAATATCTGCTTGAGATATTGACCGTAGTTATTTTTAATATATTTATCCGCCAATTGATCTAAAGCGGCTGCATCAATAAATTGCATGCGGTAAGCAATCTCTTCAGGGCAAGCGATTTTTAAACCTTGACGTTTTTCTATGGTTTCAATGAATGACGAAGCTTCTAGCAGTGACTCATGCGTACCCGTATCTAACCAAGCAATGCCGCGTCCCATCACTTCAACTTGCAAATCACCACGCTCTAAATACACACGATTCACATCGGTAATTTCCAACTCACCACGTGGAGAAGGCTTAAGGTTCTTGGCAATTTCAATCACACTGTTGTCGTAAAAATACAGCCCCGTTACTGCATAGCGGGATTTTGGTAGCTTAGGCTTCTCTTCCAGACTGACGGCTTTACCATCAGCATTAAACTCAACCACACCATATCGCTCGGGATCACTTACCGGATAGGCAAATACAGTAGCACCTGATGTAAGTTGCGCTGCAGCCTGTGTTTTTTCTGCAAGCTCATGTCCGTAAAAAATGTTGTCACCCAACACTAACGCACAACTATCGTTGCCAATAAATTCTTCACCAATAATAAACGCTTGAGCAAGACCATCTGGTGAAGGTTGTACTGCATAGGCAATTGACATACCCCATTGACTTCCGTTACCAAGCAATTGCTTGAAACGTGGTGTATCTTCTGGGGTAGAAATCACTAAAACCTCGCGAATTCCAGCTAGCATCAAAGTCGCCAATGGGTAATAAATCATCGGCTTGTCATACACTGGCAATAACTGCTTGGAAACGACCTGAGTTACTGGATATAAACGCGTACCAGAACCTCCCGCTAAGATAATTCCTTTCATGCCAACTCCTCCCCACGCTCTGCATAATGCTTCTCCACCCAATGGCGGTATTCGCCACTGGTGACGTTATGCACCCATGCCTGATTTTCTAAATACCAGTTTACCGTCTTCTCAATACCAGACTCAAACGTTTCAGCAGGCTTCCAGCCGAGCTCATTCGAGATTTTTGTCGCATCAATAGCGTAGCGTTGATCATGCCCTAATCGATCTTGTACAAAAGTAATTTGATCTAAATAAGATTTTCCATCGGCACGTGGTTTTTTCTCATCCAGCATTCTGCATAGTATTTTCACCACTTCAATATTCGCCATTTCATTCCAGCCACCGACGTTATAGACTTCACCCACCTTACCCGCCTGCAAGGTGCGTCTAATCGCTGCGCAATGATCTTCCACATATAACCAATCACGAATTTGCTGGCCTGTGCCGTAGATAGGCAAAGGTTTACCCGCTAAGGCATTGTGAATGACTAACGGAATGAGTTTCTCAGGGAAATGATGTGGCCCATAATTATTTGAGCAGTTGGTCGTTAATGTAGGCAAACCATAAGTATGGTGATAAGCCCGCACTAAATGATCAGAAGCTGCTTTAGAAGCTGAATATGGGCTGTTGGGCGCGTAAGAATGGGTTTCAGTAAATGCCGCATCATTTGGCCCTAGTGAACCATACACCTCATCCGTAGATACATGTAAAAATCTAAATGCCTGACGATTTTCTTCACTCAAACCACCCCAATAGGCGCGCACTGACTCTAACAAATGAAAGGTGCCTACCACGTTAGTTTGAATAAAGTCTTCAGGCCCATGAATAGAGCGATCTACATGACTTTCTGCAGCGAAATTCACTACTGCACAGGGTCGATGCAAGGCCAATAGCTTGCTTACTAAAACTTGATCACCAATATCACCATGTACAAAAACATGTTGAGGGTTATCTTGTATTTCCACCAAGTTTTCCAAATTTCCGGCATAAGTCAATTTATCAAGATTGACCACAGTACCCAGCCCCTGCTTTACCCAAGCCAATACAAAATTAGCACCAATAAAGCCTGCGCCACCGGTTACGATTATGGTTTGATTCATCATAAGGTCTTTCAAGATTCAGTTTTTAAAGTATTCCATACGCAGCTACCTGACTTTGTGAGAGCCGCCAAATAAGCATCATGTGCTGTTGTTTCCGCCTCACTTGCCAACTTCACCAACAAAGGCTGTTTATTTTCTGCTGTGGTTTCATTCGTTCTAATGCTGGGCTTATCCAGATCCATCATCAAACTATCCTGACCGCGTGTCATTGCCATGTAGACGTCAGCCAGCAACTCTGCATCCAGTAAAGCCCCATGCAGAGTACGCTTGGAGTTATCTATATTAAAATGGCGGCACAATGCATCAAGATTGTTACGCTGACCAGGGCGCATTTCTTTTGCAATTTTTAGCGTATCCGTAATTCTTGCAGTGATTGCTTCTACTGGCTGTAGACCTAATAAGCCAAACTCTGCATTTAAAAAACCCACATCGAACGGCGCGTTGTGCATAATCAGTTCAGAATCTGCAATAAAAGCAATTAAGTCACTGGCAATGTCAGCAAAGCGCGGTTTGTCCTGCAAAAACTCTAAAGAAATACCATGCACTTCTTGCGCACCCTGATCAATTTCACGATCAGGATTCACATAATAATGAAAATGGTTTTTTGTGAGGCGACGATTAATCACTTCTACAGCGGCAACCTCAATCACACGGTGCCCTTGAGCGTGATACAAACCCGTAGTTTCAGTATCTAAAAATATCTGACGCATTATGCACTTTTCCCCTGCAAGACCTGCTCGACACCTTTATTTGCCAGCATGTCAGCACGCTCGTTACCAATGTTACCTGCATGCCCTTTTACCCAAACCCAATCAACCGTATGTTGCTGTGCCAAAGAATCAAGAGTGCGCCATAAATCATCATTTTTTACAGGCTTTTTATCCGAAGTACGCCAATTACGCGCTTTCCATCCAATAATCCACTCTGAGATACCCTTTTGCACATAAACAGAATCAGTAAACACCTTGGCATGGCAGGCTCGGTTCAGTGCCTCTAAAGCACGAATCACTGCAGTAAGTTCCATACGATTATTAGTAGTGAGCAACTCTCCACCAAACAGCTCTTTTTCATGCTCACCATAACTGATCCATGCACCCCAACCACCTGGCCCAGGATTACCTTTACACGCGCCATCCGCATAGATTTCTACTGATTTACTTGCTGTCATGAATATTCACTTACTTTACTATTTACCACGATATTATCCATAAGGATTATAAAACAGAACCCCTCTGAAATTCGCCCTGTTTTAAAACCATGATCTACAAATTTAGGTTATGAAAAATTAAGTTTGTGTATTGTGTTAATTTTTGGTTATGCTTTAACTATATTGATACATCAGCATTCATTGAGGTGGTATGAAAAAGCTTATTACATTCTTATTGTTCTCCGTTGCCCTAACAAGCAACAGTCAAGCCGCAACTTGGGTAAGTCTGCGTGAGAACAATCAATCAAAACTCAGTGTAGATAAACAATCTATCCTAGAAAAAGATGCGCTTAAAAGAGCTTGGATAAAAATCGAATACAAGTCACCACAAAAAAATAATCAAACACCAGAAAATGAATTTAACGCATCAAAATTATTATGGTTTTTTGATTGCCCTGCTCAAAAAACCACCACGTCACAGGTATTTCAATACCTTAACAATGAACTCGTTTATTCTGCCGCCATTGATGTTAAAAGCGCTGAATTTATCGAACCTGTACCTGAGACTGATCTTGATATTGCGATGCGCTATGTATGCGCACCACCTAAACCAGTAGTAACAGCCAAACCAAAACCGGCAGAACCTCTAAAAAAAGAAGAGCCTGCTCCGGCAAAAATAGAACCTAAGCCAGAAGTTAAACCTGAACCAGAAACCAAACCAGAAGCTAAGCCGACCATAGATACCACTAAGTTTCCTGTCAAAAAAAATGAAAAGAAACCAACTTCTAAAAAAGACGATGCGCATAAGCAGCAGTGGACCTACGAAGGTAAGGAAGGTCCTGAAAACTGGGGTAAATTAAATGCGGATTTTGCAACTTGCGATACGGGTCGGAATCAGTCACCGATTAATATTGAAAAAGCAACAAAGGCCTCATTAAAACCATTAAAAGTCATACAAAGATACACTGCCAAAGATGTAGTCAATAATGGCTATACGATACAGGCAAACTTTAAAGAGGGTAATTTGCTCATTTTAGATGGCACTGCCTTTCAAATGAAACACGTACTATTTCATGCGCCAAGTGAGAATCAAATCAACGGCAAATCGTTTCCTTTGGAAGCTCATTTTGTGCATACCGATTCCAAGGGCAACCTCGCTGTGATTGGCGTCATGTTTAATGAAGGCAAAGCCAACCCTGCACTACAAAGCATCTGGCTACAGATGCCTCAAGAAGCAGGTGAACCTGTTAACTTTAAAAGCCGTGTCATTGCGAGTGAGTTGATGCCTATTAATCGCAGCTATTATCGATTTAGTGGCTCACTTACAACGCCACCATGTAGCGAAGGTGTGCGTTGGATATTAATGAAAACACCTATGACTGCATCAAAAGAACAAATTGCCACTTTTGAAGAAGTAATGAAACACCACAACAACCGCCCTGTTCAACCTATCAACGGGCGAGTGGTTTTAGAGTAAATAAATCATCTTTTTTGAAGAGCGTATGTTATTAATACTCTCTTTAATCTTCTTAACCCAGCACAAAAAAGGCTTGTCATACACAGCTACATGCTATGCTGTCAGCCTTTTTTCACCCAGAGCTTCACACCATGCAAACCACAGAAACCTTTATACCAAGTAAAGATGCCTCTCTCGAATCATCTATCAGCACCTTGCAATCAAAATTAGAGGCTCTTGGCTTTCATGTGGAAGAACGCTCATGGCTTAATGAAATTGAAAATATTTGGTCAGTACATGTGAGTGACCGTGATTGCCCTCGCCTATTTAGCAATGGTAAAGGTGCCTCACAGTTAGCTGCTCGAGCAAGTGCCTTAGGCGAATATTTTGAGCGCTTAAGCACCAACTATTTTTGGACGCATTTCTATCTAGGTGAAACCATCGCTAATGAAGATTTTGTCCATTATCCAAACGAACAATGGTTTACGCTAAAAGGTGACAAATGGCCAGCAGGTTTATTAACGCCAGAGCTACAAAAATTTTACAATCCAGAAAAAGGCGTACTAGCCAGCCAACTCATTGATTTGAATTCAGGTAATGCTGAACGCGGCATTTGTGCTATCCCTTACACACGATTACGTGATGAAGAAACGGTTTTATTTCCAGTGAATCTCATCGGAAATCTGTACGTAAGCAACGGCATGTCAGCAGGTAACACCATGATGGAAGCCCGCACACAGGCCTTAGCGGAGATTTTTGAACGTGATATTAAATTCCGCATCATCCGCGACGGCATTTGCCTGCCTGATGTGCCTGAAGAAGTAATTAACCGTTATCCTCGTATTGCTGCTGGCATTAAAGGACTTAGAGCTGCAGGTTATGGCATTCTAGTAAAAGATGCTTCTTTAGGTGGCCAATATCCAGTGATGAATGTCACGCTGTTGCATCCTGAAGATCAGGGTTGTTTTGCGAGCTTTGGTGCTCATCCACGTTTTGAAGTAGCCCTAGAGCGTGCCCTAACAGAGCTACTACAAGGCCGTGCTATTGATGGTCTCAAAGGCTTTGCTGCACCTGGGTTTGATATGGAAGAAATCTCCGACGCGCAAAATCTTGAAATTCATTTTGTAGATTCTAGTGGCGTTATCAGTTGGGACTTCTTACGCAATACGCCTGATTATGAGTTCGTCGATTGGAACTTCGGCACCACCACCGCTGAAGATTATCAGTGGTCTGTAAATGCCATCCACTCAAGCAATCATGACATCTACATTGCCGACTTCACACACTTGGGGGTATATGCCTGCCGTATCTTCGTTCCTGGTATGTCAGAAATTTACCCGATTGAAGAACTTGAGTGGGAAAACAACACCGTGGGCAACTTGGTGCGCCCTGCTGCCTCACGCTTACCTCAACTAAGCCAAGAAGAGTCTGCAGAATTGCTTGAAACCTTGCTAGATTTAGACCTAGCTGATGAACTACCTGTAACCACATTAATAGGCCTTTGCGCCGATCCTAACACCACTTGGGTAGATTTACGTGTAGGTGAACTTAAAGCCCTTGCGGCTCTTGCGGCAGGTAATACTGAAGCTATTTTAGATGGCTGCGCTTGGATAGCTCAATTTGGTCAGCTCGATGAAAAACGTTCACGTATTTATCGCTGCATTGAAGCGCTAGCACAACTTCAAGAAGCCGATGAATCTTCCGACACCTCAGCTTTTGAAGCCAACTTACGTTTGCTTTATGGCGCAGAAACATTGCAAACAGCGCAAAAACTACTCAGCCGTAAAATTCAGTATTTAGGCTTGGGTGATTTAGGCGTCAATATGGAAGGTAGTCAAATGCATCAACAGCTATTGGCTGCATACCAAAAAGTTCGCCAACCGCAACGTGCTTAATTAACAGTTAAGGTAGCACCAGCTCAAAAACTGCACCGTGATTGTTGCGTAAATGCACTGCTCCATGCATATCTTTATTGGTGTGCATGGCAGCAATAGCTGATGCGAGTGCCAAGCCTATTCCCGTACCTTTTTGTGAAACACGTTCTAATTGCTGCAGTTGATGACGCTCAAGCATCGCTTCACTGTAGCCATCGCCATCATCACAAATGCTAAATACTAGCTGACCTTTAATTTCAGCCACAGAAAGCCGCACGCTATTTTTTGCATACCTACAAGCATTATGTAAGGCATTCACTAAAGCTAAGCGAATGTAAGTTTCATCATAAAACCAAAAGATTGGCGCACGGCTAATATCACACTCAATCAATATGTTTGGAAAGAAGCTCTTGAACTCCACGGCCAACTCATTTACCAAATCTGCTGGCGATGCAGAATCTACATTTACCCGCATCGCGCCATCCTGCTGACGATGCCAAAGTAACAAATTAGTTAAACTATTTGAGGTGCGCACTAATGTTTCGATTTCCACAAAACAGTCACCACGCGCTTCTAACCTAAAAACAACCTCACCTAAATTATTTTTAGCATCATGAATCACTGCCAATTCAAGCGGATTCACGACAGATTCGCCTTTTTTAGCATGGCATCAATTTGCGCTAACTTGGGATGCGCAGGATCTTTATCAATAATTTTTTGCCTATAGTTCAAGCATTGAACTAGCTCTTCTTTGTTTGCACTATTCGCCACGGATACGGCTAAAATCAAGGCCGCATTACTCACAATATGCAGATTGTTTGGTAAACGCTCAGCCGCATCCACAATCAATTCTATAGCTTCTTGATACTCGCCGGCTTGCGCCTTACGTACACCATCGTTATTAATTTTAATAATTTCTTTTGCACTCTCCTGAATCAATGCCGCAGATTCATCAGCATTTTTACCTGCCATGGTGTGCACCATTTTCACTCTAGCCTGCAAGCGCAAGTCATCAGGATTATTTTGCAGAATCTGCTTCAGAAACCCATTCGCAACATCATCTTTACCAGAAGTAAAACATGCTTCTGCAAGCGAAGCTGCAACAGAAGGAGATAATAACCGGGTATCCTGCGCAAGAGCTTGGTTAAGCGCATCTTCAGCTTCTTTCAAATTGCCCGCTTTAAAGTAAGCAATGCTACTACTAGCAGCTAAAACAATTGAACTTTCAGGGTCTTTAAACTGCGCACCGCCCTCTTTTAAAGCAGATAGCGCCTCTGTGGTTTTACCCTGCTCAATCAATGCTCGCGATAACAAAGCATAATCGGCAGCTTCACGCACCGGTGAGTACTTATGCTTTTTAATCGTATCAGCCATTACGGATTCAGCAAGCTCAAACTCACCGTTTGCCAATGCTAATGCACTTAAATGGCGCGTTCTGCTCATATTGCCTGGGCTTTGCGCCGTGGCATCTTTGAGTACCTTTAATGCTTCTTCAGACTTGTTATCCTGCATCAGAATTTCACTGGCAAAATCATAGTTAGCGACAAATTGCGGGTGAGTTTGAATCAGTTTCTGGCTAATTTCTTCAGATACCTGCATATTACCGAGCTTAGCTTGAGCACGTGCCAACCCCAATTGCGCCCACGGCAAATCTCTTAACTGTAACACTTCGCTGTAAAGTTGCATCGCATCTTCAACATGCTCAATTCGCATCAGCGCCGCTGCTTTGATCTTACAAACGTCAATGTAGTACTTATTTTTATGCGCCAATAACTTGTTGCATTCAGCAATCAGTTTATGTCCGTTATTATTGTCGTGGGCTTGATCAATTAGCTTAAACTCCTCCTGACGCTCTAACAAACGCTCAAACCTTGTTAAAAACTGACCAGCAGTAAAAGGCTTAAGCAGGTAGTCATCCGGCAGGCACTCTGCTGCTGCAACAACACTTTCATAAGAGTTTTCTGCAGTAATAATAATAAAGATGCAATTACGCGCCAGCTTATTATGAGTCCGCAAGTATTCAAGAAACTGCTGACCATTAGTGTTATTACCAAGATTATAGTCACACAAAATAACGTCATATTTCGTGACCTCGATTCTGTCCATGGCATCTTTAATATTAGAAGCCACATGCAACTTATCGAAACCCAGTGATGACAATGACATTTGCAACTGACTGCGCATGTCTGGCATATCATCAATGATGAGCGCTTTTTTATCTGAAGCGTTGCTTAAAGTTGCCATTAGCGCTTCATCCCAATTCGTTTAAAGCACAATATTTATGCATCAGGTAACGCATCACCGCCGCCTTTTTTCATAACCTTGCCATCCGCTACACGTTGCTTTCTAACTTCTTTAGGGTCAGCAATTAATGGACGGTAGATTTCCACTCGATCCAAATGTCTTAATGACGTATCTAATTTCGCCAGCTTACCAAACAACCCAATTTTATTGACTGCTAAATCAATATCCGAAAACTTGGCCAAAATGCCAGAAGCCTTAATTGCTTGTTCAGCAGTCGTTCCTTTACTCACTTTAATAGGAATAATCACCTGTTCATTTGGCAACGCATAAGCGACTTCCACAATGATTTCCGATGCTTGGTTTAATGGCATTTAATCCCTCTATCTTTTAGTAAACCGACTTTAAGTATTTTGATAAACCAAATCTGCGCGAGCCACAAAGCCATCCACAAATGTATTGGCAATATGACTAAAAACGGGCGCGATTATTTTTTCTAAAAAGCTATTTTCAAACTCATAATTAAGCGCAAACTCAATCTTACAGGCTTGCTCACTCAATGCAATAAACCGCCAAACACCTTCAAGCTGCTTAAATGGTCCATTTTTTAGTTTTATTTCCATAACACTTGGATATGTTTTGCTATTTTCTGTGGTGAATTTCTGCTGCAAACCATGATATGCAATATGTAAAGTCGCCTCTGTTGTCGTTTCATCTTGCTTGATTAAATCTACCCCACCACACCAAGGCAAAAATTCAGGGTATTTTGTCACATCATCTACCAACGCAAACATGCGCCCTGCAGAATGAAGAACAAGAACGGTTTTTTCAACGTGCGCCATGCATCTCTTTTATCAATACACACTCACCAAACACCACTCACATCAACATTACATAGACCATTAAAATGGTTGAACGCACCGCAAATGAATGAACAGTAGAGTAAAATGCCAATTTTAAGCCATTCCCCAAGAAATATTTAGTTTTATGAGCATCGCACAAAATAAAAAAGCTTTTTTTGATTACTTTATTGAAGATAAGTACGAAGCTGGAATTGTTTTAGAAGGCTGGGAAGTCAAAGCTATTCGCGACAACCGCGTAAACATCAAAGAAGCTTATGTCATCATTCAACGTGGTGAAATCTACCTCATAGGCTGCCACGTTACTCCACTAGGCGCGGCGTCTACGCACGTGCGCCCAGACGCCATTAGAACACGCAAGCTGTTGTTACATAACGAAGAAATCATCAAGTTGATTGGAAAAGTTGAGCGTGCTGGCTATACGCTAGTACCGCTAGATATGCACTTCTCAAAAGGTCGCGTTAAAGTGCAAATTGGTCTAGCCAAAGGCAAAAAACAACACGACAAACGCGATACTGAAAAAGCCAAAGATTGGGAACGCGAAAAAGGTCGCATCATGCGGGCACATAACAAATAAGTATGAAATTATTATGCTCTAGAGGCCAATATCCAGGCGCCTTACAGGGCAACGATATTTAACCATCAAAACTAGCCATAATCTATTCAACAAAAATCAGCGTATAATCCGCGACTCATTGAACTAAAAGTCAGCTCAGTGAGTCATAGCAATACTGTTTTACTCAAGAATTTTAAATGATCTTTAACATCAGGTCATTTTCAAGTATTGGGGCTGACCAGGTTTCGACGTGGGTTACAAAGCAGCGCAGGGCATACCGAGG
>CAYQZK010000038.1:0-14767 GCA_964422015.1 uncultured Methylotenera sp.
CGCATCATCTTCAGAAGAAAAATCTGAAGCTAAACCAAAAGCTAAATCAGCTAAAACTAAAGAAGCTGCTACTCCAGTAGCTGATGACAGTGCTTCTGCTGGTACAACTAACCTTGGCGCTTTATTAAAAGCCAAGTTTGACAGCAAGAAATAAGCTTATTTAGTCACAAGTTAAAGGCGTATTAAGCATGACTAAATCTGAGCTAATCACCCTACTTGCGGAGCGTTTTCCGCAATTAGTGGTTAAAGATGCCGAGTTGTCAGTAAAGGCCATCTTAGACGCGATGTCTGATAATCTTGCCACTGGTGAGCGCATCGAGATTCGCGGCTTTGGAAGTTTTAGCTTGAATTATCGTCCACCACGTTTGGGACGCAACCCTAAAACTGGCAGTAAAGTGCAAGTACCTGAAAAACATGTACCTCACTTTAAAGCTGGCAAAGAGTTGCGGGAGCGTGTAGACCTAGGCTAAATGCTTTTGCTATAAGTTAGAATAAAAACGGCAGCCATAAGCTGCCGTTTTTTTTATTTACGCATTCATTAAATTTACGAACTGAGCATCAGCCTATCCCAAGCAAAGCCTTAAACATCGACAGCGACACTGGTTTTCTAAATAGTAATCTTACAGGAAGGGTTTTTGAAAAAAATAGAAATTACCAACTTAATATTGCACAATGTGAGCTTGAATATTATAAAAAATAATCTAGTGAGGGTAAAAATGGCATTGAAAGTCTTGTTCATCTTTATGATTTCGTTCGTGATTTCAGGTTGTTCAGCTCGGCCGCAATCAACGGTGCAAGAAAAGTTGCCAGATACAGGTCACCCATCTTTGCATGCAGTCACTGATGCAAAGTTACGTGAGTTAATGAGCCAGATGAATGGCTTGATGTTCGATAATTATAAGACCGAGCCTGATATTGACCGTGAACGTCGCCAATATGCAAAAAGAATTGCCGAGTTAGCAGACACCCTCAGTTCGGTAAGTGACATCATGCTATCAAGAATGCCGGCTTTGAATCTCAGCGCGGATGAGCAGGTGATTTTTCAAGCACTAGACAATAAGCTGCGTGAGCAGGCGAACTTATTAAAAATGCAGGCGCAACTTAATCGCATTGATGCGCTTGATCAAACCAAGACGCAAATCAAGCAAACTTGCACATCATGCCACTCATTATTCCGCTCACATGACTAATGAGGAGAATGTAATGAATATCAAAAGCCTCGTATTGTTTTGGTTTCTGCTGTCATTCCTTGCGCCGCTTCCAATTTTAGCTGATGAGGATTTGCGTGCGCTGGTCAAGGTAATGAGTGCAAGGCTTAATGAGCTGGATGATCAGGTGGTTCAGTCCAATAAACGAATTGCCGAACTTGAAGAAAAGTTGGCAGAAACTGAACGTAAATCTGTTGCTATCGTTAATTCTAACCAAGAGCTTGTAAAAGCTACACCTGCCGTCACTATAGGCGACGCTAAAGGTACATTTAAAATCCCTGGTAGCGAAACATCCTTGGGGTTTGGTGGGCAAATCAAGCTCGATGCTAATTACAGCAATGTTAGTGCTGGACGTGACAAGTTAGGGGACCAGTTACTGGTGGTGCCTCAAATTCCTGTTGGGACAGAGCGTTTTGGCTTGAATGATAGAACAATTTTTAATGCTAAAGACAGTCGCTTCTGGTTAAAGTCCTATACGCCGAGTACTTGGGGCGATATTGATACTTTTGTTGAAATGGATTTTTACGGCTCGCCAGAAATTAATAATTACTCACCTCGATTACGGCATGCCTATGGATCGATTGGTAACTTTCTTGCTGGGCAGACTTGGACGACTTTTCTTAATGTTTCTGCACTGCCGGATACTTTAGATGCAGGTGGCCCCGTAGGTGCGTTAAACGGTTTGCGACAGCCGTTAATCCGATGGACACAACCTTTTGCTAGTGGTCGTGCTGACTTTCAAGTTGCGGCAGAATCGCCTAGAAGCCGCCTATGGGCTGACTCAGTGGCAGGAGCAGGAGCCTCAGATGGTAACGGATTTAATTATCCTAATGGAGAGCGCTATCCAGATATTGTTGCTAGGATTAACTACAACCCGCAGTGGGGTACATTGTCAGTGACTGGAATGGCTCGCGAAATCCGCTACGTAAAACCAAATACACGTGATGAGCAAAAAGATTGGGGTGGAGCTGTTAGTCTTGCAGGTAGAATCAATTTTAGTGGCTTGGATAACATTCGCTTTATGTTCAATTACGGCAATGCAATTGGCCGCTATGCTACAGGTAACGCTTTTCAGGACGCCGCGTTAGATGCTAATGGTCAGTTGCATTTGGTTAATATCTATGGGGGAGAGTTAGCCTATCAGCATTGGTGGAATAAGACCTTACGCTCTACTCTGGCTTATGGTTATGTTGAAGCAGATCAACCATCTTTTATTTTGGGTGATCGGACTCAGGATGCTGAATCAGTGCATGCCAATTTGTTGTGGAGTCCTGTATTGCAGGCAACTTTTGGCGTGGAATACATTTATGCTCATCGCCAGCGTATAGATAATCAGTCTGATGATTTGCATCGACTTCAATTTTCAACAAGGTATGTTTTTTAGGTTACCCATTAATGGCTTGCCTGCATGTACTTGTAGAAACAGAAGCCTAATCTATCTGTGAAAATCCAGTAGGTGGATGATGATGCACAAACACTGGAGGATAAGTGACAGAACCCAAAATCAACCACAGAGTGCGGACATTTTTTTCCAAACCAATATTACTGGCTGATGTTAAGTTATTGTTAACTCAATGCTAACAATGAAGAGCCTTATATCCCAAACCAAAATGATCACGAATTATCCCTATGTTGTCTACCGCACGGTATATACGATGAGTCATGCGTAATGTATTAGCTCGCAAACATCCGATTGCAATTTGGGCGTGAATCTATTAACTAGGAGGCTTTATGAAACAGAAAAACATAGATATCCCATAAAAACCAGATCAGACTTATTCTTCCCTCCTTGAAGATGCCAAAAAACAAAGACAAGAGTCAGAACAACGTGAAGTAGTTAACCCCCATTGCTCAAACTTTACGGCAATGGGAATTAAATAAGAAATCTGAATCGCAACATGTCTAGGTTGAGTTCAGTCAAGATTGCTTCAAGCCTAGATTGAGCATTCTTTCGTGGCTGACCAGTATATTTGGCAATAATCAATTCATTTTTCATTGAATGCTCCCAGCCAACCAATTCGGTGACGGTCACCTGATAACCCGCGGCCTCTAACTGTAAGCAACGTAACACATTGGTAATTTGACTGCCAAATTCACGCGTATGAATCGGGTGACGCCAAATTTCACTCAATGGTGTTTTGGTAAAACTTTCATTTTTATGCTTGCGCAACACCTCAGCAACCTCTGCCTGACAGCATGGCACTAACACCATAAACTTGACCTGCTTTTTCAATCCAAACTGGATAGCATCATCGGTCGCGGTATTGCAAGCATGCAAAGCAGTTACGATATCTACCTCGCTTGGCAACGAATCAGAAACGATAGATTCTTCAACTGTTAAATGCTCAAAAGTCATACGTGTAAAACCCAAGCGTTCGGCCAACTCTCGTGATCGCTCAACTAATTCGCCACGTGTTTCAATACCCACTACCTGCCCTGACGAAAGCTGTTTCATCAGCAAATCATACAAAATAAACCCTAAATAAGATTTACCTGCTCCGTGATCTACCAACATCGGATTAGCATTGTGTGTAAGAACTTCATTAAACAATGGTTCAATAAAATTCACCAAATGGTAAACCTGCTTGAGCTTGCGGCGAGTGTCTTGATTCAGCTTGCCATCACGCGTGAGAATATGCAGCTCTTTGAGCAGCTCAATGGATTGATTGGGTTTGATTTCAGGAATGTTGATCATGGAGGCATTTTAAATCAAAAACAATTTAACCGCCGACAATCGCTGATTGAGCGCAGATAAAAACTTAGGTTTTGGTTGTGAATGTTAAAATGCCAAAAAGGTATCGGCCCATACTCCGTTTCAAGATCAAAAAAGACGAGAAGGTGAACCGAAGACAGTACGTTTTAGTACGGCGAGGTGAAGCCGATAAAGTATTTTTTGTATTTTCAAACGGAGTAAAAATGGCAATTCAATGGTATCCGGGTCACATGACCCAAGCACGCAAAAAAGCCGAAGAAACAATGGAGTTTACCGACATTGTAATCGAGGTGCTGGATGCGCGCGTGCCAGCCGCCAGTCATAATCCGATGATTGATGAAATGCGTTTATTTCGCCAGCGTCCACAACTCAAGATTTTAAACAAAGCGGACTTGGCAGATCCAGCAGCCACCCAAGCTTGGCTTAATTATTTCAATAAACAACCGAACACCAAAGCCGTTGCACTTTCATGCAAAAAGCCAGGTGACGCAAATAAAATCCCTAAACTGTGTCTTGCCCTAACCCCACACCGCGGCACGCATCTCAAGCCTCTGCGCATGCTTATTATGGGTATTCCTAACGTAGGAAAATCCACTCTGATGAATGCCCTACTCAATCGCCGCGTAGCCAAAGTTGGAGATGAACCAGCCGTCACTAAAAGCCAACAGCGTTTTGATTTAAGTGACACCATGAGCATTACTGACACACCGGGCATGATGTGGCCAAAAATCCAATATGATTCTGACGGCTACATGCTGGCCGCGAGCCACGCCATTGGTCGCAATGCCGTGATTGATGAAGACGTAGCACTTTTTCTAGCTACTAATTTATTGCAAACCTACCCTGCTCTATTAAATACCCGCTATAAACTTGATGCCATGAAATTAGACGTAAATAAAATCGATGGTGTAGATTTGCTCGAAGCGATTGCTAAACGCCGCTCTTATAAGCGTCATGATGGCTTATACGATATGGAAAAAACAGCTGTTGCTTTTTTAACTGATTACCGCAGTGGCGCCATAGGCAGAGTTAGCTTGGAAACCCCAGAAAGCCGGAACACTATGATTGCAAACAATCAGCCCGTCACTCTGACTGAAGAAATAGAAACAACACAAGAGGCTGATTAAACCTATCGTTTAGATAGCGCCTGTATTGGATCAAGCTGTGCAGCACGACGCGCAGGCATCACACCAAAAATCAAACCAGAAATCAGTGATGTACCCAAACCCGCCAGCACTGCCCATAAAGGTGGATATGCGGGAAAAGCTGGGTAAATATGCCGCAATAACGCGGCAGCCAAATAGCCTAAACCCGTACCTAATAAACCACCAGTCATTGATAACAACACTGCCTCTGTCATGAACAATTGCCGGATGGCTGCTGAAGTAGCGCCTAGCGCTTTAAGCAATCCGATTTCAGCCGTGCGTTGTGTCACAGAGACTAACATCACATTCATCACCAGAATCCCTGCAACTACCAAACTAATGGCTGCAATCCCCGATACACCTAAAGTCAACACCCCTAATATTTTGTCAAACGTCTTAAGAACTGCATCTTGGGTAATCACAGTCACATCTTCCTCACCCTCATGACGCTGTGTAATCATTTTGAGCACTTGTGCTTTCACCTCGTTTAACTGCTCTCGGCTACGCGCTTCAATCAGAATTCGGAATAACGTATTAGAATTAAGCATCGCCTGCGCCGTTGCCACAGGCACGATTAACAACTCACCGGTGGTCATACCCATGCCACGACCGCCATCTGTCAGCACACCCACTACCCTTAAACGACGGTCGCCTATACGTACTGTTTTACCTAAAGGATTTTCCGTCCCAAAAATCTCTCGACGAATGACTGAACCTAGTACCACCTCTGCCGAACCATGCCCCACTTCATCTTTACTTAAAAATCGACCTAGTGCTAATTCAAGCTTGCGCACTTTAATGAATTCATCATTCGTACCCACGAGCATCGCTTCACGCAATTTTCCTGCTGCATTAATCTCAGTCGTAGCAATTAAAAGAGGTGCAACACGAGCTACACCTGATAGACGGAGCAAGGCATTAGCATCATCAACAGTTAAGTCTCTAGGCGTACTGGTGATGAGATTGGCAGGATTAAAGCCGCGTGTTTCAGAGCGACCTGGCAACACAATAACTAGATTGCTACCAATGGCAGAAAACTCTCCTACCACATAGCGGCGAGCACCATCACCTAATGCGGTCAAAATGACTACTGCTGCTACACCTATTGACATGGCTAGTAGCAATAAACCTGTGCGCAATGGCGTGCCCGTTACAGCGTCTGTGGCATAACGCAATGTATCAATTAACTTCATTGCGTTAAGTTGGTGATATAGACGCGCTTGTAATATCACTCACAATCATGCCATCTTCCATTTTAATTTGTCGACGTGCGCGCGCACCAAGAACTGGATCATGCGTCACAATAATCAATGTCATGCCTTGCGCATTAAGCGCCTCGAGCAAACGAACCACTTCTTCACCCGTAACACGATCAAGATTACCCGTTGGCTCATCCGCCAACAGCACTGCCGGACGCTGCACCGTAGCCCTTGCAATCGCCACCCTTTGGCGCTGACCACCCGACAGTTCATTTGGCCTGTGTTGGGCACGTTCAACCAATCCGTAATCCTGCAACGCTTGTGCTACCCGCTTACTTCGCTCAGCAGAATTAATCCCAGACAAAGTGAGTGGCAACTCAATATTAGCCGCAGCAGTTAATCGCGGCACAAGATGAAAGCTTTGGAAAATAAAACCAATGCGTTCGCTACGCACTTTTGCTAACTCGTCTGCGCTTAGTGTAGTGACATCACGCCCCTCAAGTTGGTATGTGCCAGTATCAGGGCTATCTAACAACCCCAGCAAATTAAGTAAGGTTGATTTGCCTGACCCTGACGGCCCCATTACTGCAATATATTCACCAGGGGTCACCTGCAAATCAAGGTTACGCAATGCATGCACAGTACTATCACCAAGCTGAAAACTGCGAGCAATGCCTTTTAAGGTAATCAAGCTCGTATTTACGTCAGTCATTTAAGTCTAATCTGTTTTAACAGAATCAGATGGTTTTTCAGGGTTAACCAAAACACCCGCTTTTACACCCTCGCGCTCCAGAGAACTCACCACGCGATCACCTTGCTTCAAACCCTCTAGTACTTCAGTGTATTCCCAATTAGTGATACCGGTTTTAATCGTACGCTGCTCCAATTTTTTACTATCTGGTAAGTAAAGTAATACTTTATTACCCTCCTGCAAAGTAGATGTGGGCACACGTAATACCTGCTCATGACTTTCCAACAGAATTTCAACATCCGCACTGTAGCCAACCAACAGTGGCTGATTAGCATCAACATTGCCTTTGAATTCATCTAAGCTAACTTCGACATCCACAGTACGCGCCTGCTTTTCAACTGCCACCACGTAAGGAGCAACACGCTTTACGTGACCAACTAAAACCTTACCCGGCCATGCATCCAATGAAACACGCACTGCCTGACCCACCCTGATTTTTGGTGCATCCACTTCATCCATCGGCGCTTTAATATACAAACAGGTATCATCAATCAGATCTATCGCTGGAGGTGTTGCCACGCCTGGGGGTGAAGGTGTGGTGTACTCGCCTAACTCGCCCACAATATCGGCCACAATACCGTCAAACGGTGCAACTAAGACTGTACGATTTTGCTCAACTTTGGTCACATTTACCCGTGCTTGCGCTTGCGCAACGTCTGCACGAGAGGCTTCGCAGGACGCGCGTCTAGCTTGTGCTTCATAACGCGCCTTTTCTTCACCACCTTCAGAAATAAAACCGCGCGCGCGTAGCTTACTCATGCGCGTAGCCTCACGTTCGGCATTTTCCGCCAACGCACATACCTCACGAATACGCTTTTGGCTACTTGCCACCTGCGTTTGTGCCAGCGTACTTTGCGCTTGCTGATCATCGTTCCAAAGTTTAAGCAACACTTGGCCCTTTTTTACGTGATCGCCTTTTTTGATGCCAAGATAGGCAATTCGACCGCCACTAATTGGTGATAATCGTGTACGTTGGCAAGCCTCTACACTGCCAGCGCGGGTATTAGCTACGCTGGCCTCCACCTTTCCACGTGCAACTTCGACGAGCGCAACGGCAATAGGCTGCGGACGATTAAACCACCAAATTGAACTGCCAATAAGAGCAATAACTGCAACAATAATGAGAATGCGGCGCATAGAATTCACTGTAAGATCAATGAGTAGCAGACTAAACCATTAACTACGATTACTCAAGGTTTAGATTAGCTCATAGCGCCCAATCAATCTCAGCGTACCCTAACTCTTTCAGATACTGATTCGCCTTTGAAAACGGCTTGCTACCAAAGAATCCACGACTAGCAGACAATGGGCTTGGATGTACAGAAGTAATCACTTTGTGATGACTGCCAATTAAATGTTGGTATGACTGTGCATGACCTCCCCAAAGTACCCACACTAGGGGTTTATTACCCTGCCCTAATTGCTGTATCCACTCTTCAGTAAATGCTTTCCAATATTTGGCATGTACACCCGCCTGCCCTTCAAGGACAGAAAGTGATGAGTTTGCCAACAAAACACCTTGCTCTGCCCAAGCTGTAAGGTCGCCATGACTAGGCATTTCACAGCCAATGTCATCCACCAATTCAGTAAAAATATTTTTTAGACTTCTAGGTAGTTTTTGGCCTTTATAAACAGAGAACGCAAGACCATTAGCATCGCCTACCGTTGGGTAGGGATCTTGTCCCAATAAAATAACGCGATATTCTTCGATTGGCCTAAATGTAAAAGCACGAAATGTACTTTCTTTTGGCGGCAGGATGCGGGCTACATCCGTAATTTGGGGTGGGATAGTTAAACTGGTTGCGTTAAAAATCATGCTTGGTCACTTTGGTCAATAATCATCATTCTAATGTATCTCACAAAGTAACAAATAAACCTCATACCGAAAATTGATGAAAGCTATAATGCCAAAACATTATTGATGCCTTATTTACACCATGCTCAGTTACCGTCATGCCTTTCACGCTGGCAATCATGCCGACGTCCTTAAACATTATGTTTTAGGTCTTGTGCTTGCCCACGCCAAGCTAAAAGATAAACCTTTCTGGTATATCGACACTCACGCTGGTGCTGGCATGTACAGCCTAAGCGAGGGCTATGCCACCCAAAATGCAGAGTTTGAAGAGGGCATAAAGAAGCTAATAAGCGCAGAGCATCTGCCACAATCACTGGCAGATTTCGTAACACAAATTAAAAACTTCAACGTTGATGCATTGCACCTATATCCAGGCTCACCTGCTGTTGCACAAGACTTTTTGCGTGCCGATGACAAAATGCGCTTATTTGAATTACATCCTAGTGATTGCAAGCTCTTGATAGAAAACTTTAGAGGTCAAGGCAAGCAGGTGAAAGTTGAAATGCAAAACGGCTTTGCAGGTATTAAAGCCTGCTTACCACCACCGACGCGCCGTGCTGTTGTGCTCATTGACCCGCCCTACGAAGACAAGCAAGATTATCTACATGTAGTCAGTTGCATTAAAGACAGCCTTACACGCTTTGCGACAGGCACCTATATCGTGTGGTACCCCATACTGCAACGCCCTGAACCTGAGGAAATGATTGAAAACCTGATACAGCTCAATGTTCCTAATTGGCTACATGTTGCTATGACCATCCAGGCGCCATCAACTGAAGGTTTCGGCATGTACGGTAGTGGCCTATTTATCATTAACCCTCCGTGGACACTGCCGAATACTCTTGCAGAATCTATGCCGATATTAACGCAACTACTCGCATTAGACGAAACAGCGGATTACCACATTGAAAGTCATATTTCCTAAATAAACATGACACATTGAAACTGATACAATGTGCCCCATATCAAAAAACACACTTTTGAAAAACTAAAGGCTTTTTACTACTATGCAAGAGAAAACTAAATATCAACAAAAAAATGTCATGAGCAACATTTTATTTGGTAGCCGTTGGCTACAACTACCGCTTTATTTAGGCCTAATCGTCGCTCAAGCGGTTTATGTATTCTTCTTTGGTGTTGAGCTTGTTCACATGGTCCAGCATGCGTTTACACTAAAAGAAGCAGACATTATGCTCATCGTACTTGGCTTAATTGATGTAGTGATGATTTCAAACTTGCTCATTATGGTCATTGTCGGTGGCTACGAAACTTTCGTTTCGCGCTTAAACCTAGAAGGCCATCCAGACGAACCTGATTGGTTATCACACGTTAATGCCAACTTGCTAAAAGTTAAACTAGCCACCGCGATTATCGGCATTTCATCTATCCACTTACTCAAAACCTTTATCAACGCAGAAAATCTGACCGATAAAGTGTTGCTATGGCAAACCATTATTCACATGACTTTTGTGCTATCAGCCGTTGCAATTGCTTATATTGATAAGTTGATGACACATCCTGACACTAAACACTAAGCTTCCTATATACCCAAAGCGCTTATTTAAATCATAGCGCTTTGGGTATTCTGAGCTGATTACCCACACTCTTCTCAATTTCAAACTCATGTATGGCAATGGTTCGACCATTTTCAGTTTCAACCTTTACGCGCCATTCACCATAAGCTATATTCTGTTTAAACGTATAACCCCTAAAACCATTATCACGACCACCGGCTAAACCAAAGCCAATTCGTGACTTTGTCACCCAACCTGCCTTTGCATCATAGTATTGCCAGTTGTGATATAACCTAGCTTCCAAGCCACGTGGTGCGAATATCGCTGAAACACAATACACCTGCTCACCTGCACTAATATGCACACTATTCAAAGTGCTACGCCAAAAAATCCACCATGGCGCTTTATCTTGCAACACACGATATTCACCTGCTGCTTTCTCGAAATGCGTGCCTACTTGAATGTCACGTTTAACTAAAGGCACTGGTGGAATTACATCAAGCACATAGGCCAATACAATGGCCGCAGCTACAGCATAGGTCGGCACAATATTGCCAAACTGAGGAGATATTTTAAGTTTAATGCTACGCGTGGCGGCCACGGCAATGGCAGTGCTAATAAAAAACCAGATGACATGCACGCTACCAACAATAAAGGGCACAACAAAATTCAGCAATAAAATCGTACAAAAGCCGAACAACGTCCAAGTAAGGGTAAAACGCTTATAGGCGGTCTCTAGATATTCGTTAGCAACCAGAAGCACACCTAACCCTATAGACCAAACAATAGCCGCTAAATGAGATGAGCTTTTAAAATACAGAATAAATAGCGCGCTGAACAAACTGCCAAACAAAAACTGTATGGCCATGTAGGGTAAGCGCGTTTTCCAGTGCGCTTCGTCATCAATGCTAACGCTCTGTGGACTTATCTGCGCTTTTCTGACTGTCCACCAAATGATAGGTATAGTTGCAATAAGATAGCTTGAAAGCATCCATAGATCGGACGCATTGACACGTTTACCAATGGTCAATGCATCCCATATGAAACCCGCAAAAAAAGCTATTACAGGAAAATATTTTTGAACGGCTAATTTGTGAGCTTGTAAGTTAGGCAAAACTGTTACCCAGCAGGCCGCAACCTACAACACCCATTAAGCAACTGCGCTAATTGCAATCGTCTTTTTCACCTTAGCCATACTTGCTGAGTAATCTGGCAAGCGATCGAAATTCAAATACTGGTAGATTTCAGCTGTATTTTGCAACTTATTGCCCACAGTCTCCATGTATTCAGCATGTGAAGGCATACGACCTAACTTAGCACATACCGCTGCCAGTTCAGCTGAGCCCAAGTAAACACGAGCATCTTTACCCATACGGTTATCAAAGTTACGTGTACTGGTAGAGAACACCGTGGCTTTATCCGCCACGCGGGCCTGATTACCCATGCATAATGAACAACCTGGCACCTCTGTACGCGCACCGGCTACACCAAAAACTGCGTAAACGCCTTCATCGCGTAATTGCGACTCATCCATACGCGTTGGCGGTGCAATCCATAAGCGGGTTGGAATGCCACTCGCACCATCTAACACGCGAGCAGCCGCGCGGTAGTGACCGATATTGGTCATACAACTGCCAATAAACACTTCATCCACTTTATCTCCTACCACTGCTGATAGTGGTTTAATGTCATCAGGGTCATTTGGGCAGGCCACCAATGGCTCAGTGATGGTATTTAGGTCAATTTCAATCACATGTGCATATTCAGCGTCTTTATCCGCTTCTAGCAATTCAGGTTTTGCTAACCAGGCTTGCATGCTCTCAATACGACGTTGCAAGGTACGTGCATCTTGGTAACCGTTATCAATCATGTTTTGTAACAAGACGATATTTGAATTTAAGAACTCAATCACAGGCTCTTTATTCAACTTCACGGTACAACCATTGGCAGAACGTTCAGCAGAAGCATCCGCAAACTCAAACGCCTGCTCAACCTTTAAATCAGGCAAACCTTCGATTTCTAGAATGCGACCATTAAATACATTCTTCTTACCTTGTTTACCCACCGTGAGCTCGCCACTTTGAATTGCCGCATAAGGAATCGCGTTCACCAAGTCACGCAAGGTAATGCCTGGCTGCATTTCACCTTTAAAGCGCACTAACACTGATTCTGGCATATCTAACGGCATAGCCCCCATAGCTGCAGCAAAGGCAACTAAGCCTGAACCTGCCGGAAACGAAATGCCAATAGGGAAACGGGTATGTGAATCGCCGCCAGTACCTACTGTATCAGGCAACACCATACGGTTTAACCATGAGTGAATGACGCCGTCACCTGGACGCAAGCTCACGCCTCCGCGGCTGGAAATAAACTCTGGCAAGCTGTGTTGCAATTTAATATCCACTGGTTTTGGATAGGCTGCGGTATGACAGAAACTTTGCCTCACCAAATCAGCACTAAAACCTAAACAAGCAAGTTCTTTTAATTCATCACGCGTCATGCCGCCCGTCGTATCTTGTGAGCCCACTGTGGTCGCTTTAGGTTCGCAATAAGACCCAGGACGCACACCTTTACCTTCAGGCAAACCACAGGCTCGACCAACCATCTTCTGTGCCAACGTGTAGCCTTTTCCGGTATCTTTTGGAGTTGTTGCTTGAATGAATAAATCCGAAGGTGGTAAACCTAATGCTAGGCGCGCATTAGTCGTTAAACCGCGGCCAATAATCAATGGAATACGACCACCAGCGCGCACTTCATCAGCCAAGGTTGAGGGTGCTAATTCAAAAGTTGAAATAACTTCGCCTTGCTCATTGAGAACTTTACCGGCAAACGGCTGAATGGTAATTACATCGCCAGTATGCATTTTTGAAACATCACATTGAATCGGCAATGCGCCTGAATCTTCAGCAGTGTTAAAGAATATAGGGGCAATCTTGGTACCTAGAATTACACCACCAGTGCGCTTGTTGGGTATATGTGGAATATCATTACCCATATACCACTGGACTGAGTTAATCGCAGATTTACGTGAAGAACCAGTGCCCACCACATCACCCACATAAGCCAGTGGCAAACCTTTCTGCTTAAGTGTTTCTATCGTTTTAAGACCGTCTGGCATTTTATTCACCAGCATGGCTTTGGCATGCAATGGAATATCAGGGCGACTCCAAGCATCCTGCGCAGGACTTAAGTCATCGGTATTGGTTTCACCATCGACTTTAAACACCACCATTTTGATTTCTCGAGCTAATACAGGTGCATTGGTAAACCACTCAGCATTCGCCCATGACTCCATGAGTTTTTTAGCGGCAGCATTGCCTGCTTTCACTTTTGTTGCAACGTCATGAAAAGCATCAAACATTAAGATGGTACGTGACAAAGCCTTAACAGAGGTTTCTGCCATTGGCGTATCAAGCAAATCAACCAAAGCCTGCACATTGTAGCCGCCTAGCATAGTACCTAGAAGCTCTACCGCTTGTTCCGCACTTACTAAGGGAGAGCTTGCTTTACCTTGTGCAATATCAGATAAAAAGGCAGCTTTGACGTAAGCAGCTTGGTCTACTCCTGCGGGGATACGATTAGCAAGTAAATCGAGCAAGGTTTCAGCCTCGCCAGCAGGTGGATTTTTAAGCAACTCAACTAATTGTGCGACTTGCTCCGCACTCAATGGCAAAGGTGGTAAATTTTGAGTGGCGCGTTCTTGTACGTGTGCTGCATAAACTTTTAACATGATTTTTTCGTCTTAAATTGAAAAGTGAATGGCCTAATCTTATACAAGTAAACAGAAATATGAAATGCCTATCACACTAAAAATTTTCTTCTCCATAAAAATAGCTATTGCAAGGCGTACAAAGGCTTAGACAAGATTAATTTCGCACTAATAAAAGGCTTAAAAGCATTTACTACGCACCAAAAACGAGCACATCTTAAGATTATTTTTTACCAGGAAGAATCACTAAAGATTTATTGGTACCCCGAACAGGAGTCGAACCTGTAACTGACCCTTAGGAGGGGTCTGTAATATCCATTTTACTATCGAGGCACATCTGCTGAGGCGCCATTTTATCAGCACAGCAGCCTTTAATACTTGATTTTAATCACAATACTTTGCCACATCTTTTTCGGCGTCAGCTTTATTTTGACTAATTTCAGCATCACCTAAATATTCACGCTCACCATTTGCATTGGTTTTCGCAATGCGACCACCATTGGTATAAGTTGCCAAATTAGATTGTGCCACTTTACAATTTTCTTGCTTAACCTTTAATTCAGCTTGTTTTGCTTCATTTTCTTTCTTTAGTTGCTCAGCATCTTTTGCGCGTTTAGAGGCTGCCTCTTCTTTTGTTAGTGGCGCTTTCTCAGCTTTTTCTTTTCCACCACCT
>CAYQZK010000039.1:0-14742 GCA_964422015.1 uncultured Methylotenera sp.
GGTAAAGGTGCTTTGTCTACCAACTCAAGATACTCACCACGAATTGGTGAGAATACGCCGTAACTTGGATAAATTTTATTGTTAATGGCATTAACTTCAACGCCATTTTTGCTCCATTCGTAAGCGCCTATCAAACCCAAAAGTTCACGCAATGAAACAATAAACGACTGTGTGCTTTTGCCATAAGCATGTTCACATGCCCCTTTGATGTCAGGCGCGCGGCGTAAGTTGATGTGGTGCCCGACTGCGACTTCAATGAGTAGCATGCCTAAAATGCGCGCTTTTTGCGATTGAGCTTGTCTATGCCAGTGAAAAGCTTCAGTGATATTGCTTGCAGGTTTTTTAGGCTTTTTGCCTGGACGGTCAATTCTGCGGCTGATAGCCTGCATGAGTTGCTTAGCGTTCTGGAAGTCGCCACGCCAAAGCAGTGCTGTACCTTCACAGCAAAGTTTGTGAGCAACATCAGCATTGATCGTGTCATCTGCAATTTGCACACGCTTTGGTGCGGGCGTGTCATTTTCAGAGTGCCATGTGCTAGTTTTAGATTTTCCGGCCTCTTGCCAGCTAATTGTATTGCTTGAGGGTGTATTCAAAATAGTATGGCTCTGTGAGGTTGGTGTAGGGTGAATGACCCACTCAAAGTAAGTGGGTCAAAAAGTGTGTACATTAAAGCAGTTGTTCTTTGGTGAGCAAAAATACAAATTCATCACCGGAAGAGACTTCTAGCCAAGTAAATGGTAGGTCAGGATAAGCATCTAATAGAGCGTCTCGATTGTGACCGATTTCAACAATCAAAATGCCCTCATCATTGAGATAGTTTGCTGCTTCACGTAAAAGAGTGTGGGTGTGATCTAGCCCCGCTAGACCGCTACCTAAAGCTAGTTGCGGCTCATTGCGATATTCAGCAGGTAGTGTTGCCATTGAAGGCGCATCTACATACGGTGGATTGCTGATGATGAGATCATATTTTTTACATACGTTATTGGCGTCGGTTAACCCACTGAACATATCTGATTTAATGGCAGTCATGCGTTCTTGCAAGCCATATTGAGCAATATTGATATTCGCCACATCAATGGCATCTTGCGAAATATCAATAACATCAACATTTGCCTCTGGAAAAGCATCGGCTAACAACACGCCTAAGCAGCCGCTACCCGTACAAATATCTGCGGCACTTTGGATCAGCTCAGGATATTCAATCCAAGGCTCTAGGCCACCATTGGCCAATAATTCTGCAATAAAAGAGCGTGGAATTAACACGCGCTCATCTACATAAAACTTAATGCCCTGTAACCAAGCTTCTTTAAGCAGGTAGGCTGTAGGCGTGTGTTTGTTGATGCGCTCATCAATGAATGCCACCAATTTGTTTTTTTCTTCGCTAGTTAATCGCGCATCCAAAAAATTGTTAAGCATATCGAGTGGTAAGTGCAATGTGCCCATTACCAGCCACACCGCTTCATCGTAGCTGTTATCTGTGCCATGACCATAAAAAATGTCCGAATTCTCAAATCGGCTAACTGCATAGCGTAACCAGTCTCGGATGGTTGAAAGTTCGGTAGTTGTTTGTGTCATTTTTTTTGCCGCAGTAACTTAAGTTAAAAGCTTTTCTAGAGTGAGTTTATACGTTTCTTTTAGCGGTTCAATATCCGCTACGCCTACGCACTCGTTTAATTTATGAATGGTGGCATTAAGTGGACCAAACTCAATGACTTGCTTACAGATGTCGGCAATAAAACGTCCATCAGAGGTGCCTCCAGTGGTTGATAGTTCAGGCGATACGCCATAAGCTTGTTCGATTGCACTGGAAATGGCATCAACCAAATTGCCACGAGGTGTGATGTAGGAAGGGGAGTGCTCCCATTCTAAGCTGTAATCAAGTTTGTGTTTGTCTAAAATAGCGTATACGCGCTGTTTCAGGTTAGCTTCGTTACTCGCTGTGCAGTATCTAAAGTTAAATAAAATCTCTACTTCACCTGGCACCACGTTGGTTGCGCCTGTGCCACCATTCATGTTGGATATTTGCCATGAAGTAGGTGGAAAGTATTCATTACCATTATCCCAAACCGTTTCCACCATGTCTTTAATGGCAGGGGCGACCATGTGGATAGGGTTTTTTACTAGGTGAGGATAAGCAATATGGCCTTGTATCCCTTTGACTATGAGCTTGCCTGAAAGTGAGCCACGACGACCATTTTTAATCATGTCGCCGACTACTTTGTTGCTAGTGGGTTCACCAACGATGCAGTAATCGAAATGCTCACCGCGTGCTTTCAGTGCTTCTACAACTTTTACTGTGCCATCGACTGCTACGCCTTCTTCATCGGAAGTGATTAATAAACCGATTGAGCCTAGGTGATTAGGGTTTTGCTCGATAAACTCTTCAATGCTAGTGATAAATGCCGCCAGTGAGGTCTTCATATCAGCAGCGCCGCGAGCATAGAGCATGCCGTCTTTGATGGTTGGTTCAAATGGTGGAGTATGCCATTGGTCAAGAGGGCCAGTAGGCACTACGTCGGTATGGCCAGCAAAAACCAATAGAGGGCTAGTAGTGCCACGACGAGCGTAAAAGTTATCTACGTTTCCAAATCGCATGCACTCAATCTTAAATCCTAAAGGTTCTAGGCGTGAAATCATGAGTTCTTGGCAACCTGCGTCTAATGGCGTGTTAGATTGGCGTTTAAGAAGGTCTATTGCTAACTCTAGTGTTTTGCTCATAAGTTTAACTTTTAAAGTTTGAAAGTTGCTTTGTAGAGGTTTTCATCAAAGCCTAAGCAGAGAATAGTGCTATTTTCGACCAAAACTGGGCGTTTAATCACTGAGGTTTTTTCTTGCATCAGTGCCGCTGCAGTAGCGTTATCATGAATGCTGGATTTTGTAGCATCATCTAAGCCGCGCCATGTGAGGCCAGCACGGTTGATGAGTTTTTCCCAAGGGTATTGTTTGAGCCAGCATTCAAGCGTAGCAACATCAATACCTTGTTTCTTGAAGTTATGAAATTCATAGTTGACACTATTTGCACTCAGCCAGTCTTGGGCTTTTTTAACGGTGTTGCAGTTAGGAATGCCGTATAGCGTCAACATGAATTGAAAGCGACTAGATGCCGCGCAATAACTCGTTAATGCCAACTTTACCCAAAGTTTTGGCATCAACTTTTTTAACAATCACAGCGCAGTACAAACTGTAGCTACCATCTTTTGAAGGTAGGTTGCCAGAAACAACCACTGAGCCTGCTGGAACACGACCATAGAATACCTCGCCTGTTTCGCGATCGTAAATTTTTGTAGATTGGCCGATGTAAACACCCATAGAGATAACGCAGTTATCTTCAACAATCACGCCTTCAACGACTTCTGAACGAGCACCAACAAAGCAATTGTCGCCAATAATGGTTGGGCCGGCTTGAACTGGCTCTAATACGCCACCAATACCTACGCCGCCTGATAAGTGTACGTTTTTACCGATTTGCGCGCATGAACCAACAGTTGCCCACGTGTCAACCATAGTGCCTTCGCCTACATAAGCACCAATGTTCACATAAGATGGCATTAAAACTGCATTTTTACCGATAAATGAGCCACGACGCACGATGGCATTTGGCACCACGCGGAAGCCGCCTGCTTTGAAGTCATCTTCAGTGTAGTCAGCAAATTTTGGTGGAACTTTATCAAAGTATTTAGTTACGCCATCATCCATTAACACGTTGTCTTGCAAGCGGAATGAAAGTAGCACGGCTTTTTTAAGCCATTGGTGGGTTTCCCATTGTTGGGTGTCGCCTATACGGCTGGCAACGCGGAGTTTTCCGCTATCCAAATCAGCTAAAACTGCAGCAACAGTAGTTTTGATTTCAACTGAAGCGTTAGCTGGATTGATGTTTGCGCGATCTTCAAACGCGGCTTCAATAATGCTTTGACGTGAATCCATAAGAGTCTCTAAGGTAGTCCAAAAAAGTGAATAAATCTTGAATGCGTCATTTTAACTCAAACACTGATTTAACCCAAAAATAAAGCGCATGGCGATAAGCTCATGCGCTTTAGGTTGATACAAATTCTAACGGGGTTAAAACGAAATTTGCGCACCCAACTCAACTACGCGGTTGGGCGGTAATTTAAATTGGTTGGTAACTGTTTCGGCAGATCTAAATAAGCCAATAAAGATTTTTTTGCGCCAGTAAGCCATTTCACTTTTTTCATTAGCAATCAGAATCTCTTTACCAATGAAGAATGAGGTGTCCATAGCATCTAGCTCTAAGCCTTTATAGGTACATAGTGCCAAATCTCTAGGTAAGTCTGGTTCGTCTTTAAAACCATAACTTACCGTTGCTTTGTAAAAGTTGTGTGGCAATATTTCTACTGTGACACGCTCATCTTCGCTGACGTGTGGAATGTCTAGAAATTTGACGCTGAGAATGACTACTCGCTCATGCAGCACTTTGTTGTGTTTGAGATTGTGCAGCATGGCATGTGGAACACCGTCAAGGTTAGGGGTCATAAATAACGCTGTACCAGGTACGCGAGCAGGCGGATGCTGACCAATAGCTTCAATAAAAGGGTCAAGTGCCATAGATTCATTTTTAATAAGCTGGTAAAGCATTGTACGACCAGTTTTCCATGTGACCATGAGTGTAAAAACGAATACGCCAATCACAATAGGTACCCAGCCACCATCTGGAACTTTCAGTACATTGGCACTAAAAAATGCAATATCAACGACTAGAAATAAGCTGACTAAAGCGCCGGTTCGTAGTTTGCCCCAACCCCAAATGTGGTGGAATACGATGCCTGCTAATAGTGAGGTGATGACCATATCACCAGTTACCGCAATACCATAGGCTGCAGCCAGATTGCCAGAAGATTTAAAGCTTAATACTAGCGCCATTACGGCAATCATTAAGCCCCAATTGACGCGCGGCATGTAGATTTGCCCTTCATGACTCTCGGAAGTGTGCTCAACATGCATACGTGGAATGTAGCCTAGCTGCAAGGCTTGCCGTGACACAGAAAACGCACCTGTAATGACTGCTTGTGAGGCAATGACTGCCGCAAGGGTAGCTAAGATAATGAGTGGGAATAGCATCCATTCTGGTGCCAGTAAATAAAATGGATTTTTAACTGAATCTGGTGCTCTTAAAATGAGTGCACCTTGTCCAAAGTAATTGAGTACTAAAGATGGAAGCACAAAGCCAAACCAAGCCAAACGAATAGGGAAGCGTCCAAAGTGCCCCATGTCTGCATATAGTGCTTCAGCACCTGTGACCGAAAGAACCACTGCACCCAGAGCCACAAAGGCAATCCATGGGCTAACGCTAAAGAAATGGATGGCATATGCTGGATTTAACGCATGCAAAATAGTGGGGTTTTGGATAATGCTTTGCAGGCCTAAAACACCTAATGTGCCAAACCAAAGCAACATGATAGGACCAAAAAAAGCACCGACTAATGCGGTGCCCTTGCTTTGTGCCCAAAATAACACGAATAAAACCACTAGAGTTACTGGCAATATCAGTGGGTGCAGCATCGGCGCCGCTAATTCCAGGCCCTCAACTGCTGAAAGTACAGAAATTGCGGGGGTGATCATGCCATCGGCGTAAAACATACAGGCGCCTAATATGCCTAATAGCATAATAGTGCGTTGCTTTTTAATGTTATTTCCAGCATTTTGACTGGCTAATGCGAGTAAAGCCATAATGCCGCCCTCGCCACGGTTGTCTGCGCGCATAATGAATGCCACATACTTTACTGACACCACCATCACCAATGCCCAAAAAATGAGCGACAAAATGCCGTACATGTTCACTTCGTTAAGTGGTACTGGGTGTGCACCTACAGAAAATACTTCTTTCATGGTGTAAAGTGGGCTAGTGCCAATGTCGCCGAAAACGACACCTAGAGCTGCCAAGGTGAGTGCGGAAAGTTTAGTTTTACTGGCAGTGGATGATGACATTAAAAGTAAAGAGTAGTTACCGAGAGATTTACATTATCAAACAACTAAGCTAACGAAGCTAATCAATTTTCAAAATTATGTGTCAAAACTTGACTAAATTGTTACTTATAGTGAGTTGATGAGTTTGATTTTATGACGAATAAAGGCTGAGTCTAACGTTGTGCCTTGCGTGAAATTTTATCTTCATACATTGCGGCATCTGCGGCTTGTAAGAGGTCTGATGCAGATTCTATATTTGAGTGATAAGTTGCTGCACCTATGCTACAAGACGCCGAGAGATTGATGTGTCCAAAGCGAACCTTCACCTCTGATATAGCAAAGCGGATTCGTTCCATAAACTCTTTAACTGCATTTTCATCGGTTGCAACTGCGATTACAGCAAACTCATCTCCGCCAATGCGAGCAGGGAGGTCGGCTTCACGGGTGGTGTTGCGTAACGCATGAGCTACTGCAACTAAAATAGCGTCACCAGCGGCGTGACCATGCGAGTCATTAACTGGTTTGAACCCATCTAAATCTAGCAATAGAACAGAGAAAATGTCGGCGCCATTTTCAGCATCATTTTTGGCTTGTAGTAAAAATTCATCAAAATGTCGCCGATTGGATAGCCCAGTTAAAGCATCACGCTGAGATTGCTTTTCAAGAAGTTTCTGGTCATCTTGAATGCGATCCATCAGAAAGTTAAAGCTTTTTGCCAGAGAAACAATTTCATTTGGCCAATGCGGCATGGGTGAAATACGTTTTTCGGTATTATTGTCGCTATATTGACCAACGTTGGAAGAAAATTCCAGCACAGGCTTAACTACACGAGCGCGTAAAACCAAAAAAATTGTGCCGAATAAAACTAGAACAATGACACTGAGCATGGCTGTCATGGGCTTAATAGCATCTTCTATAGGTTTTCTTAATCTTGAGTTGGGAATGGAAATGAGTATAACGCCGTTGATGTCACCTACTTTGGTTGTAGTATGGCAGCTGGAGCATTCTTCCTTCATTTTTACCGCAAAGCCATAGCGTAATTGATCGTTACTCGTTTGAAATATGTCTTTGCGTTCTGAGATGGCTTTTGCCACAACGGAATCATCGCGACGTTTTATGGCATCTCCAGGTGTGTCACCAAATTGTTTGGCAACTGCCTCGCTTCGCACTACATCGATTTGATAGTCGGGTAAGCGATTGCCTACATGGTGTATCAGGTCGTCAATTTCTTGGGTGGTCCAACCCTTTCGCATCACTGAATATAAGTGTTCATAAATCAGCCCAGCTGTTTGACGAGCTTCGACTAATCCTACCTTGGAAACTACAGCATCACGTTGATTGAGATAGGCGCCGTAAATGAGCAATGAGGCCAGTATGGTTACTGTAAAAAAGACTATTGCAACCAAGGTGTTTACAGTAGTTGCGCCTTTGCTCCCAGTTTTTATCGTGTTTTTTTGTGAGGCCATGCTTTGGATAATATAACAGTCACAGTTTTGTCGCAATTCTTGGTATTTATTGCAACTTACAGCAGGTTGGTCTTGTTAATAGTTGCATCTGCAGAACCTGTGCCAAAAGTGAGAGTGACCGCATCTCCACGCTGTAATTGCAGGCTGGAGTTTACAATTGCACCAGATTGATTTTGTACAAAGGCATAACCACGCGTAAGCACTGCTTGTGGGTTGAGATGATGCAAGTTTTGGCTTAGCCTTAATAAGTGCTGTTGTTTAAGTTGTATCTGTTGATTCATGCTGGCGTTTAAGCGATATGCCAGCTGTGCCAACTGAGTTTTTTGCTGCTCAATTTTCTGTAGTGGTGAAATTAATCTGCGAGCTAAATAGTCCAGAGACTGTGCTCGTTGATTTAAATAATGCTGCATATTTCTTGTAAGTTGTAATTTCAGTTGGGCGAGTGTGTTGAGTAAAGCCTCACGTGATGGTGAAGCTAACTCTGCCGCTGCCGTTGGCGTTGCTGCACGAATATCGGCAACAAAGTCGCAAATAGTAAAGTCGGTTTCATGGCCTACGCCGCTAATAGTGGGTATTGAACATGCGGCAATTGCACGAGCGACAATTTCTTCATTAAATGACCATAAGTCTTCAATACTGCCACCACCGCGGCAGATAATCAGCACATCGCACTCTGCACGTTCGTTAGCGGTATCGATAGCGTGTGCAATCAAGTCTGCGGCGTCGCGACCTTGCACTGGCGTGGGGTAAATAATCACGGGAATACTTGGCATACGTCGTTTAAGCGTAGTCAATACGTCTCTTAAGGCAGCAGCATCTAGAGAAGTGACGATACCGATTTGCTTAGGATGTGCTGGAATGGCATGCTTGGAAGCCGCATCAAATAAGCCTTCCAGAGCAAGCTTGTTTTTGAGTTTTTCAAACGCTTCAAATAGTGAGCCTAAACCCGCACGTTGCAAAAATTCTACGGTAAGTTGGAAATCACCACGTGCTTCGTATAGTGTGACCGTACAACGTGCTTCAACTTTATCTCCCTCTTTTGGTATCCAATCTAAGTAACTGTTACGGCCTTTAAACATAATGCAGCGTACTTGAGCATTGGTATCTTTGAGTGAAAAATACCAGTGTCCACTTGCTGCTCGGGTGAGATTAGACACTTCCCCTGATACCCAAAATAGCGGAAAACTTTGCTCTAACACGTTGCGCGCTAAACGATTGAGTTCGCTCACGGTCATCACGCGCTTGTTCGTGGATAATGCGCTGCTTAAATTTGCTGTCGGGTCTGCCAAAGCTTGCTCGTCTAAATATAGGTTAAAATTAACTTTTAATGATTATATATTGATGGATGCTACCGATGAACGCCATGTTAAATAAACTTCTTTCAGGTCGAGTGGGCTATTTAATTGGATTTTTGGCGAGTTTTGGAGCCGTGGGTTTGGCGCTGTGGATACAGACGCGCTACCAATTAAACCCCTGCCCGTTGTGCATTTCACAGCGTATGGTATTAATGGGTTTAGGTCTGTTGTTTTTAATTGCAGCTATTCACAATCCGAGACAACCTTTGCGAAAAATATATGCGGCACTACATGTGCTGACGGCTTTTGGTGGTGCTGGTGTAGCGATTCGTCATTGGTGGTTGCAAGCACATCGTGAATCCATGATTGCAGATTGTGGAGTTGGCTTTGATTATATGTTTGAGAACTTTCCTTTAAAAAAGGCACTCACATTGGTATTCCGAGGTACAGGCGATTGCGCTGCAATTGATTGGACCTTTTTAGGTATTACCATTCCGCAGATGGCGTTGATGACGTTTATAGGCTTTGCGGGTTATGCGCTATATTTAGCCACATTAAAGAAAACTTAGAGAACCAGAATGTATAAAACCTTAGATGATTTTGTCGGCAATACCCCATTAGTGAAGTTGCAACGTTTGGCAGGAAATACCACCAACACAATTTTGCTGAAGCTAGAAGGTAATAATCCTGCGGGCTCGGTGAAAGATCGGCCTGCTTACTCCATGATTATGCGGGCTGAAGCGCGCGGCGATATTAAGCCGGGCGACACTTTGATTGAAGCAACTAGCGGTAATACCGGCATTGCTTTAGCTATGGTGGCGGCGATGCGCGGCTATAAAATGATTTTGGTGATGCCGGAGAATCAAAGTATAGAGCGTAGGCAAAGCATGAAAGCTTATGGTGCAGAGCTGGTGCTCACGCCTAAAGATGGCAGTATGGAACTGGCGCGTGACGTAGCGATGAAGATGCAGGCTGAAGGCGAGGGCATCGTGCTAGACCAGTTTGGTAATGCTGATAATCCATTGGCGCATTATGAGGGTACTGGGCCTGAAATCTGGCGCGATACGGGTGGGAAAATCACTCATTTTGTCTCTAGCATGGGGACTACTGGCACGATTATGGGCACTTCACGCTTTTTAAAAGAGCAAAACCCCAATATCAAAATTATTGGCGTACAACCTGAAGAGGGCAGTCAAATTCCAGGTATTCGCAAATGGCCTGAAGAGTATTTACCCAGTATTTACGATGCTAAGCGTGTAGATGAATTGCGCTATGTGAACCAAAAGAATGCAGAAAATACAACGCGTCGTTTAGCTACTGAAGAGGGTATTTTTGCCGGAATCTCTAGTGGTGGTGCACTTTACACGGCATTGCAACTTTCAAAAGAAGTGGAAAATGCGGTGATTGTGTCTATCGTATGTGATCGCGGTGATCGGTATCTTTCCACAGGGGTTTTCCCAAGTTAATCATGTTTCGCCTCGCAATTATTGTTTGCTTGTTTGGAGCATACAACACTGCATTTGCCTTAAGTGCAATGACGATTAAGGCAGAGACTATTGAGTACGACAGCACAACGATAAGAAATGCAAAGTTGACCGTTGACTTAAGTGCCCAAGCAGACCTTAATCTAACCGCCGAGTTGAAACATAAAGAAGATCAGCATTGGTTGCAGACCAAACTTAGCTGCGACATCCCTCAAAATTTACTCAAAGGTACTTGGTTTTGCTCAAAAGGGCTCATTCAGTCGGAGCGCATCAAGCTTCCCTTTACGCTTAATTTAACACCGCAACATCAAGGTTTTTCTGCAGACTTAAATGTACAAGAGGCCAGTTTTAATGATGAGGCAGGTTTGCATGCGGCAGAAAAGTTATCAGGTCGCCTGCAATTAAACGTTACGCAAGAGGGTGAGCGCTGGCGCTGGCAGCATGTGTTGAACTGGACTAGTGGTGAAATGTTTTGGCAGCCTTTTTATTTTGCAAATGGAGGGCATCAATGGAGCGCATCTGGTGTGTTAACGGATGGCATGCTTAATATTGAACAGTCTGTACTTAAGCTTAAAGATGTAGGCCAACTCAATTTTAATGGGCAAATGCGTCTAAAAGATTATGCTCTTACGCAGTTTGATGGTGATTTGCCGAGTTTGGATTTAGCCACAGCTTACCCTTTGCTTTTTAAGCCATTGTTAGAAAAAACAGCATTTAACAACGTAGAAGTTGCAGGGCATGCAGCTCTGAAATTAATGGTGCGCGATGCTGAGGTTAAAGCTTTTGATTTGCGTTTGAACGATGTGGACGTGAGTGATAAGAACAATAAATTTGCGTTTTATAAGCTCAATGCAAAGCTGCCTTGGAGCTATGATGAAGTCAGAAAGGTTAGCCTTAATTATGAGAGCGGTAGTTTGCTCAATCTGCCTTTGGGTAAAACTTACATTAATGCTGAAGTGAATCGTTACGCAGTCACCTCACCCAGTATCACTTTGCCAATTTTAGATGGCGCTTTGCAGTTATCTGATATTTCTGCGGCACGTGTTGATGGCAATTGGCACTGGCATTTAGGCGCTAAGTTAACGCCTGTTTCCATGCCGGACTTTAGTTTGGCAATGAGCTTGCCATCCATGCAGGGCAAAGCTTCTGCAGAGATTCCGCAAGTGACTTATAGTAATGGAATGCTCACTACAAATGGTGAAATGGCCTTTAATGTGTTTTCAGGCAAAGCAACGGTGACCAATTTGGTGATGCAGAATCCTTTGGGGAGTGTACCCAAACTCAATGCGGATATGAGCTTGCGTAATCTGGATTTAGGTGACCTGACCCGTACATTCAGTTTCGGTGCTATAGAGGGTAAGCTAGATGGTGATTTAGCGCATGTGCAAATGCAAAACTGGAAGCCTATAAGTTTTGATGCCAAATTTCAAAGTAGCCCAGGCAAGTACCCTAAAAAAATCTCACAACGTGCGGTAGAGAATATTTCTGCTTTAGGTGGGGCAGGGGCTGCAGCGGCAATTCAACGCAGTTTTCTGCGATTTTTGAACCAGTTCAATTATGAAAAAATTGCTTTAAGCTGCAAGCTGCGTAACGATGTGTGCCAAATGGGTGGTGTAGAGTCAACCACGGGAGGCTATGTTATCGTTAAAGGTAGTGGCATCCCTGCGATTACTGTGATGGGTTACAATCAAACCGTGAGTTGGAGCGAGTTGTTAGCCCGAATTAAGCGTGTGACAGATGGCAATAGTAAAGCGATTGTGCGTTAGAAATGAGCTAAAGGCGCGATCTGAAAGCGTGCAAGATATTGAATGTTGTATCAATCAAATGAATAAAGGAAAAATGATGAAAAATTGGCTGATAGGGTTAGCCTGTGTCGTATTACTCTCTGCTTGCGTCACCATTAATATCTATTTCCCTGCGGCTGCCGCAGAGAAGGCTGCAGACAAAATTATTGATGAAGTTTGGCAACTCAAGCAAGAAGGTAACAAGTCTAATGCAGATGCGCCTACTAAATAACGTTAAGAGGAAGTAAATATCATGAAAAAAATCATATTGGGCATGTTGTTACTGGGTGCTGTATTTTCACAGTACGTATTAGCAGGGGCTGATTTGGAGGCCAATACGCCTGCTATTGCAACGATTAAAGGTAATATGCAAGCGCGTCATGGACAGTTGGCTGCTCATTATGCGAGTGGCGCTATTGGGTTAACCAAAGATGGTCTAATTGTTGTACGTGATGCAAACGCGGTGCCATTAAAAGATCGCGGTGCACTCAATAATGCGGTTGCCGCAGAAAATGCAGATAGAAAAAACTTATACCAAGAAATTGCCGCAGCTAATGGTCATCCAGAGTGGCAAGCTGAAATTCAAGCGACTTTCGCCAGTCGTTGGATTGATAAAGCACAAGGCGGATGGTGGGTGCAGGGTTCTGGCGGCTGGGTTAAGAAATAACCATTAGGAAGCTTTAAGAATGACACCTACCCTTGTCTTTGATATTGAAACCATTCCTGATACGGACGGGCTTCGTACCCTTTTAGAATTGCCAGCAGATACGTCAGCAGAAGATGTTGCAAATATTGCTTTGCATCAGCGTCGTCAGCACAATGGCACAGAATTTTTGCCTTTGCACCAGCATCGCATTTGTGCCATTTCTTGTGCTTTGCGCGAGGGTAATCATTTTAAGGTTTGGACGCTTGGGGATGCTGATTCATCTGAAGCGGAAATTATCCAGCGTTTTTTTGATGGCATTGATAAATATACGCCGCAAATTATTTCATGGAATGGCAGCGGTTTTGATTTGCCCGTGCTGCATTATCGTGGCTTGATACATGGTATTAACGCCAGCCGTTATTGGGATTTAGGTGAGGATGACCGTGAGTTTAAATGGAATAACTACATTAGTCGTTACCATATGCGGCATTTGGATTTGATGGACGTAATGGCGATGTATAACGCCCGTGCCAATGCGCCGCTGGATGATTTGGCTAAATTATGCGGCTTTCCAGGTAAGCTGGGCATGGATGGCAGTAAGGTCTGGGATGCCTATAAAGCGGGCAAGTTAGAAGAAATTCGTGATTATTGTGAGACGGATGTGGCGAATACACATCTAGTTTATTTACGTTTTCAGTTAATGCGCGGTCAGCTTAATCAAGTCGCTTATGAGCGTGAAATTGCTTTGGTAAAAGAAACCTTGGCAGGTTACCAAGGTTTGCACTGGCAGGAGTTTTTAGCCGCTTGGAAGTAGTGGGTATTGCTTACTCACAATCGATCAGTGAATCTTCTTCCACTTCATCTTTCCAGTTCAGAATGATTTTTTGCGTAGTATTTTCTTCAAGTGAAAATTTGTGACGTAGTTTTACGCCGTTATTATTTGCCAAAACCATATAATTGCCAGCAGGCAAGTTAACGTATAGCACGGGCTGTGCATTTTTAAGCCTAAACACTTGCTGGTCTTGTTCGTTGTAAATGTCCACATTGTGTCCAGCCACTGAGCGACCTACTTTGCCTTCCGAAAACAGAAGATTCAGCGTGTAGCGTTTTGCAGTTTTGCGCATTTCAACGACTTCATCATGGCCAATTCCTCCTGACATAAAGCGAACTCTGTCATGCGTGTAGAGCATTTTCGGTTCTGCCAATGCTGGAGCCATAAAACTTGTAAGAACTAATAACAGCATTATTTTGGTGATATTTTTCATTTCGGTTTACGCTTTAATCTAGCTTCAAAGGCTTTCAGTGTAACAAAATTAGCGCGATTCATCTAATGGATGTGCTCTAAGTCAAGCTCTACGGTAAAATGCTCGCATGAGAAAACGCCGTAATAAATCCAATATTGATGCAACTCCAGCACCAATTCTAAACGCTACGATTGAGTCCTTAGACCAAGAGGGACGTGGCGTTGCACACGTTGAAGGTAAAACGATATTCATTGATGGTGCGTTGCCCAATGAAAAAGTAACCTTTCAATCACACCGCATAAAACCTAGCTATGAAGTCGCTAATGTGGTGTCAGTGTTAAAGCAATCTAACCAAAGAGTGACGCCAAAATGCCCGCACTTTGGTTTGTGTGGCGGCTGCAAGCTCCAGCATTTGGATTTTGCAGCGCAAGTAGCGGCTAAGCAAAGGCTGCTAGAAAATGATTTGTGGCATATCGGCCAAGTGAAGCCAGGAAATATGTTGCCACCGCTATATGGCCCTACTTGGGGTTATAGGCATAAAGCGCGTTTAAGCGTGAAGTATGTAGAGAAAAAGCAACGCGTGCTTGTTGGCTTTAATGAAAAAGCCACGCGTTACGTGGCAGATATGAATAGCTGTGAAGTATTGGTACCAGAGGTTTCTGCCCTTATTGAACCTTTGCAACGCCTCATTTTAGAGTTAAGCATTAAAGATAAACTGCCGCAAATTGAGTTGGCGGTGGGTGAGGCGGTTGAGAGCAAATCCATTATTGTGCTTATTTTGCGCATTATGGGCGCGTTGACTCAGCAAGATGAAACTTTACTGAAAGCTTTTGCGGATCATCATACTGTGCAGATTTGGACGCAAACCAAAGGCCCAGATACGATCAAGCCGTTTCATCCG
>CAYQZK010000040.1:0-14407 GCA_964422015.1 uncultured Methylotenera sp.
TGTTCTTTTTGCATGAATTTCCCCGCTGAAATCTTGTTGAATTAAATAACAATGAGCTGACTATGGGGTTGTTCGACCTAAATTCAAGTCTATATGATGAAAAAAAGTGATTTTTTTAGATTATTTTTTTGACAGCTGAGAAAAAGCTTGAAGTACATCGTTTACATGAGGAGATTGGTGGATGTTACCTAGATTGATTGCTGGCGTTGAAGCACCTGCATATACCCCGGTGAGGGAAGGGTTGGTGTCTGTGTAGATGGCGATAGTGGGAATGTTTAGTGCTACTGCTAGATGCGAAAGGCCAGTATCTACACCGATTGCTGTAGAGGCATTGCTGATAACACTAATTAATTGGGCGATGGTGAGTTTTGGTAATACCGATGTGTTTTTTAGCGCACCTGCAATAAGCTTTGCACGTTCTAGTTCGGCATTAGTTGCCCAAGGCAGAGCAAGGTTAAATCCTTGATTGGCTAATGCTTGGCCTAGCGCTATCCAACAGTCTGTCGGCCATAACTTGCTGTCACGGCTTGTGCCGTGTAAACCTATGATATAGGGCTTGTTGAAAGTAAGGTTCGTTGCTGTGCCACCTTTAATGCCATAGTTTGGTCTATCTAACGGGATAGGGTAACCTAGGGCTAATGCTGTTAGAGTGCGATTGCGTGCGACTGCGTGTTGTGACTTTGAAACTTGATGTGTTGTGTTGTAAAGAAAACTGGCTAAAGGCTCTCTGGCAGAGAGTTTGTTGTAACCATGTTTTGAACCATGGCCCAAATGTGCGAGTAAGCTACTTTTTAGTAAGCCTTGAGTGTCTAAAATAATATCGTATTGTTTTTGCTGAATGCTTTGTTTGGCTGCATTAATTTCGGACCAAGTGGCTTTGCTAAATAGGGTTTTACGCCAACGGCGGATTGCTACAGGAATTACACGTTGAACGGCAGGGTGTGATTTTGGAATGTCTGCAAAACTATCTTCTACTACCCAATCTATTTCTGCTTCAGGATAATGCTGAAGAAGGTCGTGAATAATAGGTAAATTGTGAATGACGTCACCTAATGATGACGTTTTAACGATAAGCAGTTTCAGCATGAGTGATATTTTCGCATACAATTCAGCTTTGATATTAACTACAGTTGCCCATTTTGAAGTTTGCATTTCTCATTTTTAAGGTCTTTCCCTATGGGGGTGTGCAGCGTGATATGTTGCGCATAGCTAATGATTGTGTGGATGCTGGGCACGACATCATTATCTATACGGGTGAGTGGCGTGGCGATAAGCCTGATCCACGGATTCGTGTAGAGATTTTGCCAAGTCGTGGCTGGCTCAATCATCAACGACATCAGTCGCTAATTAATGTAATGCAGCAGGCTTTAGCAAAAAATCCAGTTGATTTAGTTGTTGGTTTCAATCGTATGGCAGGTCTCGACGTCTATTATGCAGCTGATCCTTGCTATATTCAAAAAGCTTATGAAGAGCGTTCGTGGTTTTATAGGCTGACAGGGCGTTACCGTTTCTTTGCGGAAACAGAAAAGGCAATTATGGGGGTAGAGACTAGCTGTCAAATTCTTCTACTCACAGAGCGAGAAAAACATAGTTTTCAGCAATGGTACAGTACGCCAGAGGATAGATTCCACCTGATGCCACCCAGTATTCCAGTGGAAAAATTTTCTGGCAAGAATCGTGAAGCCTGTCGTGACTATGCGCGGCAACAGTTTAATTTGCCGCAGGATGTAAACTTGGTGCTAACCGTCGGATCAGCTTTTATGCGTAAAGGTGTGGATAGGGTGATTGATGCTGTGGCTGCTTTGCCAAAAGCACTGCAGGACAATACGTGGTTGATTGCGATTGGTGAATATGAGTCTAATAGTGACATTCAAGCCTATTGTGAAAAGCGAGGCATTTCACATCGCTGTATTCATGTGGGGGGGCGTGCAGATGTGGCTGACCTGATGGTAGGAGCTGATGTGTTCGCACACCCTGCAAGATCGGAGTTGGCCGGAATTGTGTTAATTGAGGCGATGACCGCTGGTTTGCCTGTATTGGTGACGGACGTGTGTGGTTATGCGGCACGCGTTTCTGAGGCGAATGCTGGAATGGTACTGCAGTCACCATATAGTCAGTTTCAGATGAATCAAGCATTGGTGAATATGCTGCAATCTGAAAGAAAAAAAGAGTGGCAAGACAACGGTCAGCAATATACGACACATATTAAAAATAACTCATCTGCGACTGCAGAAGCTGACTACATTATTCATTACGCATTACGCAAAACTGCACATCCAATTAGAAAGGTGGTTTAACTTGGATAAGCTTGAATTGCCAGCCCATCTTCGTGATTTTTTTGGTCCTAATGCTTTTGAGAAAATCATGCAATTGCGGGGGAAAGTTTTTCGTGATGTTGTGGGTCGCCACACTATCCAAGTTAATCTTGGAGGCAGTAGTTATTTTGTGAAACAGCATTTTGGTGTGGGCTGGGGTGAGATTTTTAAAAATCTTCTTAGCTTAAAAAAGCCAATTCTAGGTGCAATGACTGAAGTGCAAGCAATAACAAAGCTTACTGAGGTTGGTATTGCGACCACGCCTTTAGTTGGTTACGGTGTCAAAGGTTGCAATCCCGCCACGCAGCAATCATTCATTATTACGCAAGATTTAGGCGATATTGCCTCGTTAGAAGATATTTGTGCGGATTGGGGGAGCAATCCACCAGATGCTGATTTTAAAAATAATTTACTCATTGCATTGGCTCAGCTTGCTAGGCGTTTACATGGTGCAGGTCTTTGTCACCGTGATTTTTACTTATGTCATTTTGTTTTAAAAAAAGAAGTGGCAGCGCAAGGCCAGATTGAATTGATTTTGATCGATTTACATCGCATGTTGATGGGGCAAGCTAGTCATGGGAGTGCGGTGATGAAAGATATTGCGGGCTTATATTTCTCTACAATGGGTTTTGGTTTTACTGAAGAAGATTGGGCGCTATTTAGACAACATTATTTACCGCAGACTGACCATTTTTGGAAAAAAGTTGAAGAGAGAGCAACATTACTTTATTCAAAGTTTCACAGTGATAAATTTCAAAGAAGATTAATGGCTGAAAAAGCAGCAGTGCATTAGTCTTCAGTGTTAGATTTGTTTGCTTTGTTTAACGCATGCCGTCTAGTTTTGTAGCGGTTATATCGCCATAAATATTGCTCAGGTTTTTGTTTTATTTGTTGTTCAATAGCTTGATTGAGTAGTGTTGGCGTAGCTATAGATGCTACGGGGGTTACGTGAATTTCAAAACCTTTTCCATTCGGCAAACGCTCACCAAACACCATCAAAATGGGTGCCCCAGTTTTTTCGGCCAACTTGCATGCAAGTGTCATGGTATAGGCGGGTTTCCCAAAAAAATCCGCCCAATCGCCTTCACCTTCTGATGGAATTTGGTCGGGCAAAATACCAATAGCCTCATTACGTTTTAATGCTTGCATCAAAGCGCGCACTCCTTGTGCATTTGCTGGCGCGAGTTTTACTTGCCCTTTTGTTCGGCCAGTATCAATTAATGGCGCTAGCCAAGATTTTTTAGGTGGGCGAAACAACACAGTGACTGGGCGACGAGATCCGTAGTAAAGCGAGGTAATTTCAAAGCAACCCAAGTGCGGTGTGAGAAAAATCAACCCACGTCCATGGCTTAACGCCTCCTCAACGAGATCCCACCGATGCCAATGAGTGACGTGTGCTAAGACTTTTTCTTGTGGCCACTGCCAAAGTGCGAGCGTTTCTAAAATTGCTTTACCTGTTTCACCTATATTGGCGTTGATGATTCTTTTAAACTCAGATTTATTTCTAGATAAACAGCTTGATTGCAGATTATTGCGTTGGATTTTAGCGACTGTTGGTGAAAATATATGCATCAGCCAACCTACGGCCTTACCAATGATGTGGATGGCGGGTAGTGGAAGTGCTGCTAGTAATTTTGAAACAAGTAAGAGCATGAATAGTGGCGCATAAAGAATATTGCTGATTTGAGTTAAAATGCTTGGCTAGATAAGCATTCTAATACATTAGGACTTTTTTGACTTTATATTGCAATTCAGATTGGCAAGCAGCTTTACAAAAACAGCACTTGGCCACTTTTGATCATATTTGGGATTATCCAATTCGCTGGATTGATACGCCCAATCAAAATAGAGGCGGTTGGAGTGGGGTGGGGTGTGTTGATGTTCTTTTTAACGATAAGACTGTTACTTTGTTTGTAAAGAAGCAACAAAATCATACCACTCGTACCTTACTGCATCCGATAAAAGGTGAGCCAACCTTTGCAAAAGAGTTTAAGGTTATCCAGCATTTAGATGCTGAACATGTAGGTGTTCCCAATGTGGTTTTTTTTGCGCAGCGTACAGTGCCGGCTGGTCAGCAGGCTGTATTAGTAACAGAAAATCTCGTCGGGTATCAATCTTTAGAAGTGTTCAATGAGCACAAAGTAACTATGCCTCTACTACAGCAAAGGAAGTTGCTGACCTCTGTTGCTAAAGCAGTTAGAGGGATGCATCAGTCTGGATTTCAGCATCGGTCTTTGTATGCAAAGCATATTTTTGTTAAGCCCAATGGGTTTTCTTTTGATGTGGTCATGATTGATTTTGAGAAGGCTAGGTTCATGGTGTTTCCATTTGTGCAATCATTATCCGACTTAGTGACATTGAATTACAGAACCTTGGGTTGGAGCAGGGGTAGTCGCTTGTTCTTTTTTAAGCAATATTTTGGATTAACATCGCTTAAGTGTGGGATGAAGTGGCTTGTTCGGTACATGGTTCAACAAACAACTAAGAAGTTACAAAAGTAGTGAGCAATTATGAGTGTTAATAGTCAAGCACAAATGTTAGGAAATGCATCAATAAGTATCGCCTTGGTTAATTATAAGACCGTAGAGGCGACTTCAATTTGTTTGGATTTAATTCAAAGAGTTTTTGATGTTAAGCAGGTGCCCGTATGGGTTGTCGATAACCAATCGAACGATGAAAGCACCCATTACTTAAGGTCTCTTGATTGGATTCATTTTATTGAAAGAGTGCCAAATGGTGTTGAGAATGGATTTATGGCTCATGGACGTGCTTTAGATTTGATCTTAGATAAGGTTACAACAAAATACCTGCTTTTAATGCATACCGATACGTTTATTTACGACATAAGAATCATTGAGAAAATGCTGCAAAAAATTTCATCTAATCAACAAGTTGCTGCGGTTGGGTGTTTGGAGCAGGTTTATCGTTCACCTTTTGAGCTTGCATGGCGGGTGCCTGTTCGCGCTGTTAAATACTATTTCAGAAAACTAAAGTTGACCTTGGGGTTAAAAACAAGGGAGCCAAGATTGTTTTATGAGATTTATTTTAAGAGTTTTTGTGCGCTGTGGAATGTTGATATTATCAGGCGTCATCACATGAGCTTTGCGATGGTAGAGCGTATACCTGGGTATGAAATGCAAGATCAGTTGAGGCAGTTAGGCTATAGTTTTGAGGCTATTTCTCCGCGTGAAATGTTTCGATATTTAGATCACATTGAGGCGGGTACTGTTTCTTTAGTAAGAGGGCGGACAGGAAGTCATAAGAGAATTAAGAATTATCAGGCCATCATAGATAAAAATCGTCATAAATAATGCAACCCAACCCCTTACCATTTTCAGAAGGAGATCTACAGCCGTCTTCAGATAGCCGAGTGTTGGAAATATCGGATGTTGTAAGAGTTGTGCCGAATAAGCGTTGGGTTTGTAGGGGAGTTTGGGATGAGCGTGAAGTTTATGCCAAGATTTTTTGTGGTCAAGATGCTATGCGCTATGCCTTGCGAGATAAGGCTGGCACAGAGGCTTTAGATAAAGCCCAGATTAAGACCCCTGCGTTGTTATTTTTTTCTGAATTAAAAGTATCAGGTAATTATGTTCTGATCTATTCGGCTATTGATAATTCGAAAAATGCTGAACAGGTTTGGCATACTTTGAGTGATGAATCGCGTTATTGTTTCGCTCAAGGGCTTGTTAGTGCGGTTGCGGAGCATCATCAAGCAGGGTTGCTGCAAACAGATTTGTATCTTAAAAATTTTCTTGTACAAGGTGATACGATTTATACCATTGATGGTGATGGTATTCGACCTTTATCAAAAGTATTTGGTGATCGTCAGCGCTTAGGTAACATTGCTATGCTCTTTTCTAAAATGGATGTTTTAGATAGCGTATGGATTGAGCAGTTATATCGGCATTATTGTTACCAAGCGGGTGTTTTATTCTCAGCTTCAGACTTATTGAGAGTTCAATATCTAACGCAAAAAAAACGTCATCAAGTCGCTTCTAGTTATGCAGATAAAAAGGTATTTAGGCAATGTACTGACGTTAGTGTCACGCAAGATTATTTTCATTTTGTGGCTGTTGCAGTTGATTTTAAAGTGAAAAGTAATGCGTTGATGTCGTTGGACCAGCTTTTAATTAATGTTGAACTTAATTTAAAAAATGGCAATACTTGTACCGTTGGTAAGGCAGTTATTGCTAATCAGCAAGTAATTATTAAGCGTTATAACATCAAGAGTTTTTGGCATGGGTTAGAACGTGCATTTCGTCCCACTCGTGCGGCTAAATCTTGGGCTAATGCATATCGTTTAATCATCTCAAACATTGCTACAGCCAAGCCTTTGGCTTTGGTTGAAGAGAGATTTGGTCGCCTGCGCCGTCGTGCCTATTATTTAAGTGAGAATCTGGATGCGCCAGATACCCAACAGTTTTTCGCTCAATCTACGAGCTATGATGAAAAAAATGTAGCTGCTCATAATTTGGCGAAGTTATTTTATAAACTGTATTTGTTGAAATTTTCACATGGTGATTTTAAAGCGACCAATGTGAAACTAGTTAATTTAGCACCGGTGCTAATTGATTTAGATAGTATGCAGGCACATTTTGGTCGTTGGTTTTCTGATTGGCGTTTTGAGCGCGCGCATATTAGAGATTTAAAGCGTTTTATGGAAAACTGGAGCAATAACGAAGAAATAACTTCATTATTGAAGCAGGCTATTTTGAGAGAGTATGTTGCTAATCCATCATTGGTTGGTATCTTAATTCGCGCAGGCATTGCCTAAACTAAAGTAAAATGTTGAAAATAAAATCACGAGAGTCATAGCATGATAGTTTTAGGTTTATCTGGTGCTTTAGGTCACGATGCTTCGGCCGCAATTTTGATGGATGGCAAGATTATTGCGGCGGCGGAAGAGGAGCGTTTTATACGTGACAAGCACGCTAAAAATCATTTTCCTTATGAAGCGGCCAAATTTTGCTTAAAACAAGCGGGCATTAAGCCAGAAGATGTAGACATTGTTGCATTCCCTTATGCAGAAATTCCTTTAAGCACTAACGCGCGCTGGCATTATGCCAAGCGTCATTGGTATGCGCCAGACCGTGCTTTAGATGCTTTGTTTAATGGCAATCGTCGATATCGTCGCAACCGTGATAAGTCATTAAAGTTAATGGCTGAATTAGGTCTTAGTAATGCTAAATTTGTCCCTGTAGAACACCATTTGGCGCATGCTTCAAGCGCTTACCATTTAAGTGGCTTTAAAGAAAAAACTGCAATTGTGGGTATTGATGGCAAGGGTGAGTACGCCACAACGTTTTTTGGTTATGGTGAAAACGGCAAGATTCACAAAATAAAAGAGTTTTATGATCCTGATTCATTGGGTGGTATGTACGGCGCAATTACCGAATATCTTGGTTTTGAGATGTTGGATGGTGAGTTTAAGGTTATGGGTATGGCGCCCTATGGCGATGCCAGCAAGTATGATCTATCCAAATTAGTGACTTTTGAAGATGGTGATTTACAAGTTAATACTCAATTAGTGAACGTGGTTGGTCTACGTCGATACAAAGAAAATGGCAAAGGCTATTACTTCACGCCAGAGCTTATTGAATGGTTGGGACCCAAACGCAGTGGTGATGAAATTGATGATCCGTATATTCATTATGCGGCTTCCGTGCAGCAGTTGTTGGAAGATGTTGCGCTTAAGATGATTGATTATTATCTTGGTGACATCATCAAAGAAACGGGCCGTATCGCGATGGCGGGTGGTGTTGCGCTGAATGTTAAGTTGAATCAACGTATCATTGCGATGCCGAACGTTAAAGAGCTGTTTGTGCAACCGGCTTCTGGTGACAATGGTACATCACTCGGTGCAGCTACTTACGCAGCACATTTGGCTGGCGATACCATTCAAAAAATGGAACATGCTTATTTAGGCCCTGCATTCACTTCTGAAGAATGTATTGCAGCTTGTGAGTCACATCCAGCCAAGCCTAAATTTACACGTATTGAGAATGCTGCCAAAAAAGGGGCTGAGTTGCTTGCTGAAGGTAACCCATTGGCTTGGCTTCAAGGACGCATGGAATTTGGGCCGCGCTCGTTAGGTTGCCGTAGTATTTTAGGTGACCCTAGCCATCCGGGTGTTGCAGATCGTATTAATGCGCAGATTAAGTACCGTGAGCGCTGGCGTCCATTTTGTCCAAGTATGTTGGATCGCGTGGCCCCTGAGATTTTGCAAACGGAACATCCTGCGCCTTATATGACGTTTACGTTTGACGTGGCTGAAAGCTGGAAATCACGTATTCCTGAGGTGGTGCATGAGGATGGCACTGCACGTGCGCAGGTTGTCACGAAAGATACTAATCCAAGGTACTATGCGTTGATTGAAGAGCTGGAAAAATTGCGTGGTGTACCTGTTGTTTTAAATACATCTTTAAACCGTCGTGGTGAGCCTATGATTTGCTCACCCACAGATGCGCTCAATATGTTTTTTGGTTGTGATTTAGAGTATTTGATGATGGAGGATGTTCTTGTTACTAAGAGCTAATTTAAAGATTAGTGGGCTGTAAGATCGTTTGACGATACCCCCTGCATTGGGGATAATTGAGTCAGTTTATTCATTCTTGTAGGGCTTAAAATAAATGAAGCAATCCCATATAGAAGTTACCGAACGTATCATTGAGAAAAGCAGACCAACGCGTACTGCTTATTTGCATCGTGTAGATGATATTGTGAATAGACCTAGAGGAGCTGATCGTCTAGGTTGTGCCAATGTAGCACATGCTTTTGCGGCAATGCCTAGTAACGACAAGCTCCGAGTTATTGCGGAAAAAGCGCCAAATATAGCAATCGTAACTGCGTATAACGAAATGCTTTCAGCGCATCAACCTTATGTAGGTTACCCAGATATTATTCGTGATGAAGCGCGTAAATTCGGGGCTACTGTGCAAGTGGCTGGCGGTGTGCCTGCAATGTGTGATGGTATTACACAGGGTGAACCAGGCATGGAGCTCTCATTGTTTAGTCGCGACACCATTGCCATGAGTACAGCCATTGCGCTTTCACACGATGTGTTTGATGCTGCGCTGTTATTAGGTGTGTGCGATAAAATCGTCCCTGGCTTGTTGATAGGGGCGTTGCAATTTGGTCATCTACCTTGTGTTTTTGTTCCAGCAGGACCAATGAGTACAGGTATTGATAACACTACTAAATCAAAAGTGCGTGAGCAATATGCCCAAGGTAAAGTCGATCGTCAGGCATTATTGGCATCTGAATCCGCTGCTTATCACGGTGCGGGCACTTGTACATTCTATGGAACAGCTAATAGTAATCAAATGCTGTTAGAGGCGATGGGTCTGCATGTACCAGGTGCAGCCTTTGTTCACCCGCATGATGATATGCGTGAATTGTTGACTCGTGAAGCCGTGAAGATGGTATTAAAGAATACTAAAATGGATCACTTCACACCTATCGGAAAATTGGTGGATGAGCACGTGATTGTGAACGCAATGGTGGCGTTGTTGGCCACTGGCGGCTCAACCAACCATCTGATTCACTGGGTGGCGGTAGCACGTGCGGCCGGCATCATGATTGATTGGACAGACTTTTACCATTTGGCTAAAACCACGCCATTGTTAGCTAGTGTTTATCCAAATGGTAAGGCAGATGTGAATGAGTTCCAATCTGCGGGAGGTCCTGCATTTGTGATTCGTGAGCTGATTGATGCGGGCTATATGCATCCAGATGTATTCACTGTTGCTTATGGTGGTTTACGTGATTATGGAAAACTGCCTGTTAAAGAGGATGGAAAGTTAGTGTGGAAAGATTTACCTAAAGAAAGCAGCGATGAAACTATTGTTCGTACAGCGGCATTTCCTTTTGACGCATCTGGTGGTTTACGTTTACTTAAAGGTAACTTGGGCCGTAGCGTGATTAAAATTTCTGCAGTACCTGAAGATCGCCATATTATTGAAGCTCCGGCGATTGTATTTGATGCCCAAGAAGAGTTGCTCGCAGCGTTTGATCGTGGTGAGTTAGAGAAAGATTTTGTAGCTGTAGTGCGCTTTCAGGGCCCTAAAGCGAATGGTATGCCGGAGTTACACAAACTTACTCCACCTATGGCAGTTTTGCAGAATAAGGGGTTTAGGGTTGCGATTGTGACTGATGGGCGTATGAGTGGCGCTTCTGGCAAGATTCCAGCTGCAATTCATTTGACCCCTGAGGCCTCTGCCGGCGGTCCGTTAGCTAAAGTGCGTAATGGCGATATTATTCGTTTGAATGCCACAGTAGGTATGGTCAATGTTCTGGTAGATGAAGATGAGTGGGCAGAGCGTGACGTTGAAGAGCTTTCAGATACCAAGCGCCATCATAATGCACATGGTTTTGGTCGTGAATTGTTTGGCGGTATGCGTAAGAATGTGCTTTCAGCCGAAGAGGGCGCGGTAACTTGGCTATAGCTGTATGAATTAGAATTAACTTTATAACTTAGAGAAGAATATGAATACATTAGATTTGGCCAATTATGGCCCAGTAATACCAGTTATCGTGATCAATAAAGTAGAAGATGCAGTGCCAATGGCAGAGGCTTTGTTAGAAGGAGGTATTCGCGTATTGGAAGTGACCTTACGTACTTCATGTGCGTTAGCAGGGATGGAGCAAATTGCCAAACACGTACCAGATGCAATCTTGGGTTCTGGTACTGTGCGCAACCTTAAAGATGCGCAAGCTTCTAAAGATGCAGGTTGTCAGTTTGCAGTAAGTCCAGGCTATACAAGTGAATTAGGTCAGTTCGCACGTAAAATCGGATTGCCATTGTTGCCAGGCGTTTCAACTGGGTCTGAAATTATGATGGCGAACGCGGATGACTACTACTTCTTGAAATTATTTCCTGCCGTTGCTGTTGGTGGTATTAATTTGTTAAAAGGTTTTTCTGGTCCATTCGGCGACGTAAAGTTCTGTCCAACAGGTGGCGTAACAGTTGAATCTGCACCACAATTTTTAGCATTACCAAACGTAGTGGTGTGTGGTGGCACGTGGCTTACCCCAGCAGATGCTGTTGCGCGTGGTGATTGGGCGCACATTACTAAGTTAGCTAAAGAGGCAAGTGCGATTAAAGCTGCTTAGTTTTTACTTGGATATAACAAGCCTTATACTTGGATTCTAGGTATAAGGCTTTTTTATTGGGCGTCATGGTTTGAAAGCGGTCACTATGAAAATAGATCTAAAAAAATATAGAACAATTGTTTTTGATTGTGATGGCGTGGTTTTGAATAGTAACAAAACTAAGGTGAATGCCTATTTTGAAGTGGCCAAACGCAATGGGGGCACTGATGAACAAGCGCAGGCACTGGTGGATTATCATGTTAAATTAGGCAGTTTTCCACGTAATGGAAAAATTGAATACTATCTCAAAGAGATTGCGAAACAGCCAGTCACAGACGAAACGATACAGCGTTATTTGGATACCTTTGAGGATATCTTGGATAAGACTTTGATGGAGTGTGAAATTGCATCGGGGCTTAATGAGTTAAAAGATGCTAGCCGGCAAGCGATGTGGATGTTGCTTTCTGGAGGAGATCAGAAAGAGTTGCGAAAAGTTTTTGCGCGTCGCGATTTAACCCAGTTCTTTGAAGCAGGTATTTTTGGCGGACCTGACAAAAAAGACGAAGTGCTTGCTAGAGAAAAAGCTAATGGAAATTTGCAAAGCCCAGCTTTGTTTTTAGGTGATAGTAAGTACGATTATGAAGCTGCCACGCGTGCGGGGCTAGATTTTGTATTTTTGAGCGATTGGACTGAGGTGGCAGATTGGCGAGAGTTCTGTCAATCTAACCACATTAGAGTGCTCAATAATTTAAAAGCATTCTTGTAGTGTTTTCGAGCAAAGAGATGAAAATGCAGCCTCAAATTTCAATCATTATTGTGAATTACAATTCAGGTGTGTATGTCGTGGATTGTGTTCAATCATTGCAAAAGCAAGAGGTTGTTAATTTTGAAATCATTGTGGTCGACAATGCGAGTCAAGATGATAGTGTAAAGTTGTTAAAAAAAGAGTTATGTCAAAATATTCAATTGATTGAGAGTTCGGAGAATCTAGGATTTGGCCGAGCTAATAATCTTGCAGTGAGCAAGGCACAAGGCGAGTATTTGTTATTGTTGAATCCAGATACTGTGATTGATGCTCCTTATGCATTGAGAACATTGATTGATACCTTAAAGAGCAATCCCAAGGTTGGAATGTTGGGTCCTGCAATTGTCGAGCCAAGAAAGAATAAGCAAGTTTTACCACGGAATACCTACCCGTCCGCTAAGCATCTTAAATATACAGATAAGTTTAAGGGACTTCCTGGATCTATTGCATGGTTGCTAGGAGCTTGCTTGTTGTTTAGGCGAAGTGTTTTTAATGAAATTAAAGGGTTTGATCCTGATTATTTTTTATACGGTGAAGATGCCGATATTGGCTTGAAAGTAAGATTAGCGGGCTATGAAATTGCTTATTGTGACACTGTAAAAATTACACACGTGTCAGGGGTTAGTGAGTTTGGGGCAAACACACTCGATAAATGGCTAAGAAAGAAGCGAGGTTTATTTTTGTTCTGCGCTAAGCATTTTCATCGTAAGGATGGGATACATCTTGCCAATATGAGCATCATGAAATCTAGGCTGTATTTAGTGGGTGTGTATTTTATGGGTTTATTTCATGCGAAAAAAAATTCTGCTTATTGGGATAAGCTACATCGTTTTCAGGCAACAATCATTGCCGCAAAAGAGCTTAAGGCTCGCTTAGTGGATACTTAGAATCGTTGGTAAATTACAACATTTTTTTTCTTTTTTACGCCATAGAATGTTTTGTCAATGTGATACTGAGGTAATTTTTCTTTGATGTATTGGGCTTGATTGGCTGAAGTAGCATCCGTTTTAAGTGGAATCATTAAATATTGATAGTTTAATATAGAGCCGTCATCAATAGCTTGCTTTGTATACTCCCAATAGTCATATCCCCTTGTAACATAAGGCGCTTCGGCGTAAAAGCGAGCTCTAGGCGATACAAAAAATATCTGTTCATTTCTTACACCTTTTTGTTTAAGGTAAGTAACAGCCTTTTGTTCTACGTTATGACCAGATTTTTGTGGGAGAAGGTTCGAGATGAGCGAAAGGCCTACGATAATTGCACTGATGACTAAAGTAGTTTTATTCCATTGATAAACTTTAAGTTGCCATGCTTTCAGAGCTTCACTTAAAGCAAATGCTGCAAAAATTATCATGATAAAACCAAAAATTATTGCATACCGACTCGGCAGAATATTTACTTTAAAAATGATTAACAGTCCATTAACAAAAGCCAAACTTGCAACTACAGATAAAATAAAACGTATATCTTTTTCCATGGAGTTTTTTATTGCATTGTAATAACGACCTACAAGCAATAGTGGTAACCAGCCCGCAACGGAGACGGTTTTGATTAAGGCGATGCTAATTAGAGACAGAATTAAGCTAAACCAAGCATAACTTTGCAATGGTTCACCAAGCACATTGCTTGCTAATATATTAACTCTAGTCAAAATTGTTTGGTTGAAGTTGGTTTGAATGGCTGACCAAGTCGAAAAGAGCTCTTCTAATCTTCCCATTGATTGAATAGTTAAATCACCAAGGGTTAACAAGGTGATTCCGGTAAGAATGCTTAGTGTGATATTAACTGCATGTGCTTGAATAAAGTATTTGATTTTGGCTTGCAGGGTGATGCTAGGTTGCCATAGTAAAATAAAAGGCAAGAGGGCTAAATAAGTTGCACCCTCGATTCTAAAAAGCATGCCTAAAAGTGAGAAAATTTGCCATAAAATTGCATCTTTAAGTTTGTGTGAATTGTAAAACTGAATAAAGTAAACAAGTGATGTAAGTGTGAATGCCCAAAAGGGTGGGTCACGTAGTAACATCGGTAGTACATCACCACTGATATAAGTGCTGCTAAACAACAATAAGCTAGCTAATAAAACGGTGGTTTTGTCACCACCTGCCAGCAAGACAATGCGAGAGAGGCTAAAAGTGGTTAGCGCAAAGCGCTGACCATTAAAACATTTGCGCTAGCTTGTAAGCTCAGTGTAGTAAGC
>CAYQZK010000041.1:0-751 GCA_964422015.1 uncultured Methylotenera sp.
GGTTGATAGGGCCTGTAGATAAAGTACAAGCAATGATGAGTACTACGCGTGATATCGAGGTTGAAGATACGGGTGTTCTTAATGTGCGTTGGCGTAATGGAGCACTTGGCTCCATGAGTGTAACCATGCTTACTTACCCTCAAAACCTTGAAGGAAGTATAACTATTTTGGGTGATAAGGGTACCGTTCGCGTAGGCGGTGTGGCTGTTAACGATATTCAGCATTGGCAGTTTGATGAAACTCGTGATTACGACGAGCAGATCAGGTCAGCTAATTACGAAACGACTTCAGTTTATGGGTTTGGACACCCCCTTTATTATAAGAACGTTATAGATGTTATGCGAGGTTTAGCCAAGCCAGAGACCGATGGTCGAGAAGGCCTTAAGTCTCTAGAAGTCTTAATTGCGGCCTATCTTTCAGCGCGGGATGGCAAGACCGTTTCCTTGCCATTAGAATTTTAAAATGAATTATATCGTCCATCCTACCGCTATCGTAGATCAGGGAGCTGAAATTGGTGATGGTTGTCGCATTTGGCACTGGGTACATGTCAGCTCTGGGGCGAAAATTGGCAAGAGTTGCTCTATTGGCCAAAATGTATTTGTAGGTAACGATGTAGTCGTCGGGGACAACTGTAAAATCCAAAATAACGTTAGTATCTACGACGCTGTTACACTGGAAGATGACGTGTTCTGCGGACCCAGTATGGTTTTTACTAATGTATACAATCCACGTAGTGCTATCACCCGTAAAG
>CAYQZK010000041.1:761-1711 GCA_964422015.1 uncultured Methylotenera sp.
CTCTTGGCGCTAATTGCACCATTGTGTGTGGCATCACTATTGGTGAATATGCCTTCATTGGCGCGGGAGCGGTCATTAATAGAGACGTTAAACCCTATGCACTTATGGTTGGGGTGCCTGCTAAGCAGATTGGCTGGATGAGTCAGTTTGGAGAGCGTTTGAACCTGCCTATTGTTGGTTCTGGGGAAACATCATGCCCACATACTGGTCTTGTTTATACCCTAGAAGGTGGAGCCGTGCATGTCTAAGCAAATGATGCCTTTTATTGACCTTAAAGCACAATATGAAGCACTAAAACCACATATTCAGGAACGAATCAATCGAGTGCTAGAGCATGGTCAATATGTGATGGGGCCTGAGGTTTACGAATTAGAAGAAAAACTAGCTGCTTATGTGGGTGTCAAGCATTGCATTAGTGCAAGTAGTGGTACCGATACACTTTTGATCGCAATGATGGCGCTCGGTATAGGAGCTGGCGATGAAGTAATAACCACTCCATTTACCTTTATCGCTACAGGGGAAATGATTGCTTTACTTGGAGCAAAACCCGTATTTGTTGATATTAATCCCCGTACTTATAACATAGACCCTGCAAATATCGAGGCAGCAATCACACCTAAAACTAAAGCAATTATGCCGGTTAGTTTATATGGGCAATGTGCTGATTTTGATGCCATTAACGCAATTGCAAATAATTATGGATTACCTGTTATTGAAGATGCTGCACAATCATTTGGCGCAACTTATAAAAGCAACAAATCCTGCGCATTAAGCACTATTGGCTCAACGAGCTTTTTCCCTAGTAAGCCGCTAGGAGCTTATGGTGATGGAGGCGCGCTATTCACCAACGATGATAACCTTGCAAAGGCTATGCGGGAAATCAGAGCGCATGGTCAAGAAAAGCGCTACTACCATTCAAGAATCGGTATAAATGGACGATTGGATACTAT
>CAYQZK010000041.1:1721-8169 GCA_964422015.1 uncultured Methylotenera sp.
TTTTGGCGAAACTGGAGAGGTTTGATTGGGAAGTAGATCGCCGTATGAAAATTGGTGCAAGATATTCTGAGTTAATACAAAAGCAAAATGCTGGTATTTCGCAGGATGCCATCATTACTCCCTACGTCGAGCCATATAACACGAGTGTTTATGCTCAATATACATTGCTTGTAAAAAATCGTGAGCAAGTTCAACAAAAATTAAAGGAGATGGGCATCACTACGGCAGTACATTATCCTATGCCACTTCACCTACAGCCTGCATTTGTAAGCATAGGCCAGAGAGTAGAGAGTTTTCCTATTTCAGAAGCCTTGTCGAAACAAGTGATGAGTTTGCCGATGGGACCTGACTTAGATGGTAGTATGCAACTAATAATAACTGATAGTTTGTTGAAAGCTGTTGCTGTTTGAGTAACTCTGATTTCTTAATTATTGGTGGTGGAATTGTAGGTTTGGCTATAGCAAAAGAGCTAAAAAATCGTTATCCAGATACCTGTGTAACAGTTTTAGAAAAGGAAAAGCAGCCCGGTATCCATTCTAGCGGTCGTAATAGTGGGGTGTTGCATAGCGGTATTTATTACCCCCGGAGCTCAGTTAAAGCACAGGTTTGTGCGCAAGGCGCTAGAGAGATGGCTAGTTATTGTGTCGAACGCAAGTTGCCACTTAATCGAATAGGTAAGGTGCTGATACCTACCGGTAAACAAGATTCGCCACAGATTGATCTGCTTCAGCAACGAGCATTGGCAAATGGTGTTGCTGTTGAGAGATTAGATGAAAAAACATTAAAAGAATTGGAGCCTGAGGCTTTTTCTTTAACAGGTGAAGCCCTATGGGTGCCATCTACTGCTGTTGGTGATTCAGCAGCAGTTATGCAATCAATGGTCTATGAAGTTTTGCATATGGGGATTGAGTTGCGTTGCAAATCTGAAATTGCCGGCGTTGATGTTGATGCTCGTATTGTAAAAATGCTAAGTGGAGATACTGTTTCATATGGTCATGCAATTAATTGCGCAGGCCTTCATGCAGATAGCGTTGCGCATAAGTTTGATGTTTGCCAAAGGTATACTCTGCTTCCATTTAAAGGTACTTACTGGAAGTTAGATCCTAACTCAGGTCTTGATATTCGTCATTTAATTTACCCAGTGCCTGATTTGCGTGTGCCTTTTTTGGGTGTGCATACAACCACGACGAGTGATGGGTCGATATACTTGGGGCCAACTGCCGTTCCGGCATTTGGACGGGAGAATTATCATGGACTTGAGAATGTTACTATCCCTGAATTAGCCAGAATTTCTTGCTTACTTATGCAGCAAACAATTTTGGGAATAGATGGATTTAGGGCGCTAGCATGGCAGGAAGGACGCAGGTATTTCAAGCCTTGGTTTGCTGATGCTGCACGTGCTATCTTGCCAAGACTTCAGGACCACCACTTATTGCCTTGTGATAAGGTTGGTATTCGTGCTCAAATGTTTGACAGGCAAGATAAAAAATTAGTGAATGATTTTTTGGTGGAGAGAGGCTCATCATCTACTCATATTCTTAATGCAATTAGCCCTGCATGGACAAGTGCATTCCCGTTCGCCAGATTTGTAATTGATAATTATATTGAAAGATAGCCATGGATATTAGAGGTAAGCGTTTGGTAGTTATTGGTGGAGCTGGCCTTATAGGCTCGCATACAGTAGACCACTTAATTAAAGAAGATGTAAAAGAGGTGGTGGTTTACGATAACTTTGTTCGTGGTCGCGTAGAGAACTTAAATGGCGCTCTTAGAGACCCGCGGGTAAAAATTTATGACATCGGTGGAGATATTCTTCAAACGGATATTCTTGATTCAGCACTAAAAGGTGCGGATGGGGTTTTTCATCTTGCTGCGCTTTGGTTGTTGCAATGTCATGAATACCCAAGAAGTGCATTTGATACTAATGTTCGTGGTACGTTTAATGTTATGGAGTCGTGTGTAAAAAATGGAGTTAAAAGATTGATTTATTCTTCTTCAGCCTCAGTATACGGTGATGCTGTAGAGGAACCAATGACTGAAGCACACCCTTTTAATAATCAAAATTTCTATGGCGCTACTAAAATCTGTGGTGAGGCCATGTTACGTTCCTTTCATCATCGATATGGCTTAGATTTCGTAGGTTTACGTTACATGAATGTGTATGGCCCACGTCAAGATTATCATGGTGCATACATTGCTGTGATTATGAAAATGCTGGACGCGATTGATCGCGGTGAAGGACCAACTATTATGGGTGATGGTAGTGAAGCATTCGATTTTGTCGCAGTTGAAGACTGCGGCCTTGCCAATCTCTGTGCAATGAAATCTGAAACTAGTGATAGTTTTTACAATGTTGGCACAGGCAAAAGAACATCTTTAAAAGAGTTAGCTGAGATGCTACTTGAAATTACTGGATGCGATAAAACCATTAACTATGCATCTCGAAGCCAAGCAACATTGGTGAGGAATCGTATTGGATCACCTAAAAAAGCAAGTCAAGAAATTGGATTTACAGCAAAGCTTGATTTGGCAGAAGGTTTAAAGCGTTTAATTGAATGGCGAAATAATCATAAAGCTGAAGTTGAATCACGACGACTTGCGGTTGGATTGCAAGGATAGAACATGACAGAAACGCGCACAATACAAATTTCAGTCCCGTCTACGGGTGAAGAAGAATGGCAGGCTACCAAAGAGCCATTGATGAATGGTTGGTTAACTCAGGGCCCAAAAGTTGCAGCTTTTGAGAAGGCGTTTGCGGCTCGACATAATGTAAAACATGCACTTGCTACAACAAGTTGCACCACCGGTTTACATTTAATTTTAGCGGCGATGAATATTGGCAAAGGCGATGAGGTACTTGTGCCAGCGTTCACTTGGGTGGCCACGGCAAACGTGGTTTTGTACTGTGGCGCGACACCAATCTTTGTTGATGTTGATCCACTTACCTATAACCTTAATCTTAATGATATTGCATCTAAGTTAACGCCAAAAACAAAAGCGATTATCGTTGTGCATTTGTTTGGGCTGTGTGTTGATATGGACACCCTTAAGGCCATTATTCCAGCTGCAGTTAAGATTATCGAAGATGGCGCATGTGCAACTGGTGCGAGCTATAAAGGCATAGCAGCTGGTGGGTTGGGTGATGCAGCATCTTTTTCTTTTCACCCTCGAAAATCCATTACAACTGGTGAGGGCGGCATGGTGACTACCAATGATGACAAGCTTGCGAACCTGGCTAATATGCTGCGCAACCATGGTGCTGCAATATCTGAAGAACAAAGACATAAAGGCCCTCGTCCATATTTGCTGCCAGAATTTAATTTACTTGGTTTTAATTACCGCATGACGGATTTACAAGGTGCAGTTGGCTTGGTACAGCTTGGTAAATTAGATGATCTTATTGCAGAAAGGCAATATTGGGCAGAGTATTATTGTAGTGAGCTTGCTTCATTAAGTTGGCTGCGTATGCCAATTATCCCTGTGAATGGCAATCATGCTTGGCAAGCATTCGTAACCTATATTGATCCAGAAACAGCACCCTTATCACGTAACGAGATCATGGAACGCTTGCAAGAGTTGGGTGTTTCAACGCGACCAGGAACGCATGCTGTACATATGCTTGGTTATTATCGCGATCGATTTGATTTAAAAGCTGAAGACTTCCCAGGTGCGCGTGATTGTGATCAAAATACCATGGCAATCCCACTGCATAACCGTATGACAGCCGATGATTACGCGTATGTTGTTAAAGCATTACGAGAGATAGCATAATCAATGTGCGGAATAGCAGGAATTATTCACCTTAATGGTTCGCCAGTATCGCCCGCATTGTTAAAGGCGATGACAGACGCTATCGCGCATAGGGGCCCAGATGGTGAAGGGCAATGGATTGAGGGAAATGTTGGTTTAGGGCATCGGCGTTTAGCTATTATAGATTTGTCCCCAGCAGGTCATCAACCTATGGTCACAGCTGATAATCGCTATGTACTCTCATACAACGGTGAAATTTATAATTTTAAAGAACTGCGCACTGAGTTAGAGGTGACCGGATCCAAATTTAGCTCTCACAGCGATAGCGAAGTTGTACTAAATGCAATAGCTAGATGGGGTGTAAAAGCCCTTAATCGATTCAATGGCATGTTTGCTTTAGCTCTTTGGGATCGTAAAGAAAAAACGCTATTACTTGCTAGAGACCGTTACGGCATCAAGCCTCTATATTACTCTCAGCAAGGTAATGTTTTTGCTTTTGGCTCAGAGCAAAAAGCCATTATCGCGCAGCCTCAGTTTATACGAGCGCTCGACAAACCAGCTCTACTGGAATATTTCACTTTTCAGAATATATTTACCGATCGTACTTTATTACAAGATGTTCACCTCTTGCCTGCGGGCTACTATGCTACGCTAGACCTTAAAGTAAGTTCGCCGACACTCAAGCGGACACAGTACTGGGATTATCGTTTTCGTGAGCCAGACCATCCAGTCAGTAAGCCGGAATATCTAGAAGAGCTAGACCGTTTGTTTCGCCAGGCCGTCAATCGACAACTTGTAAGCGATGTTGAACTAGGCAGCTACCTCAGTGGTGGCATGGATAGCGGCTCAATTACCGCCATCGCGTCCCAATCCTTACCTAATCTTAAAACTTTCACTTGTGGATTCGACCTTAGTTCTGCCTCTGGTATCGAACTTGCCTTTGACGAGCGTCCAAAAGCTGAGGCTATGTCTGCTCGTTTCAAAACCGAGCACTATGAAATGGTGCTTAAAGCCGGTGATATGGAGCGCTGTTTACCACAAGTTGCACATCATCTTGAGGAGCCAAGAGTAGGGCAGAGTTACCCTAATTACTACGCCGCAAAACTGGCCAGTAAATTTGTAAAAGTGGTGCTCTCTGGCAGTGGTGGTGATGAACTATTTGGAGGATATCCTTGGCGCTACTACCGCGGAGCCAGTAGCCAAAATTTTGAGCAGTATATCGACCAGTATTACCTTTATTGGCAACGACTAGTGGATAATCGTGAGCTTAAACAGATGTTTGCCCCTATCCAGTCTGAGGTGGCAGGTGTTTGGACTCGAGACATATTCCGTGATGTTTTTGCCACTCACGACAATGTGCTTGAGCGTCCAGAGGACTACATTAACCACAGTCTTTACTTTGAGGCTAAAACTTTTCTACATGGGCTTTTTGTGGTGGAAGATAAGCTTAGTATGGCGCACAGTTTGGAAAATAGGGTGCCTTTCATGGATAATGATTTGGTGAATTTTGCCATGCAATGCCCGGTGAGCCTAAAGCTTAATAACCTGGCTGCGATATTGAAAATTAATGAGAACGAACCTGGAAGTAAGCAAGAAAAATATTTTCAGAAGACCAACGATGGCAAACAGATTCTGCGCGACATGATGAGTCGTTATATACCAGAAGACATTACTAAAGCTGAGAAACAGGGTTTTTCTTCTCCAGATGCAAGTTGGTTTAAAGGTGAGAGTATAGATTTTGTGCAACGAACCCTATTAAACGGCAATGCTAGAATTTATGATATTCTCGATCGTCAAGCTGTTACTTTACTAGTTAAGCAGCACTTGCATGGCGAACAAAATCGTCGATTATTGATTTGGTCGTTGTTGAATTTGGAAGCATGGTTGAAGGATAGTCAGTGAACCTTGTTTTTATTGGATCGAGCAAATTCAGCTTGCGATGTCTTTCAGTTTGCTTGAAGTTGCCTGAATTGAGAGTTGTTGGCGTTGTGACATCACCACAAACTTTTACAATCTCTTATCGGCCCAGTGGTGTAACCAATGTGCTTCATGCAGATATGGCGGGATTGGCGAGCTCTGAAAAAATTCCGTTGAAGATGCTTGAACGATCGATGAATGATGCTGGATTGCTTGAAGCAGTCGCAAAATGGAAACCAGACGCTTTTCTGGTTGCTGGTTGGTATCATATGATACCTAAGAATTGGCGTGAACTTGCGCCAGCCTATGGCTTGCATGCATCCTTGCTGCCGGATTACAGCGGAGGTGCGCCATTAGTTTGGGCAATGATTAATGGTGAAACTAAGACTGGAATAACATTGTTTCAGATGGATGATGGCGTAGATTCTGGGCCGATCATTGGTCAGAAGGAAGAGCCAATCCACCCAAATGACACTATTGCTACGCTCTATGCTCGTATTGAAGATCGCGGTGTAGATCTACTGCAAACTGTTCTGCCGCAGCTTGTTAGAGGTACATTGACGTTGCGTTTTCAGGATGAAACCAAGCGTCATATATTTCATCAACGTTCTGAGGAAGATGGCATGATTGACTGGACGAATGATGCAGAAAGCATTGATCGCTTTATTCGAGCTCAGACTAGACCATATCCTGGAGCATTTAGCTATTTGAAAGCTAAGCCGTTGCATATTTGGTGCGCGCAAGTTACCAAAGTTAAAAATGACAAACGAAAGCCAGGATT
>CAYQZK010000041.1:8179-14389 GCA_964422015.1 uncultured Methylotenera sp.
GAGTATATACCGTTGATTGTGCAGTAGAGGCAATAATCCTAAATAAAAAAAAAAAAAAAAAAAAATCTTACGCTAAAGCTCAAATTGTTGATGTGTTTGGTATGGGTGGACAGAGTCTAGATACATCGGCTAGCTGCTTGAACAACAATATTTGCAAATGAACTAGGGCCATAATCTGACTTTTGGTGATGTGAAAGGCATTTAAGAATACATAGATCGAATCTTCAACTAGGATGAAGCTCTGGTTGGTTTTGAACGACTATTACACTCTGTAGTGCCCAGCATACTGGTATTCAGGACAAGTGAAGCAAGCTTTTGAAAACTCCAGTAATACGCTTTATATCGGACCAAATTTGATCATTAGTAAAGGTGTTTCGGTCAGTGACAGTTGTGTAATTAATACTAAACGCTTGGTAGGTCACTATATACTTTATGGCATTAAGATTTTGGGTAGGCGTATGTTGCTAGATTGATGCGACTGAAATGATTAAAAACTACAGAATATGTTAAAAAACCAGAACATTAATCATGTTAACTTGCGCATATGCTCACGGTGTATCTACGACGAGAGAGTTCCATCTATTCATTTCGATGAGGATGGTGTGTGCAACTATTGCAGGCAAGTCGATAGCCTATGTGAACAATATGGTACAAATCAGTCAAAAGGGGAAAAGCTATTTGATAGTACGGTTAAGGAAATAAAACGTGCTGGTCGTGGCAAGCTATACGACTGTATTGTTGGGGTTAGTGGTGGGACAGATTCGTCATACCTGGTTTATTTGGCCAAGGAGAAATGGGGGCTACGACCTTTAGCCGTTCATTATGACAATACTTGGAATTCGTCAATTGCTACTATGAATATTCAAAAAGTGCTAATGCATTTGAATGTTGATCTCTATACACATGTAGTAGCAAACAAGGAGGCTGATGATATTTTCAGGGCTTTTTTCTTGTCTGGAGTTGCGGAGATTGAGGCTTCTACAGATCTTGGCTACGCCTATTTGTTACGAAAAGTGGCCGCTAAATATTCAATTAAATACATACTTGAAGGGCATTCATTTGTGGAGGAGGGAATTACACCTCTTGGACGAAACTATTTTGATGGAAAATATATCAAGTCCATCCATCGTCAATTTGGGCGTGTAAAAATGAATACTTTTCCATTAATGACTTTTTTGCGCTTTCTCTCTTCGGCTCTTTTTTTTCAAGTAAAGTTTATTCGTCCACTTTGGTATATCAAATATTCAAAGGAAAATGCTCAAGCGTTTTTGTTAGAAAGATTTGGTTGGTACTATTATGGTGGGCATCACCTTGAAAATCGCATGACTGCTTTTTATCACAGTGTTTATCTGCCTCAAAAGTTTGGTTGTGACATGCGCAACAATACACTTTCAGCTCGTGTACGTAACGGTACTTTATCGCGTGCGGAAGCTTGGGCTGAATACAACACACCGCCATTGGTTGAAGGTGAGTTGGTAAGCTATTTCAAGAAGCGTCTCGATTTGAGTGATGAAGAATATGAACGGATTATGAAACAGTCCCCCAAAAATTGGACTGACTACCCAACGTACAAAAAACGCTTTGAGCTTCTTAGGCCATTATTCTTCATACTAGCCAAGGCAAATTTAGTGCCAATGAGTTTTTATCTAAAATATTGCTTTCCGGCTAATCCTCCAGCGTGATTACAATAGTCAACTACGGCATGGGCAATCTAGGCTCCATGCTTAATATGTTTAAGCGTATTGGGGTGCAAGCCTCTATTGAGGCGGATCCTGAAGTGGTGCGCCATGCTGATAAACTGGTGCTACCTGGCGTGGGTGCGTTTGATGCTGCTATGGAGCGCATTAACAGTACACCTGGTTTGCTAGAAGTGTTGTGCCACAAGGCTATGGCGGAGCGTATTCCAGTGCTGGGTGTTTGTTTGGGTATGCAATTGCTCACCCGTTCCAGCGAAGAGGGCGTGCAGTCAGGACTAGGCTGGATTCCTGGTTGTACCATACGTTTTCCGAAACAAGAAAATCTTAAAGTGCCTCATATGGGCTGGAATGTGGCATTGCCAAATACTCCGAGTCGACTTACCGAGAATGCTGGGGTGGACCCGCGCTATTATTTTGTCCATTCCTACTGCGTTCAAGTAGATGACCCAATCCACTCTCTTATGCGCACCCATTATGGCGTCGACTTTGATGCCGCCATAGGTCGCGACAATATCTTTGGTGTGCAGTTTCATCCTGAGAAAAGTCATCGTTTTGGCATGCAAATTCTAAAAAACTTCGCGGACCTTTGATTGTGCTTCGTACTCGCATTATTCCGACTCTGTTGTTACGTAATGAAAGTCTAGTTAAAACCGTTCGCTTTGGGAAATTCACGTATGTAGGTGACCCGGCAAATACCGTACGAATCTTTAATGAACTGGAAGTTGATGAGTTGCTGTTTCTTGATATCACGGCTACCTCTGAAGGACGTAGCCCTAATCTGAAGGTGTTATCCGATATTGCCAATGAGTGTTTTATGCCATTAGGCTATGGCGGTGGAATTTGCTCACTAGAACAGGCAAAATCAGTGTTCGACATTGGTTTTGAAAAAGTTGCCGTTAATTCATGTGCCATTGAAAATCCTAATCTGCTCACTGAAATCGCTCGTCAGTATGGGAGTCAGGCGGTGATAGCTTCAATAGATGTAAAAACTGGATTTTTAGGGAAGCAGGTTGTACGCACTCAATCGGGTCGCCACAACACGCATCGTGACCCAGTAGACTGGGCCAAAGAAGTCGAAGGCCATGGTGCTGGTGAAATTTTGCTAACCTCCATTGACCGTGAGGGCACATGGGAAGGTTTTGATTTAGAGCTAGTAAAGCGTGTAAGTGATGCGGTATCAATCCCTGTTATTGCGCACGGAGGCTGTGGTTGTGTTAGTGATATTAATAAAGTTGTTAAGCAAGCAAATGCCTCAGCGGTGGGTCTTGGTAGTATGGTGGTGTTTCAAAAGAAAGGCATGGGGGTGCTGGTGAATTTCCCAGATTTAGATCAATTAGAAGCTGTTTTAAAATGAAGGTTGCCTTAATTGGAAACATGAATAATAACAACTTCGCTTTGTTGCGATATTTTCGTAATCTCGGCGTGGATGCACATTTGTTATTGTACTCAAATGATGGGCGAGCTGATTTGGGCCACTTTAAGCCTGAATGTGACACTTGGGATATTGAGAAGTGGCAGCCATATATTCATCGAACATGTATCCCTAATGTGCCCTTCGCTGCACTTGAGTTTCCACTTTCATGGTTAGTATCATTTGTTACGATAATTTTATATTGTTTACGCTTACGATCTGATTGGTTTTTTCCGGTTTCCAGAAGTCAGATAATTAAAACATATTCCGGTTATGACAAATATATTGCATCAGGGATTACGCCAGCAACTTTTTCTAGAGTCAATCTCAAATTAGACATTTTCTACCCTTACTGTTGTGGAGTTGAGTTTTTATCACATATAGAATTTTTTAACAGTTTGTCGAATAAATATTTTTTGAGACGGTGCTTAGTATCAATTGTAAGAAATACCCAAATTGAAGGAGTGCGTAAGGCACGTCATGTGTTGAACTTTGATATGGGAACTACTCGTGATGTACTAAATGCTATTGGTATACATCCTATTGAATTAGCTATACCAATGGTTTTTGACAATGAAATAATGCCTGAAATTATACAAAATAAAGAAATTAGTGATATTGCAAGTGTCTTTGAAAGATCTCATTTTACAGTGATGCATCAGGCGCGTTTAATTTGGAAGAACCCAGGCCATTTGACGAAAGAAGAATGGCGTAATGAAAATAAAAATAACAATTGGGTAATTCATGCATTTGCCCAATTTATAAAACTTCGCCCTAATCTAAACCCTATACTAGCAATTGTTGAATATGGTCCTGATGTTAATGAAGCTAAACAATTAGTAAAAGATTTGAAGTTAAATAAAAATGTTATTTTTTTACCAATAATGGATCGTAAGGATTTGATGTGGTTGATTTCACGATCATCAGTTTGTGTGGGGGAGTTTTATGAAGTTTCTAATGTGATATGGGGTGGTACAGGCTGGGAGGCACTCGCCAGTGGTAAGCCGCTTATTCAAGGGTTCAATTTTCAATTTGAGGAGTTTGAACTTTTTTATGGCTATCCGCCACCGCCAATGCTGCCAGTTCGTCAGAAAGAAGACATACTAATTCATTTTCTTCACATGGCTGACAATCCTGGCAAGCTTGCGGAAATTGGTAGTGCCGCCAAGAGTTGGTTTAATTGCTACAACGGTGTTGGTTTGGCTAAACAATGGCTGGAACTGCTTATGGTCGCAGATTGCAATGAGCAAAAGTAAAATATTCATTGGTGATGTGCGGTGTTAGTGAATGCTATCAAACATTTATTTTAAAGCATCTCATCTGCACACATTTTTGATGGATATATTGTTCAAGTTTTGTTAAATGGGCTGGATAGAAGTTTTAATAATGGTGAGCGACTGTTTAGATTGTTGATGCTTGATTTGTGGTGGTGCTATTACAGTGTTGATTTGTAAATTAAATTATGGATGGTATTTTGTTTTATGAGCTGTATGCCGCCTAAAGAAAAAATAAAGGTCTTGATGATTACTGGAGTTTACTATCCGGAAATTAATGGGGCAGTTCTTCAGTGTATGCAATTGATTAGGAATATGTCTGACTCAATTGCTTTTTCAGTATTAGCGGGCACAAATAATCGGTCTAATGTTGGGAGTGAATATGTCGAAGATGTGCTAGTAACTAGGGTGCTAATGCCAAAGTATCAAAAACTTGAATACATTTTTGGGTTTTTACGGTTTTTTCTTTATTTGATAAATATGCTAATGAAAACTGATTTGGTTCATGTTCATGGTTTTTCAAAAAGAAATGCGATTGTTATAGCCATCAGCCGAATATGCAATAAAAAAGTCATTTTAAAGATGACATCCTTTGGACAAGATGATCCATTAAGCGTAAGAAAAAGCTCGTTCTTTTTCTGGCAGTTATTTAAATGTTGCCATGCTTATATTGGATTAAGTTCAGCATTTTTTTCATCCTTCCAAAAAGCTGGTTTGCCCGAAAGTAAATATTGCTTTATTCCAAATTGCGTTGATCTGAAAAAGTTCTCATCTCTTTCCACAGTCGAAAAAAATAAGCTAAAGTATGAGTATGATTTTCTTGAAACAGACCGTATCGTGTTGTTTGTAGGTCATTTTTCTCCGGAAAAAAGACCGATGCTTGCTTATGAAGCATGGTTGTTTTTGCATGAAAAAAATCCCAACGTGAAAATAATATTTATCGGACATACCAGAGGATTTTTTGAGGTGAACGATGAAATTATTGAAGTAATAAGAAATGATGCCATCAACCGAGGAGTGCTTCCGTCAATTCATTTTGTTGAGAATACCTTTCATGTTGATGAGTATATGAAAATAGCGGATGTTTTTATTATGCCTAGTATTCGTGAAGGGTTACCTAATGTTCTTTTAGAAGCAATGGCATGTGCTCTTCCATGTTTTGTTAATAATTTGCCGGGAGTCACAGATTGGTTGATTGATGATGGGAAGTCTGGGGTATTACTTTATTCAGATGCTCCTTTTGATTGGGCAGAAAGAATAATGCGCTACTTCACTGAATCGGCTAGACAAAAAATCAGTGCAGAGGCAAGGTGTTTTGTGGAAAATAATTTCTCATGTTCCTCGACATCTTTAGCAGTCAAAGATTTATACGAAAAATATTATGACAGTTGACTCTGAAGTTTCAGTAATCATTCCCAGCAATCATGCTCACCATGATTTGTTTAAAATTGTTGAGTCTGTTTGCTGTCAGACAGTTAAGCCAGCTGAAATTATCATTGTTGATTCTTGTGCGGCTCATGACGCTGTAAGTTCGGTAGATATTTCAGTGCTGTGTGAGGCGAGTGGTATAGCCTTGCATTATGCTCATCCTCATCAAGCCTTCCCTGGGCAGGCTAGAAACATCGGTCTCGGTCTCGCAAATTCTGAGTTTATTGCCTTTATTGATGTGCAAACTATCCCACATCCTAATTGGCTCGAGATGTCAGTTGGGGTGCTGTCAAATGATAATGTGGTCGGTGTGTTTGGGAGCACAACTTTTACTGTGGAAACATCCTTTGAAAGACTCATCCGAGATGCTTTTTTTGGAGTCTTGCCACGCAAAACACTG
>CAYQZK010000042.1:0-4110 GCA_964422015.1 uncultured Methylotenera sp.
ATCAATCGTATAGTTAATCGAATCCGCAATCGCGCCGGCAATATTTTCACGCACTTGCGCTTTAACAGTTAAGTCGCCATCTGCTAAGTCACCCATCTCAAATAATAAATCACCAATCGCTTGTTGGTTATTTTCACCTTGTTGAGTCAACTCATCATTAAGTGCTGTTGTTTGCTTTAGCAAGTCGGCTGATTGTTTAATCAAAGCATTCGTTTGTTTAATTTGTTTTTGTCCATACAAGTGCATCAGCACCACCAAAACCAAACCTAAAAACAACAAACCAAATAACACTAATTTAATAAAATTCGTTTGCGATTGCACTAACGCATCATTTTGTTTTTTAATTGCAGAGTTAAACGCATCCCCTGCCAGCTTTGTTGCGGCAAAAGCTGCCGTCAAATCTGACAATGGAGCAGATGCTGCTTCTGTACCTAATGACAATGATGGAATAAATTGCTTGTTTGCCACCCTGAAAAATTTATTACCCGCTAAAATCACCTCATTTAAAGAAGATTGAAGCTCAGCATTATCCAAATTTTTCCGCCAATATTCTGCACGTTGCCTAAACATTTTTTCATCGGCAGCTGCTGTTGCTAAAGAAACATCACGCTTTTCATTATTAAAATTAATAGAAGCTACATAAGCCTCGTTATATGAAGCAAATGCACTCAGTGGATACAAAGGTGGCGGTGAAGTGTCGGCTGTCAAATCCTGATATTCTTTTAAAGTCTTATAAATTGGACCATTCACTCGAACCTGATTAATCACCCAGAAGCTCAGCATTGCAAACAACATAAACGCGATAATTTGTAGAAAGAGATGTCGGCTATCTGAAGTTAATCCAGCAATCTTAGATGTGTGATCACCAATAGGATCAATATTATCTACATCACTCTTTTTTAAGTTCAGCATAGCACTGATTTTTTGTGGCAGATTTTTAATAGTTTCGAGATTTAATGCCATTTTGAGCCTCTTGTTTTAATACCATGCTTTATTTTGCATATGTGGAATATCATTATTAAGATCTAAAACACTTAAGTTAAAGTAGGTTGAATAAATACTTTATCTTGCACTAGTGCACCTACATCCAATTCAAACCATTCATTGCCCTCTGCATCTTCAAAAGACTGATGACTTAAATATGCACTTCCATGCATTGAGTCAGGAGAAGTTTTTGCCTGCATCACCTCAGTATTTCTCAAACCTACTAAGCTATCTATCATCAATGCTGCTTGCGTTGTAATTTCAGAGCTCAATAATACAATTCGACTACTTGATGATTTTTTTGTCGCCGGCAAGCCAATAAAATGCGCCAAATCAGTGATGTTATATAAATTACCACGTATGTTTGCCACTCCCAAAAACCAAGGTTGCGTTAGCGGAACACCCAACACTGATGGCATAGGCAGTACCTCACGCACATCACTTAAATGAATCAATATCTTTTTTGAACCTACAGTGACTCCCAAACGCGAGGTTGATACTGTTTCACCCTGCTCTGCCGCCTGCTTAAGCTTAAACAGTATGCCCTCTTGAAACTCACGTAGTGAAGATTTTGCCAAAATGTAAGCCTATTTTCGTATATCTGTAAACTAACCTAGTGTTTGAATGAGCGACAAAAGATCTGCACCAACTACTGGTTTAGTCACGCAGGCTTTAGCGCCCATTTTCATTGCCCAAACTAGATCGGTAGCTTGTGATTTACCTGTACATAAGACCACAGGAATATGCGCTGTTTTAGGGTCTTTCGTTAGTGTTCTTGTCACTTGGAAACCCGTCATGCCAGGCATAACAACATCACACAACACCAAATCTGGTGGATTAGCCCCAACCTTTGCTAAGCACTCTTCACCACTTTCAGCACCAACAACTTCAAAACCAGATGTTTCTAGTAACTCTGTTAAAAAAAACCGATCTGTCGCGGAGTCATCTACCACTAAAATTTTATGAATTGCCATAGTTATTCTGCCTCATCTTGGTTATTTTTAATGGCCTCAGCGTAAGCTTGCACCGTCTCAATTAAGGAATCTTGAGTAAAGGGTTTAGTCAGATATTGATCTGAGCCAACCATGCGACCACGCGCACGATCGAACAAACCATCTTTACTAGAAAGCATAATCACAGGGGTAGATTTATAACGAGCATTGCGTTTGATTAACGAGCAGGTTTGATAGCCATCAAGGCGTGGCATCATAATATCCACAAAAATCAAATCAGGGTGTTCATTAGAAATTTTAGCCAGCGCATCAAAACCATCTTCAGCCAAAATTACCGTACAACCGGCAGACTTAAGAAATATCTCAGCACTACGACGGATAGTAATACTGTCGTCAATCACCATGACCTTTATCGGAGACACCGCTTTAGTCATGCGCCGACTTTCTTTGGATCAATATCTCTTGACTCACCAACAGACTCCCATTATTGAAACACAGCGGATAATTCGAACACTTCATAGTGCTAATTAGGGTTCATTTTATATAGAGTTTCACATAATTAGCAACACTATCTACGTGTTTACTAAAGAAATAATATTTTGGTTTCAATCATGCACAATCGTCATCTATAATAAAAAATGTAACAAGAAGTAACATTCAAATAAATATCAAAGCTACTTTAACGTGAAATTAAGGCTAAAGCCGAAATTCAAGGGGTCTGTATGATAGTAAGGCAAGAGTCATTAACGGCAGATAAAACATTAAGCACTTTGCCAATAAATTCGCCGCTCATTTCAGCTAATCTAGTCCTCGTATTCGGCTCAGTTAAGCGTTTTAATGATAACAACCTGCTCAGCACATTAAAAGCACGCTACCCCACAGCACAAATAGTTGGATGCTCCACATCAGGTGAAATCAATGCTACTGGGGTGTTTGATGACAGCTTACAAATCACCTCCATTCAGTGGGAAAAAACTCTACAGCGTATCGCATCTACACAAATGACCAACATGCAGAGTTCATTTGAAACGGCTGCAAGCCTTGCCAAACAATTGAAAATGGATAATTTAAAGGCTGTATTAGTTTACGCTGATGGATTACACGTAAACGGTTCTGAACTACTTGATGGACTTAAAAGTGTTCTGGGGGAAATCCCTGTGATGGGAGGCATGGCTGGTGATGGCTTTAATTTTACTAAAACTATGCAAATGTTTAATGAAACGATTGCTGAAGGCTTGGTTATTGCAGTCGGATTATATGGAGATAAACTCGTTGCTGCCACAGGTGTAGGTCGTGGCTGGCGACCTTACGGCCCACCACGTAAAGTCACAAAATCAGTTAAAAACGTGGTTTATGAGTTAGATGGCAAGCCAGCCCTTCCACTTTACCGTATGTACATTGGTGACCACTCGGCTAAAGGACTGCCAGGTAGTGGATTAAAGTTTCCATTTGCTATTATTGAAGATGGTAAACGCGACATTGAAAAAATTCGTACCTTACTTGCTGTCGACGCTTCCAACAGCAGCCTTACCTTTGCTGGTAATGTTGACGAAGGTGAAACAGTCCGTTTTTGCCAATCCACACACGATCATTTAGTTCAAGGCGCTGGCGACGCTGCACACTTGGTTGCAAACCATATCAACAATAGTCAAAATGGTTTAGCTATATGCGTTAGCTGCGTAGGTCGCAAAGGCGTTATGGCTGCACAGGTGGCTGATGAAGTGCAGTTGGTACATCAAATACTCGGCCCACAAACAGCAATTACGGGGTTTTATTCATACGGTGAATTTGCACCACGTCCTAATACTTGCGACAGCGTTCTACATAACCAAACTATGACAATTGGTTATTTAAGTGAAAGTTAACTTTAATTAAAGGAAGAAAAAATATGTCAAACACAGTAACACTCAAAGGCGGCGCCGTTGAAATTGGTGGAACATTTCCACAAAAAGGTCAAACTGCACCAGACTTCTGCCTAGCAGACAAAGCCAGAACAGACGTTTCATTAGCTAATTTCTCTGGCAAGCGCAAAGTATTAAATATATTCCCAAGCATTGATACGCCGACATGCGCTACTTCAGTACGTACTTTTAACCAAAGTGCGGCAAGTTTAAGTAACACAGTTGTACTATGCATTTCAGCAGATTTACCTTTTGCCCAAAACCGCTTTTGT
>CAYQZK010000042.1:4120-12134 GCA_964422015.1 uncultured Methylotenera sp.
GTAACACCGCGGCATTTGCTGAAAGCTATGGTGTTGCAATAAAAGATAGCAGCTTGGCAGGCTTAACTACACGTGCAGTTGTTGTATTGGATGAAAATAATAAAGTGCTACATGGTGAACTGGTGAGTGAAATTACTAGCGAGCCCAACTATGAAGCGGCTTTAGCTGTATTGAAATAGTTGATTTCTATAGGAGCACTAATCATCAGTGCTCCTATATTCAATTCACTTACAGATATTCAGTATATTTCGCGTTACTGCCTTTTGCTTTTTCTACTGGATACTTAAGCGCGTTAAGCGCAATTTTTTTGTTGGCCACATCAATCAAATCAATGTTGAGCACTTGAGCAATCCGTAACAAATAAACAAACGTATCTGCCAACTCGTGCCCCACTTGCTCACGTTTTTCAGCATTCAGCTCAAAACTTTCTGTTTCAGTACTCCACTGAAAATGCTCAACCAACTCAGCCGCTTCTACAATCATCGCCATTGCTAGATTTTTAGGCGAATGAAACTGCGCCCAATCACGCTCTTCCACAAAAGCGTTGATTTTAGCTTGCAGTTCAGAAACTGAATCAGTCATTCTGTTTAGCCTCATCTCGATCTTTTCGGTTACTACCCGCCACCATCTTAATTTCAAATAATCTACACTCTAATGGGCCGTTAAATAAGGGCGTGCGCTTGCTTGGTGTAAGGCGCATCAGCTTAGGCATGCGTAAATCATTGGTTAAGAAGTAAGTATTCCAGCCAGCGAATTTACGCTTAAGTGCCTCCCCCATTTTGGGGTAAAGCGCGGCAAGCTCTTCATCCTCTCCAATACGCACACCATAAGGCGGGTTCGCAATCAATACGCCACTATCTGCTGGCGGTAAAACATTGACCATATCGGTATGTGCCAACTGCACAGCCTCAAGCAAACCTGCCGCTTCAATGTTTTGCTTGCTTACACGCACTGCACGTAAATCGAGGTCTGAGCCATAAATCTTCTGAAAAGAAACAGGTTTAACTTTAGCTGATGCCTGATTTTTTATTTTTTTCCATGTATCAGATTCAAAAGTTTTTAGTTTTTCGAACCCAAAACTTCTGTTCAACCCTGGTGCTATATTCAAGGCAACCATGGCTGCTTCTAATAAAAAAGTACCACTACCACACATGGGGTCTAATAAAGGTTGGCCAGCTTGCCAGCCTGACAACTTCAAGATACCTGCTGCTAGATTCTCACGTAGAGGCGCTTCAATACTCGCACCACGATTGCCACGCTGGTATAAAGCTGCACCAGAGGTATCCACATAAAACTGATACTCATCAGCCGCCAAATAAGCATGGATACGCACTGCTGGTGTTTTAGTATCAATATAAGGACGACTGCCTACAGCCAACCTGAATTTATCGCACACCGCATCCTTAATTTTTAGCGTAGCAAACTCTAGGCTTTTCAACGGACATTTAACGCCAGTGACTTTCACCATGAAATCATGCTTCACATCAAACCACTGTGGCCAGTTGAGTTTATATGCTGCATTAAACAGGTCTTCTTCATTAAGATATTTGCCGCGTCCCACTTGCCATAGAATACGTGTGGCAATACGTGAGTGTAAATTAGCGGTATAACAAACTGCCCAACTTCCATCAAAGCTTACGCCGCCATCGGTAGCCTTAACCGCCTTTGCACCAGCTTGCATCAACTCATCAACGAGTAGTTGCTCTAAGCCACGTGGGCAAGTAGCGAAATAACGATTAGGTGCTTGGTTCTGTGTTGCTACTGGTTGCTGTGCCATAAATTACGCGTCACTTTTCATAAAAAGTCGGTTATTACTGCTTGAATTATGTTCTGCAAATTTTTCTACAAATTGCAAAAACTCGATTTTGTGGGTTTGTTCCAATTTCTTGGCTCTTTCGCGTAAACTGGCTAAACGTAAATCAGCGGGCTCGCGTTTAAAGCCAAATACGGCAATATTGCCTGGCTTTCCTGTCGGTAAAACTAGCACTTTTCCATTAAAGCTTTGTTCAATACGATGCAAATACACATCAAAATTCTTGTCGCTGCCCCAAAGATTAATCGCCAAAATACCATCGTATTTAAGCACACTTGAACATTGGTCAAAAAAATCCTGACTGCAAAAATTAGGTGGAATTCCATTACCATCAAAGGCATCAATCAATAGCACATCCGTGTCATCTTCGTGCTCAGCTAAATATTGCAAGCCATCGCCCTCAAGTACTTCTAGCCTATTATCATTTTCTGGCACATAAAATTGGCTACGTGCCACCTGAATAATCTTTGGATTAATCTCAATCACTTTACTAAAAATTTCTGGGCAGTAAGCATGCATATACTTAGGAATAGAGCCACCACCCAAGCCGATAGAAAGCGTTTTCTTAACATTTGAATTAAACAGTAAAAAACACATCATGCCTCGCGAATAAACCAAAGCTAAGGCAAATGGGTCTTTAATCCGCATAGAACTTTGCACGGTAGCCGAACCTAGGTGCAAGGAGCGCACACCATCGGCTTCGCTGACATCAACACTGTCACTACCAAATCCTGTTAAATCTCGGATTAAATGTTTGGCTACACGAAACACTATGCAAGCTCCTCTTGGCTGTCCTCTTCAGTCTCTAGTGCTGAAGAAGTCGCAGGCTCATCTTCTAGCACACCTAAGAACTTGGTCCGCAACTCCATCATCAAGGTATCAATCTCCTGCACCTGCAGGTTGATACGAGTTCCGGCCTTCAACTCAGGCAATCCATACACTTTAGTAATGTAAGGCACTTCATCTAGCTTAACCAAATTTTCACGCCATACGGTAGCGCGTAAACTCTGAAAATTTTCCTGAATCAAATATTGCAAACAGCAGTAACGCTCCATCTTGGTTTGAAACTCCATATACGCCTGATGCACTTGCTCAAAGTTTCGCATATGCATAGTGAGGGCTTCGCTATTTTTTGGATACGCGGGCTCAGTATTATCCACCACGCTGATTAACTGACGCTGATTGATTAAGTCTACGGCACGACGCAGCGGCGAAGTGCTCCACGCGTACTGCGCCACGCCTAAGCCCTGATGCGGTTCAACACGCGTCGTCATAAACACCTTACCACCTGTTTGCGCACGGTATAACCCAGGCACATCATGATTTGCCAATAATGCACCCCATTGATTGTTTGCCTCAATCATCAGTTCTGCCACCACTTTATCCATAGGCGAGCCTCGGCGACGACCAACAATACTAATCACACCATCATTAATGTAAAAGTTATAGTCGATCTGCGGTGGTTTTGTTGGATCATACTTACCACGCACTTTCTCTAAAGATTCGGCCAAATTAAACAGAAATAACAGTTTTGACCAATAAGGATGGCCGCTATCTGCCTCTAATGTAGTTTCATTAAAAAATGGCTCCAAAGTATCATGACGCAGATTATCTGCAATCCGAATGAGCTCAACTTTTGAATCTCGCTGCACAACGCTAAAGTCTGAGGCTACGTGCAGATACAAAGATAACACCGGCTTAATCTCACCCTCATCCAAACTAAAAGGTCGAATCGCCGCCTCAGGCAACATGGTGATTTTATGACCTGGTATATACACCGTAGAAAGACGTTTCATCACTTCTTTATCCAGCGCGCTATCAGAGCTTATACCCAAAGCGGGCGCAGCAATATGTATGCCCACACGCGTCATGCCGTTTTCCATCTGCTTAATTGAAAAAGCATCATCAATTTCAGTTGTAGTACTATCGTCAATACTAAAAGCTTCAACATCAGCCATTGGCAAGTCTGCAGGAATAGCGCCTATTTCTTCTGAGCTAAAATCAGTGCCTTTGGCAAAATATTCACGCAAAAATGCATTTAAATGAAAATCGTGCGCGGAGGGAATAGCACCACAAGCTTGTAATAATTTGATATGACTGAGATGCATCTCAGCAGAAGCAGCATCTAAGGTTTTATACTCAAAAGAGTTCTTGTCTGGCTCATACAGTAACATGTCTAACTTTTGCATAAGCTCATCAGGCACGCGATGCGCCTTCAACAGCTCAACAAACCCCGCCATCTTTTCAGCCAGCAAGCGTTTTTTCTCAAGCCCAGCTAATGCGGCCTTTAATATTTCAGCAGGCGCTGCCTTATAGCGCCCTTTACCTTTACGATTAAAATATACGGGCGCGCTGTGTAATTTAAGACCAATTGCAGCGGCTTCTATAGGGGTAGGTTTACGGCCATAATACTCTTGAGCAAACGCCTCAAAACCAAACTCATCACCAAAATCTGGTTCAGTGCAGCATTCCCACAAAAAATCCAAATCCAGCGTATCAGCTTCAGCATTTGCCGCATCCATAAAGCCTGCTAAAGGAGTTTCAAAACGCATGAGCACGTTATTGGCTTTTACTTTACTACGCTTACCGCTGGCTGATTCTATCTGCAAAGAACCTTGCGCTTCGGTCATGATGGAGGCAACTTTAAAACTGCCGTCTTCTTCAAAAAATACATTCATGCTGGGATGGGCTTTTAGTGCGAAATTGCGCTCATTTTACCTTGTATTAGTGGTTTCACTTTAATGCGAGATAAAATATCACCATGGATAAACGCATACCCGTCACTTTACTCACTGGCTTTTTAGGCAGTGGCAAAACCACCCTACTCAACAAACTACTTCATCACCCTGCGATGCATGACACCGCCATTATTATCAACGAGCTTGGTGATGCAGGGCTAGACCAGGTATTTGCCAACAGCAACTTGGCACAAAATATTGAAAGCGAACATATTGCAGACAACACAGTATTGTTAAGTTCTGGCTGTCTTTGCTGTAGCTTAAAAAATGAGCTGGCAGATACCATGCGTGATTTATTTTTTAAGCGTGCACTACAAGCCATACCAGAATTCAAACGCTTAGTCATCGAAACTACAGGTATGGCGGACCCAGGGCCGATACTCGCTAATTTGATGAATGAGCCAGTAATTGAATCCACCTACAGACTTGATGCGGTGGTGGTTACGATTGATAGCGTATATGGCCTACAACAACTTACAGACAATACCGAGGCATTGAAACAGGCCGCCGTAGCTGACGTATTGGTACTCACCAAAACAGATTTAGCGAGCGCCGAACAAATCAACGCCTTGCAAGAAAAGCTCAACGCGATTAACACCGGAGCAACACAACACCTCATTACACATGGTCAATTGGACCCCGCTTTTGTGATTGATGTTGGTTTATTTAATTTCACCAGCAAGCAAGCAGAACCGCAACGCTGGCTACGTGCACCAAGTAAATCCAACACCCCCAAAGGTACGTTACCAAGAAACAGTAAAATACATGATGATGACATTGTAAGCTTTACCGTAACCATGCCTAGCCCACTACGCTGGGCAGATTTAAAGCCACACTTGTTGCGTTTTTGCCAAACCTACGGTAAAAATTTACTGCGCTTGAAAGGCATAATCCATGCAACTGACCAGCCGGCACCACTGGCTATTCATGCCGTGCACTTTACGCCCTACCCCCCAACTCCGCTTGAAGGTTGGATTGAAGAAAACCAAACATCACGTATTGTGGTAATTGGCAAAGGTTTAAACGAAACGGAAATTAGAAATGCATTAATGCAATTTTGACTAGCTCTTTGAATTTAGATTGCAAGCTTTTTTGCCTAAAAAAATAGTAGCGCGCTAGTTTTTCTGTCTTATTAACTCAACTCGACGATTAACCTCACTGCCTTTTTTAGGATCGTTATCGGCAATTGGCTGAGAGTATCCATAGCCTTTTACAATGAAACGCGCAGGGTCTATACCTTGCAATTCAAGATAATCAGCAACTGCCTTAGCGCGACGTTGAGATAAATCAAGATTGTATTCTTCTTTTGAAGTATCTCTTTTATCTGTATGCCCAGCAACTTCAACTTTGCTAGAGCCCCAGCCTTTAACTGTTTTTACAGCATTATCCAGCACCTCGTAAGAAACCTTTTTTATCCTTGCACTATTGGTCTCAAACTGCACATCAGGCACCACTCTATTGGAGTCATCTTTTAAGGCTACGGGTGGAACTACTGGCGCAACAGCTGGTTTAGCCTGCGGCACGGTTTTTTTATCATTCGCATCGGTATTAAGAGGTCTAGCTTTAGCAACAAGAGCCGCTTTATCAATTTGAACAGCTTCAGGCGCTACTGCCTGACAAATCTTATAATTTTCCATATAACTAGCTTCAACTACATCTGGCAAATCTGAACGCACCACTTCCAACTTGGCTAATAAATCACCTTGACTTGCGTAAGTGCGCGCGTATGCAGTGTATAAATCACGCTCAGTAATAGTATAAGTGCGCCGTGCTTGAAAAAACTCATTCTCAGTATCCAACAGATCTAGCAAGGTTCGCTGACCAATATCAAACTGTTTACGATAGGCTTCACGTGCTTTTTCGATAGACAATTGATGCTGATCTCGGTATTTCAATTGCTCTTTTAAACTTTGTATATCGTTATAGGCAATGGCTAATGTTTGGCGAGTATCGACACAAGCTTTATCTCTCAAGTCTTCAGCAGAGCTAAGCTTATCAACAGTCTGAGCAATCGTTGCTTGATCTGTAAAGCCGTTAAACAAGTTAAAAGACGCTGTTAACTCTAAAAGGTCAGCAACTACGATGCTGTTATCGCCATCACTACTGTTTTGCAGATTCTTTTTAGCTTGCAAATCAAGTCTTGGATAGTACCTAGATTTTTTAGATTCAACCTCTTGCTGTGTTGCAACGATATTTTCAATCGTCGACAGGATTTCAGGATTCTTTTGATAAGCAAGCTGTAATGCTTCAGTTGAAGTTGGCGCCACACCTGCTTTAAAGAACTCTACTTCAGGCAAATCTGCAGGGGGTAATTCACCAGTAAGTCTTTGGTAACGTGCAGTCACATTTTGCAAATTAGTCACTTCCGTCAGCAAGTTTGCTTCTGCTAAAGCAAAACGTCCGTTAGCTTGCTCTAAGTCAACTCGCCGCCCGACTCCTGCCGTAACGCGCTCTTCAATACGATCATAAAATTGCTTATGTACTACATAGTTATCTTGTGCATAGCTTAAAAGCTGACGATAGCGTTGTACATCTATATATGCCTTTACTGTTTCTAGTGCGATATTTTGCATTGCACTTTGTAGCTCGTAATAACGCACACGTGATGCATGTCCCAAACGATTGACTTCACTTCGTGTAGCAAATCCATCAAAAAGCATCTGACGCAAAACAAGCTGAGTTTGGCTTTCTGGATTAGCCGTGTTATTGATGTTAGGCGTCATCTGCTCCTGCCGCCTGAAAGTAGTTGTCACATCTGCACGAGGCAAAAAACCACCTCGTGCTGCATCCTGCTCGCGCTCTGCGGCTTTAAAGTTATGATATCGCACTTGGACTTCAGGATTAGAAGTAACCGTTTTTTCAATCAACTTCTGCAACGTAAAAGCAGCTTCAGCACTTGCATTTAATGACGACAACAACACAACTATCGGCAGAAGTAAACGGCAGATAGTTTTAAAAACAACAGAAATACAATTAAAATTTATTTTTCTTAATACATTCAAAATTTTAAATTCCAGATTGGCGGCACAAACGGCAATCATTCTACATTACATTGCTAAATACCTCTAGAATTAGGGATATTGAGATATTACAAAATATATTGCTCATATTGGCGCGAGAATACTGCTATTAAACTGTTTACTCTCTTTTTTGGCAAAGCCACAGAAAACATCTTAATTAAGCTTGCCTTAAGTATAGGGTTGTTTTTTATTGCGCTTCACCTATCCTATGCAACAGACTTTAGTAAATTAGCTAGCCTTGCTCACGAAAGATACGGAGAGCCTGCCCGCAATTCCATACTAAGACTTCAAAACACGCTTAATGAGCTTAAATCAGCATCTGAACTTCAAAAAGTTAAAGAAATTAATACGTTTTTTAATACTGAAATTAAATACTTCGATGAAGACATTAACATCTGGGGCGAATCTGACTATTGGGCAACTCCTTTAGAGTCTTTAGGTAA
>CAYQZK010000042.1:12234-14378 GCA_964422015.1 uncultured Methylotenera sp.
CTTTGGACTGGAGGAGCTAACTCCACAAAGACCGACTCTTTAACCAGTCTTTCACGCTGGCGTAATTTACTTGTCCGCATTAAAACGGATGGTATAGAGTCTTTACAATAAGGAACCACCATGTCACTCATTAAAAAATTATGGATTGCCATCATCATCATCATGGTGTTCACATTTAGCGCCAACATGATTGTCAATACCCTATCGATCAAGCATACCTTACAAAAGCAGCTTGAGATGAAAAACATTGATAACGCGGTATCTCTAGCACTCTCCATATCGCAAATGGAAAAAGACCCGGTTGTGATTGACTTGATGCTATCGGCCCAATTTGACAATGGTCACTATCAATACATCAAACTCACCGACCCTACCGGCAAGTTATTAACTGAGCGTAAAAATACACATAAAACCCCAGATGTGCCAACTTGGTTTAGCAACTTGATACACATCAGCGCCCCACCTGGAGTAGCCCTAATCCAAAATGGATGGTCACAATATGGCACTTTATCTTTAGAAAGCACAACAGAATTTGCTTATAACGACTTATGGAGTAGCACTTTATCGACCCTATTCTGGAGCATCATCATAGCTGCCGTTATGGGCTTAATTGGCACCATCATGCTAAAGAGAATCCTAAAACCATTAAGTGAAATGGTTCATCTGGCTGAAGCAATTGCTGATCAAAACTTCATCTCAATTGATGAGCCTAATACTTTCGAGTTTAAAACTTTAGCCAAGGCTATGAACAGGCTCTCACAACGCATTAAGAAAATGTTTAAAGAGCAATCTTTGCTTCTAGAGGAACTTCGGCTTGAAGCCAATTACGACGCGGTAACGCGCCTCATGAATCGAAAGTATTTTATTAACAGAATCAGCACAACAGTAGCAAATGAAGAGGTTTTTCATGAAGGTGCACTCGTCATCACACATATTAATAACCTAGCTGAAATCAATAAAAGAATTGGTGGTGCAGAAACCGATGCGCTACTAAAAAGCATGGGTAATGCAATACAAGCGATGTGTCACGAATCGAATACATTAATAGCAGGACGTCTCACCGGGGCTGATTTTGCAGTTTTTTCCAACACGCCAGTGGATCAACATACTCTAGAGACTCAAATAAAAAATATTCTTGAAAAACAAAATATAGAAGATGGTTTCGACTTATCAACAACCTCACACAAAATTAGCAAGGAAGACAAACTAGAAGGCCTAAATCAGTTAGTTTCTACCAACAAGGAAAATCCAACACCTGATGAAGCCAATATCATTCATTTAATTAATCAAAACCACACTAACAATTATGAAAATAGTGATGAAGTAGAATGGCGCAATATGCTCAACACAGCATTGGACACAAAACGTCTAAAATTAGCTGAATTCCCTGTCCAATCCACATCTGGAGAGCTCATTCATAATGAAAGTCCAGTGCGACTGCAATTAGAGGAAAATGGCAACTGGCTATCTGCTGCAGACTTCATCTCGTGGGCAATTAAACTTAATTTAATCACTCGTATTGACGATCAAGTACTCGAATTTGCTGTTGATTCTATTGCAAATGGAAGTCAGCCTATTGGCCTTAATGTATCCACTGGCGCTATGCGAAGCAAAGTCTATATTAAGCAATTAGCTGCTTTACTCAAGAGCAATCCAAAAGCAGCACAACACTTATGGCTAGAGGTACCAGAAGATGGAGTCTTCAATCACCTAGAAGAATTTAGGTATTTCTGTAAAACCCTTAAACCACTTGGATGCAAAATTGGGGTTGAACATGTAGGCGCACAAATATCGCGCTTAGGGGAACTGCATGATCTTGGGCTAGACTACATAAAAATAGATGCTTCATTAATTCGCAACATCAACAACAACACAGGCAATCAAGCTTTCTTAAAAGGCCTGTGCTTAATCGCCCATTCAATCGGTTTAATCGCAATTGCAGAAGGTGTACAAAATAACAGTGAACTCTCTACCCTACCCGCCTTGGGCATTGATGCAGCCACTGGACCAGCGGTAAGGAATTAAATCGAGCATCCCAACATAGATGATGACTTGAACTAAAAAAGAGTCATCTCATCATCTATAAGGTCTAGTCTCTTACCTTTCATTCGTAAAGTCTGTCGTTCTATCAACCGTTTTTGGGC
>CAYQZK010000043.1:0-13948 GCA_964422015.1 uncultured Methylotenera sp.
TCTGACATACTCTGTATATCCGCGATAAAAGCCTTAATGTTGCTACGTAACAATTCCATGCCATCGTTAATAAACACACGTTGACCTGAGAAACGCTCTAGTGGTGCATCAAAATTACCATTTGAGAACTCTGAAATACAATGCGTAGTTTTACGCATCACTTCTGTTTGATTAAGTACCATACCATCTACGTTCTCAGCCATAGTTCTATAGGCTCCTTGGAACTTAGCCACATCAATAACCGCTTTCAAGTTTCCAGCCTTATTTTCAGAAGCCATCATACTCTGCTCATCTATCAGCGACTTAAGCGTTTGCTGCATATTATGCATTGCAGCCATAATGCTTATGGTATCGCCACGTTTAAGTTTAATTGGCGACGATAAATTACCGTTGGCTATCTGCTTAGCAATATCAGCCGCATCCGCAGGCTCCCCGCCAAGTTGACGCAATAAGTTACGTGATACAAAATATGCAAATACGCCTGTGATTAAAGTAACAAGCAAAGTAAGCAAAACATTTAATAACATAATATTTCTAGCATTCACTTCAACTTGCTTGGTTTTTGCGAGCAAATCAGCTGAAACTTTCTCTTCCACATCTTTAATCAAATCAATCTTTTCAGTAGCCGTTTTAAACCAGTATTCTGGCTCAATGCCAAATGAAGAAACTTCCGTTTCAACATTAATTACAGGTTTATTCTCAATAGCCACTTTTTCCATACGAGCGACTTCATCAACCGCTTTACCTGATATTCTTTCTTTATAAAACGCGGTCAATTCATCCGTTGCATAGGTTTGAAAAAGAGTACTGTAAATTTTTTGCGCTGCAGTTGCAGTGGTGAATTTAGCTTGAGTTTCTGGTGTAAATGCTCCTGCCGCAAAAACTGTAGTTAGTAATGCACGCTCCACACCATTACGCTCTTTGTATTGAAGTAAATTTGAATAGGCTGCTGAACGGCGAGAAATTTCACTATCACTACTCAATGTAGAGATTTCAGTCGTTACATCAAGCACAGAGCCAATCGTTTTAGTGTAATACGATCCAGACTCGCTACCAGCCAAGCTTAGTGCACTAATACTTCTTCGCTTTGCATTAAGTTCGGCTAGATTTTTAACTACCGAATCCAGTACCTTGGCTAGATTCCCATCCTGACTGGCAATATTAAATTCTTTTATTGCCGATTGTAAGACCTCAACTTTTCCATCCGACTTTACTCGTTGCTCAGGTAACTCTTTAGCAAACTTTGCACCTTTGCTACCTATAAAAAGCGCACTCATCCCACGCTCTTTTTGTAATTCATGCGCAACTTCACCCATTTTGACTGAAAGCTCAATCATTGTTTCAAGCTTCAACATTTCTTTGGTTACAGATAGCTTTTCTAAACTTGTCGAAACTGCAAAATAAATCATTGCTAAAGCTGGAATAGCTGATAATAAAATTAGTTTTGCTCTAGTATTCATATTCATATTGTTCCCCAAAACACTTCTTATAATTAGCTACTTTGTTAATAATAAAAATCTAATGACGCTTGTTAAAAATTTACACACCAAATCAACAGAAAGATTTTTGCAGATGGCTAATGCGCAATTCAAAACTACTTACTATTAACCGCCTGTATGAGACATGAAGCGGATCACTGCTGGCGTTGCACGCTGTATATTGAAATCATGACCTTTTGGTTTTGCTTTCATACTGTCAATAATCGCTTGTTTAAGCAATTTTTCATCACGAGGGTACTCTCTTAACAGCGGCCTTAAATTCACCTTATTTTCATGGCCTAAACAAAGAAACAACTCTCCTTTGCAGCTAATGCGTACACGATTGCACGCTTCACAAAAGTTATGACTGTGTGGTGAGATAAAGCCAATTTTTGTTTGACTGTTTGGAATGCGCCAATAACGTGCAGGACCACCTGTACTTTCGTTGCTACTAATTAAATCATAGCGGGCTCTCAATAATCTGAGAGTTTCTTCATTGCTAACATAGCTTTCACTACGAACATGATTCACTTCACCCAGTGGCATTTCTTCAATAAAAGAGATGTCCAACCCCTGCTCAATAGCAAATGCGGTTAGCGGTAAAGCTTCATCATCATTGATGCCTCGCATGAGTAAAGCGTTAAGCTTAATATTTTCAAAGCCGACTTGCTTAGCAACTGCAATACCACGTAAGACTTTATCTAACTCACCTACACGGGTAATTTGACGAAAACGCGTTGCATCCAAGCTATCAAGGCTAATGTTAATACGGCGGACACCTGCCTGCTTCAAGGCTAATGCGTGATGTTCTAATTGTGAGCCATTGGTTGTGACAACCAGTTCATTTAAACCAGGCAAATGGCCAATTTCATTAAAAAGCCATAGTGCATCTTTGCGCATGAGAGGCTCGCCACCGGTAATACGCACTTTCTTTACACCGAGTGAAACAAAAGCTTTCACTAACCGAGAGCACTCTTCAAGCGACAAAACCTCGTCGCGTGGTAGGAACTGTATATCCTCTGACATACAGTACACGCATCTAAAATCACATCTATCCGTAATTGATAAACGGATGTAGTCAACCTTGCGGCCGAAACCATCAATTAACTCAGAAGGATAGATGTTTTTTTGCATAAAGGAGAGCTTAGAATGTATACATTCCAGTGACCCAGATGATTTCCTTGTCACCTTTGCGCGCTGCATTTGTTGACGCTTTTGATGTGCCGTAAACGTCACTTTCATTGAAGTTGGCATATTCAAGCTTAGCAGTGATCTCTTTGGTAAACGGGTAGGCGACGCTCAGATCGAGCTCTGTGCCGTATTTATCTCCCAACTGACCATTTAGGGATTGATAGCGCTCATCGGATTTGAATACATGGTATTCAGCATAAAGCTTAGCTTTCTCAATACTTCCCGCAAAAGTCACAAACGTGTCTTCCATACCTTGACGCGGCGTGGCTAAGAAATGATCTGCCCATCCTTGGAATAAGTGATTAGTACCCAGTGGGGTTTGGAAAGCATACTTGCCGTTATTGCTAGAAAGCACTTCATGATCAATCCTAATCGACCACACATCATAAGCAGCCCCTCCACCCAACTTGAAGTAATGTGCATCAATTAGTGGGCTACCACCTGCGTAATCATTTTGTTTTGCATATTCTGCGGTGTAAAGCACTTTCCAATCATCGCTGACTTTACGTACACCATCTAAACGCAAACCAACGGTTTTTGAGCTGGCATCTGTTGTAGCTGTTTTAGTGAGGTCTTGACTTGCGCCTAAACCGTTACCACCTTGTGCAGCAGTATTGACTGCTGCCGGATTACCGCCGTTTTGGCTTAAGTTCTCCATATCGACAAAGTAACCATAACCCACTAATGATTCACTAGGTGAAATACGATACTTCACATTCAATAAATCCATATTACCGCTTCGTAACTCAGTATTGACTTGGCGAACTTTATCAAAGTGTGCGGCAAAAATTTCGGTGTCTGGAATGCTTTTATTTAGTACAGAAACACCATCAAAGACTTGTGTATTTTGGCGGAACGCAATATCACCCACAAAACGTACATTATCTAAATTGACGATTTGGCGACCTAGACGTAATTTGGTGTTTTTAATCCCCGTCCAATCTACAAATAATTGGTTAATGTCGGTATAGCCTGGGTCTACGATATTGGCATAATTACTTTTACCTGGTTCACTTAAGTTTCCACGCCTATCGTTAAAGTTATCGTTAAATTCATGCACATCGGTCATCTGCGCAGCGAAACTAAAGTTATGAAAGGGTGCAGTCTGCCAACCGATTAAGCTGCGTAGTGTAAAAGCATGAGCGGAATCTAGTTTTTTAGTAGCATTTGGTGCTGGTTGAAAAGCCTCTTGGTCAACGCTTTCATAACGCAATCTGAAGTTAGTCAGCGGTTTGCCCTGTTTAATTGCGTCCAGAAGGGTTTCAGGAGCAGCTTTGGCAGGCTCATCAGCAACAGCGGGCAAAGCCCACATCGCAAACAACGCTGACAACACAGCAATACCTAATTTTTGGTTCATCATCATATCCTTTACTTTTAAATTGATTTAAATTAATTTTTTTCTGTTATTAAATGGTGTCGAATATGTCACCCATTCATCGTCCTGCTTCCAACTTATCTACTAACACCTGAAAAGCACCAGCTTCAGGGGTGTATTCATACAGATCACCGTTTTCCATATCAAAATACCAGCCATGCAATGCAAGCTTTCCTTGATTCACACGACTGCTAATCCATGGGTAAGACATCAGGTTCTCTAATGAAACCAGAATGGCAGATTGCTCACATGCATGTGTTAGTGTTTGCATGGGCTTATGCTGAAACTCTTTCAGCACCTGTTGACGCGCTTCTTCTGCAATACCTAACCATTTAGCAATGAGTTCCTCTTCGTTACAGGTCGGTTCTTTATGCTCCATCAAGGCATGGATGCCGCCACACTGCGCGTGTCCCATCACAATGATGTGCTCAACCTCTAAATTATGCACAGCAAATGCGATCGCTGATGTTGTTGCAGCAAAGTAAGTCGCCTGAACATGGGGAGGAACCAAGTTGGCAACATTGCGCACTACAAACATATCACCAGGATCGCAATCTGTGAGCAGCGCAGGGTCGCATCGCGAATCGCAACAGGCAATCATCAGCACCCGAGGGTGCTGACCTTGCTGGATTAGTTGATCGAACATCTCGTGCCGTTTACCCAGATAGTTCTTTTGGAAGCGCCGAAAACCATTCAAAAATTTAGAAACATCATGCATGGGTGCAAATCTTTTTTACCGTAATCGTTTACTACGTACAATTTGATATGGTCGCGCGACATATCCAAATGGTGCGCTCCAAACGTGTACCATACGCGTAAATGGAAACACCAAAAACACAGTCATCCCAAAAAATAGATGTACTTTAAAAATGGTATCTACCCCGTCAAGCAAGGCTGGATTAGGGTGTAAGTAAACAATGCTTTGCACCCAATCTGCCAAGGCAATCATTACGCTTGGGTTGCCGTGGTTAGCATGACCAATAGACACAGGAATAGTGGATAAACCCAGTACCAATGTAATAAGTAACCAAGTAAGGATGAATTTATCTGAACCGCGACTGGCTGCAGACACCCGAGCATTAAACATACGACGTACCCATAAGATAGCACCGCCGATTAAGCACATGATGCCAAAAATTGATCCTGCCCAAATCGCAACCATTTGGTGTGCCATATCTGAAACTCCCAAGCCTTGGAACCAGCTATGTGGCGTAAGTAAGCCCACAGCGTGACCACCCAAAACAGCGAGTATGCCAATGTGAAACAAATTGCTACCGAGACGCATATTAGCTTTAGATAGTAATTGGCTGGAATCGCTTTTCCACGTGTATTGCTCGCGATCAAAGCGTAAAAGGCTACCTAGTAGAAACACACTAAGTGCGATATATGGGTACACGCCATATAGAAAATTGTGTAGGTTCATTTTGTTCTCCTTGATGTCATTCGCTTAAGCCGCCAATTTAGTCAACGTCGCTCTATTCTCAATAATTGAAAGTAAGGCTGCGTATGGACTTTCAGCTTTTTGAAGATTTTCAGTCAACACGCCTAGCACTTTCTTAGCATCTGATAAAAACACAGTAGCTTCGTTGTCATCCATATAAGCAGCAAATTCAAGCACTAGCGGCAAATAGTCGGGCAACTCATTGGTCACTACTTCTACGCCGTAATCCTTATATAACTCACCCAAATCAATCAGCGCAGGACCACGATTTTTATCATCGCCAAATAAGTGATGCGTAAGATGCAAACTGTGCTCGGCTGTCATATCGAACGTTTTCACATAATCTGCCTGTAGCTCTGTTACCGGCACACTTTTCAAATGTGCTAAAAATCCTAGCAAAGCCTCTAGTTCAGCGTGGTCAATTTCTTGGTTTTTCACCACAAACTCATGTAACTCTGGCAAATGCTCCACCAATTCTTGGTCCGGATAATCGAGTAAAGCAGATAATAATTTATAGATTTGCATGATATTTTCCTTAACTATTAGGTGCTTCTTCTTTAGGCTCCACCGTGTCTTTACGGCGACGTGGGAATAACGTAATTTTTGAAACTCCGCGTGAAGTATCATTGCCAAATGTAAAACCGTTCTGGCCTTGAAAACCGAAAGAATCGTCCAGCGTTTCTTCAGTATGTCCAGTTGGAATCACAAAACGATCTTCATAATTTGCAATCGCTAAATAGCGATACATTTCTTTGGCTTGGTCTTCGCTTAATCCTGCTGCATCAATCGCACGCGTATCCACCTTGCCTTCTACATGGATTGAGCGTTGATAACTACGCATTGCAATTAGTTTATTCAAAGCACTTTCAATAGGAGCTTCTTTGCCTGCGGTGAGTAAATTCGCCAAATATTGGACTGGCAAGCGCATAGCGCCTGCAACAGGAATTGCGCCATCAGGCCCAACTGGCAAATTTCCCTGATCAATTTGAGATTGCACAGGTGAAAGTGGTGGCACATACCACACCATAGGCAAAGTGCGGAACTCTGGGTGCATAGGGAAGGCAATTTTCCAATCCATCGCCATTTTCCAAATCGGTGAATTACGTGCCGCATCCAACCAGTCTTCGTTAATACCTTCAGCACGTGCAGCTTTAATCACTTCAGGATCATTTGGGTCCAAGAAAATACTGCGCTGTGCCTCATAGAGATCTTGCGTATCTTCCATGCTTGCGAGTTCTTCAATACGATCTGCGTCATACAGCATAATGCCGTTATAACGTATGCGTCCCACGCAAGATTCTGAACACACTGTTGGCATACCAGATTCCACACGTGGGTAGCAACCCACGCATTTTTCAGCCTTACCTGATTCCCAGTTGTAAAATACCTTTTTGTAAGGACATGAACTTACACACATGCGCCAACCACGGCACTTATCTTGATCCACCAACACAATGCCGTCTTCTTCACGTTTGTAAATAGAACCAGAAGGGCAAGCCGCTACGCACGAGGCATTCAAGCAATGGTTGCAAATACGTGGCAAATACATATGAAAAGTATTTTCAAATTGACCATACATTTCTTTTTGGATGTTATCCATATTTTTGTCTTTGCTACGCTTGTGGTATTCACCAGCCAAGTCATCTTCCCAATTCGGCCCCCACTGAATTTTCTCCATGCTTTCGCCAGTAATTTGTGAAATAGGTCTGGCAGTGGGTGTGGCTTCAGACAAGGGCGCATTTTTCAAATGTGCGTAGTTGTAGGTGAACGGCTCGTAATAATCGTCAATCTCAGGCATATCAGGATTGGCAAAAATATTGAGCAGTTTGTTGGTACGACTGCCAGACTTGAGTTCTAGCTTACCGTTTTTAAGCTCCCAACCACCATTCCAAACCTCTTGGTTTTCCCATTGTTTTGGGTAACCTACACCTGGTTTTGATTCCACGTTATTAAACCAAGCGTATTCGACGCCTTTTCTGTTGGTCCACACGTTTTTACATGTGACTGAGCAGGTGTGACAGCCGATGCATTTATCCAAGTTAAAGACAAAGGCGAATTGTGCGCGTACTTTCATCATGTTCTCCTTTTATCTTTTTATTTGGCACCAATGCCAACTGGGTTAAGTTGCGCTTCACGCTCAGGCGTTAGTGGACGCTCTAACCAATCCACATCTTTATCTGCAATTTTGTGTAAAGCCACCATGGTGTCGCGCTGGCAACCTACTGTGCCGTAATAATTAAAGGCATAAGATAATTGAGCGTATCCACCTATCATATTGGTAGGTTTCATAATCACACGCGTTACTGAATTCAAAATACCGCCACGCTTACCTGAAGTAGGCGAGCCTGGTACGTTGATAGTTTTCTCTTGCGCGTGGTACATCATCGCCATACCACGTGGCACGCGCTGAGAAACAACTGCTCGGGCAACTGTTGCACCGTTGTGATTCACAGCCTCTACCCAGTCGTTATCTTCTATGCCGACTGATTTGGCATCGTCTTCTGACAACCACACATAAGGCCCGCCTCGAAATAAGGTTAGCATCCGCAAGTTATCTTGATACGATGAGTGGATTCCCCACTTAGAGTGCGGTGTTATCCAGTTCAGTTCTAAATGTGGCTTAGAAGTGACAGATTTAGGTAATGAATTTAACTCACCTAAATCTACCATCGGCTTGTAAGTGCAAAAACCTTCGCCAAAATCTAACATCCACTCATGGTCTTGGTAGAAGTGCGCCCGACCGGTGAGCGTGCGGAATGGAATGTGCTCGTGAATATTAGTGTAGCCTGCGGTGTAAGACACTTTCTCAGATTCAATACCTGACCAAGTTGGTGCTGTAATAATTTTGCGTGGTTGTGCTTGAATATCTTTGAAAGTGAACTTATCTTCATGCCGACCTGCATACAAATGATGATGGTCTATACCTGTTTTTTTAGAGAGTGCAGTCCATGATTTATGTGCAACTTCACCATTCGTTTCTGGTGCTAAACGCATTACAGAATCACACACTTCAATATCTTCTGCCAATGATGGCATGCCAAAAGAAACGCCTGCCTCTTTCACAGTGCTGTTATGTTTTTTAAGTTCTTCGTACTCCTGATCAGTATTCCAATCAATCCCTTTGATATTATTACCAAGCTTGTTCATCAACGGACCAAGCGCAATAAACTTACGGTAAGTATCCCCATAAGCACGCTCAACCAGTTTAATGATCGACATGGTTTTGCCAGGTATAGGCTCACAATCTCCTTCTTTCCAGTTTTTAACTTCACCAAAAGGCTGCGCTAACTCTGCTGCCGAGTCATGCTGCATAGGCAGTGCCACTACCTCTTTTTTTATGCCCAAATGTTTTTCAGCCAGTGGTGAGAATGTTTTAGCCAAAGTTTTAAAGATTTGCCAATCCGATTTAGATTCCCATCCTGGAGAAACAGCCTCTGATAAAGGATGAATAAACGGATGCATATCCGTTGTGTTCAGATCGTTTTTTTCATACCAAGTGGCAGTCGGCAAAACGATGTCAGAGTAAGCGCCAGTAGAGTTGAGGCGGAAGTTAATATCCACCATCAAATCCAGCTTACCTATCGGCGCATCTTCATGCCATTTCACTTCTTTATTGTTATTTCCTGCGCCACCTTCTTGCAACACGCCATTTTGCGCACCGAGTAAATGTTTTAGGAAATACTCATGACCTTTGGCAGATGTGCCTATTAAATTAGCACGCCATACAAACAAATTGCGCGGCCAATTTTCTGGGGCATCAGGGTCAGCATAAGCGACATCGAGCTTTCCATCTTTTAATTGTCCTGCCACATATTGTGCTACAGAGGCTTCGTCTGTCGCGCCATTTTTGAAAGCATCTTCGGCTAACTCAATTGGGTTACGATTAAAGTTAGGCATTGATGGCAACCATCCCATACGGGTAGCCTTCACATTGTAATCAGCAATAGAATTGCCTTTGTTTTTACCCTTACCTGCAGGGCTAAGCAAAGGATCCGCATTCATTGTTTCATAACGCCATTGGTCTGTATGGAAATACCAATAAGACGTAGAATTGGTGTGACGTGGTGGACGCATCCAGTCTAATGCAAAGGCAATGGGTGCCCAACCTGCTTGTGGACGTAATTTTTCTTGTCCTACATAATGCGCCCATCCACCACCCGTTTGACCCACGCAACCACACATATGCAACAAGTTCATAATCGAACGATAAGATAAATCGTTGTGATACCAATGGTTAATAGCTGCACCCATAATCACCATGGACTTACCTTTGGTTTTAGAGGCGTTATAGGCAAACTCACGTCCGGTGCGCTCAATATCTGCAGCTTTAACACCGGTTACTTTTTCAGCCCAAGCAGGCGTGTAAGCTACATTAGCATCCGCATAGCTGGTTGCTACATTGTCTCCACCTAAACCACGGTCTATGCCGTACTGTGCAACTTGCAAATCAAATACGGTAGCTACTAAAGCTTCTTCACCATTTGCCAACTTCACTTTACGCACTGGCACATTACGGAATAACAAGTTGGGCTCATCGTGGTTAAAGTGTGGAAAACCTACTGAAGCCACTTCATCGCGCGCATCAATGCAGCTTAACTGTGCCTGAAGTTTTTTCTGTGTTGCCGCATTTTTTTCTAATAAATTCCATTTACCTTCCTCGCCCCAGCGGAAACCAATGGATCCATTTGGCGCGACAAAAGCTTTGGTTTTTTCATCATAAACAATGGTTTTCCAATCTGGATTATTGGTTTCACCCAATGCACCATCAAAGTCTGATGCCCTTAGAAAGCGGTCTGATACATAGGCATCACCCTGTTTGCGTAGCATGACCTGCATGGGCAAATCGGTGTATTTACGCGCATACTCTTGAAAGTATGGGTCTTGGTTTTGAATATGAAACTCTTTAAGCGCCACATGACCCATCGCCATAAAAGCCGCCGAATCAGTACCTTGCTTAATAGGCATCCAAAGGTCAGAAAACTTGCAAAACTCAGCATAATCAGGCGCCATTGCGACAATTTTTGCACCTTTATAGCGCACTTCAGAAGCAAAGTGTGCATCAGGTGTACGCGTCATTGGCAGGTTTGCACCCGTAATAATAATGTAGGTAGAGTTGTACCAATCTGCAGCTTCTGGCACATCAGTTTGCTCGCCCCATGTTTGTGGGCTGGCTGCAGGTAAATCGCAATACCAGTCATAGAAAGATCCACAGGCGGCTCCAATCAGTGACAGATATCTGGAGCCTGCAGCGTATGAGATCATCGACATCGCAGGGATTGGTGAAAAACCAAAAATTCGATCCGGACCCCATTTTTTAATCGTATAAACATTAGCGGCAGCCATGATTTCGTTCACTTCATCCCATGACGTGCGCACAAAGCCACCTAAGCCGCGCACTGCGGTGTAAGCTTTACGTTTTTTCTCATCAGCTTGAATCGCTGCCCACGCTTCAACAGGATCTTTACCTGTCATGCGCTCAATACGATATAAATCAAGTAAGCGGCCACGAATTAGCGGATGCTTAATACGGTGTGGACTATATAAATACCAAGAAAAAGAAGCGCCGCGTTGACAACCTCGTGGCTCGTGGTCGGGCAAATCATCTCGGGTGCGAGGGTAATCGGTTTGTTGCATTTCAAATGACACTAAGCCATTTTTAACAAAAATTTTCCATGAACAACCGCCAGTGCAGTTCACACCATGAGTGGATCGCACCACTTTGTCATGCTGCCAACGATGACGATAAGCACTTTCCCACTCGCGATCTTCATTGGTAACGATGCCATGATTGTTAGAAAACGTTTCTTTGACTTTATCAAAGAATTTTAATCTGTCTAAAAAGTGGCTCATTTCTTTCTCCTAATATTTCTAAATATCACTGTTTTGTAGTATTTACAGAGTTGGCAAAACATTCCTATTTGCCCATCCTACAAACCCTAAGGATTTTTAATTTCGCTATTTGCGCGTAAATAAAACCACCAGTTCAAAATTAAGCACAGCGCGTAAAACACAGCAAAACCGTACATAGCCATCTCAGGTGTACCAGCTTTGATTTGCCCTTTAATTACTTCAGGTGCAATGAATGAACCATACGCTGCAACAGCTGATGTCCAACCCAAAACAGGGCCTGCTTGAACGCGGTCAAATATGACACCTACTGTTCTAAAGGTTGAGCCGTTACCCACACCAGTTGCAGCAAACAAAATCACAAACACCACCAAAAATTGGGTGAAATATATTTCAGGTGTAGCCGAGTGATAGGCTTGCATCATGATGTAACCGGCGTAAACCGATGCTGCCACCATTACCGCAGAAATGACTTGCGTAACAATAGAGCCACCCACCTTGTCAGAAATCCAGCCTCCAACAGGTCGAATCAGGGCACCTACAAATGGGCCAATCCAAGCGTAAGTAAGTGCGGAGGGTGCCGCAGGATTTTTAACGTGAGTCCATGTTTGTGTTGCAGCATCAAACAGATGTTGATCACCAAAAATCACAGTAATCGACAAAGGTAGAGCCATTGAGAAGCCGATAAATGAGCCGAAAGTCACTAAATACAAGGCTGTCATCGACCACGTGTGTTTGTTCTTGAAAATTGCAAATTGCTTTGCAATATTTTCTTTCATGGTTCCAAATGCGGCGAGCTTCATCGCCAGCAAGGTGCTAATCATGATAAGCGGCAAAGCCACCCACATATTAAGCAAACCTAAGCCAGTTGGAGCCGGCAAATATAGATAGAGTCCTAGGCCTGCTGTAAAGAACGCCAAACCATACAGCCACAAAACTTTGGCAAATGCCGCAAAAGTGTTATCAACATCTGGTGATATAGGCAAAAGATTATTCATCAATACAAGTGCCAATGCAGCTAGAGGTAAGACTAAGATTAACCAAATAAAACCTGCATTTTGGATGTAAGTAGGGGTTCCGGCTATAATCTTGCCAAAAATCCAACCGCTATCTTTCACTAGTTCCATCGGTGCGCCTGCTAAAGCACCGAATACACCTGCAGTCATCACCAATGGGATTAGAATTTGCATGGTGGTCACTCCAAAGTTGCCCAATCCTGCGTTAATGCCTAACGCTGTGCCTTGCAAGCGCTTAGGAAAGAAGGTGCTGATATTAGACATCGAGCAAGCAAAATTACCGCCACCAATGCCAGACAACAGGGCTAACAATTGAAAAGTTAACAAAGAAGTGGATTTATCTTGCAAGGCAATACCAGTTCCAATGGCAGGAATCGCCAACAGCAATGTAGTTAAGAAAATCGTATTGCGACCGCCTGCAAGCCGGATAAAAAATGAGGATGGAATGCGCAAAGTCGCTCCTGCAAGACCTGAAATCGCCGTTAAGGTAAAAAGCTCATCCTTACTAAAAGGAAAGCCTAAATTACTCATCTGCACGGTGATAATGCCCCACATCAACCATACCGCAAACCCACACAACAACGCTGGAACAGAAATCCACAAATTTCGGTAAGCGATTGCTTTACCAGTGGATTCCCAAAACTGGTTATTTTCCACGTCCCATTTTTCAATATTATTTTGCATATCTTTCTCCAAAAAAAGCGGATAAATAAACCTTGTTAAAATCCTTGCGTCGCTTGACGTTCACGGTGACGTTCAACTTTCAAAGGTCGCACTTCTGTCCAATACATCCAAATAAGTGATACCCAAATAATCCCAAACATCAACATAAAGGCTGAAGTCCGCACGCCTGTAAAATCTAACAATGCGCCAAACATAATTGGCATTAAAAAACCGCCTAAACCACCGGCCAGGCCTACTACGCCAGAAATAACACCAATATTGTGTGGGTAATCATCTGAAATATATTTAAAAACCGAAGCTTTGCCGATTGCAAAGGCAATGCCCATGGTGAACATAATGACGGTAAACCATGTGGCATTTAATCCAACATGAAAAGCTTGCTGGCCCTTTACGGTAGCAATAGAAATCTCAGTTTGAGGGTATGAGAGAAAGAATAAGCAGACCAGTGACACCCAAAGCACCCACCATGTCACAGTATGTGCGCCAAATTTATCTGAAAAATGACCACCCACTGCACGCAACACTCCGCCAGGGATACTAAATGCTGCCGCCATCAGTGCGGCAGTTTTTAAATCAAAGCCGTATTCACCAATGTAGTATTTGGTCATCCATAAAGCCAGTGCTACATAACCGCCAAAAACAATGGAATAATATTGACTATATCTCCAAACCTTGGGATCCTTAAGCACTGACAGTTGCTCGCGCATCGTGATTGCTTTTCCTACTTTATGCGTAGGGTCAGAAAAAGTAAAAAACCAAAAAAGAGTCGCTGTTATCAACATCAACACCGCGTACACCTGTGGCACCATCGTCCACCCATAAGCTACAACAATGAGAGGTGCGACAAGCTTAGTGACGGCCGCTCCTGTATTGCCTGCTCCAAAAATCCCCATCGCCAAACCTTGACGATTTTTTG
>CAYQZK010000044.1:0-13143 GCA_964422015.1 uncultured Methylotenera sp.
TCAGCAGCTTTTTCGCCACAAGCAGTAACAGCAAGAGCTAATAATGCAGCAAGTAAAAGTGAACGTGTCATTTTGTTTTCCTTAAAGGTTTATAACTAGTTAAATAACTTTTTCGATAACCGCTTAAAAGTTTTACCTAATTAGCTATACCGAGTGGTGCAAATTTTACCAGTTTTTTTTAAAAAAACTAGTATATTTAGTGTGTTCAATGCTGTTTTTAAACAAAAAATGAACTTTTTACAAATTAATTACAATTTATATTTGTCGTATACCGATAAATTGATTTTTACGCTATAAACCTAGTGTTGTTATCGTTACAGTGCTTTCGGTTTCTTCTAATAGGTCTTTAAATCGAGAATCTAGTAATTTACAGTTATTTTCATCGTTAAAGCAAAATCTAAACCGTGCTTGGTCTATGTGTATCCGCTTAATGTAATGTTGACTGTCCGCGATGATGAAGCAATCTTTCGCATGTTTTGCAGTTTGATTTGTTTCGTAAATGGTGATTTTATGACCATAAATAGATAATAAGTGCATGAGTCTGATGCACTTTTCTTTTAGAAAATCAGTGTTTTGTAGAATGATGGTCAGGTGGTTGTTTTGGTAGTTGGCTAAGTAATCATGTAATAACTTAGTGGTTTCTAGGCTGTGAAATTCACCATGACTTAAATCTTGATCAAAAATTTTTATGTCGTGCTGAGCGCTAGCCAGTATTTTTTTAATGGCTTTTGAATATATCGGTTCGCCAGATAAAATTTGGTTAGGAACTAATGATGCATCATCTATTAAGGTGTTTTTACTTTCGATCATAGCGACTTAGCTTAATTTAGCCCCGAAATTTAAGTATCCCGATAGGTACCAATCATAAAGTTGTTTTAATAGTTGTTCGTTCTTGCATAAAATTAAGTCGGCAGGCTTGAGTTGACGATGGTCTGCTAATTTTTCTAATACGTTAAAGTCATCCTTGGTGCCAGTGAATAATTCACCATTGATATAAATGGTTTGATGAGCAAATAACATCTGGGTTTTTAGGTCGAGTGCAAGACCTAGTTTGGTGCATTTTTCACTAAATACTTTAAATGGTATTTTTTTGTGAGCATCAAATATTACATCCATCTTTGGAGTGGAAAGATAGGTGCCTAAGAATTCGGTAATATCATGGTCAGTCCATTGAATCTGCTGCAAAATCTCACTGACTTTTGTAATCATTGAGTTGCTGATTTCAGCAGGATGATTTTGTAAGGTTAAATCACTGTCTTGGTATATGCCTGTAAGTGTTAGCTTGTCTTGATTCAACTTGTCTTGCATAAAGCCTAAAAATTCAGTGGCCAACTCTTGGTGTTTAGGGGCTCTAAATCCAACCGAATAAGTCATACAATCATCTGCGCCATCAGAGACTGCAATGCCCCAGTGTGCTAAGTGTGGTGGTAAATAAAGTAGGTCACCAGCTTCTACAAGCCATTCTTTAGCGGTATCAAATCTCTTTAAAATACGTAAGGGAGCACCTTCTATCACTTCTAAATCAGTTTGTTCACTAATGCGCCATAAACGTTTGCCTTGGCCTTGTAACAAAAATACATCATAGCTATCAAAATGTGGCCCAACACCACCTCCCTCTGGAGCATAGCTGACCATTAAATCATCAAGCCTTGCATGTGGAATGAAGTTGAATTGCTGCAATAATGCAGAGGCCTCTGGTAAATGATGATTTACACTTTGTACTAATAATGTCCATCGGTGATCTGCTGTTGGAGTGTCTGGTAGTCTTGCAAAATCATCATCATCAAATGGCCCATGGTTTGCATACCATTCTCCCTTAACTTCCTCAACGATGCGTGATTGCACATTATCCTCGCAAGCTAAACCGGCAAGTTCGTTTGGGCTGAGTAATCCTTTGAAGTTAGGGATGGCCTGTTTAATGAATAAAGGTTTTTTTTGCCAATAATTCGCTAGAAATTCATCTGCACTTATGCCGCCAAGGATACTTAATGCTGGTTTGTGTGTCATTTTTAGATAGAGTAACTTTGTTGATTGGTCATTATGCCAGAATGAGAAGTGCGTGTAGTTATAAGGCGTATTAATCTGTTTTCAAGTAAAATTCATTTATGAATATCTACTCTCTTGCAAAACCTTTCTTATTTCAGTTTGACGCTGAAAAATCCCATGACTTTACTTTAAATAGTCTTAAGTTGGCTGAAAAATCAGGACTGTTGAACATGTATTCAAAACCACCGGTTTGTCAAACCAGGCAGGTAATGGGTATTGCGTTTCCCAACCCTGTTGGATTGGCAGCAGGGTTAGATAAAAATGCGATGGTCATTAACGGAATGGCTGCTTTGGGGTTCGGGTTCATTGAAGTGGGGACGGTGACACCGCGTTCGCAACCTGGAAATCCTAAGCCACGGTTATTTCGTGTAAAAGAAGCACAGGGGATTGTAAATAGATTTGGCTTCAATAATTTAGGTGTTGATCATTTGCTCGAGAATGTAAGTGATGCTCAGTTTAAAGGGGTGTTGGGCATAAATATCGGTAAGAATTTTGATACGCCAATAGAAAATGCGGTTGATGATTATTTGATTTGTATGCGAAAAGTCTACTCCAGCGCGAGTTATATTACAGTTAACATTTCTTCACCCAACACCAAGAATTTACGTGCTTTGCAAGAGAAGGATGCGCTTTCAGATTTACTGGCTACTTTAAAGCTGGAGCAAACTAAATTATCAAATCAACATGGCCGTTATGTGCCAATTGCTTTAAAAATAGCGCCAGACCTTACACTTGAGCAAGTCAATGAAATTGCTGATTTATTAATGGAGCATCGAATTGATGGTGTGATTGCGACGAATACAACTTTGGCGCGCGATATGGTGCAAGGCTTAAAAAATGCTGAAGAAAGCGGCGGTTTGTCTGGTGCGCCTGTACGCGAAAAGTCCACTTTAGTCATTCAGCAGTTATCTCAGCGTTTGCAAGGTGCCGTGCCTATTATCGGAGTGGGTGGTATTTTAACTGGAGCTGATGCTGTTGAAAAAATAGCTGCGGGTGCAAGTTTGGTGCAAATTTACAGTGGTTTGATTTATAAAGGCCCTAGACTAGTACACGATGTTTGTCGTGCTTTAGGGTAAGTTGTTAAAGTGACTGGCATGGAGACTCAATGCCAGTCAGCACGATTAAACTGCTGCCAAAGCTATTTCAGACGCTTGTTTGTCTTCAGAAAATATCAGCTTTACTTCATCCTTATCGTTGATATCTACATGCACATTGCCACCATTGGCAAGTTTTCCAAACAATAGTTCATCAGCTAGCGCTTTGCGTATGGTGTCTTGAATCAGTCGTGACATCGGGCGAGCACCCATCTGTGGATCAAAGCCTTTTTTACCTAAGTAATTTTTTAATGCATCACTGAAGGTGACTTCAACTTTCTTATCATGTAATTGATCTTCAAGTTGAATTAAGAATTTGTCAACTACACGGATAATAATGTCTTGTGAAAGTGCTGTGAATGACACCGTAGCATCTAACCGGTTACGGAATTCTGGGCTAAATAAACGTTTGATATCGGCTTGTTCATCACCCGCTTGCTTAGCATTGGTAAAGCCTATGCTTGATTTAGACAGGCTTTCTGCTCCAGCATTCGTGGTCATAATGATCGTGACATTTCTAAAGTCTGCTTTCCGCCCATTGTTGTCGGTAAGTGTGCCGTGATCCATTACTTGTAGCAGGATATTGAAAATATCTGGATGTGCTTTTTCAATTTCATCCAATAGCAGTACGCAGTAAGGATGCTTAGTGATAGCTTCGGTCATTAGACCGCCCTGTTCAAAACCTACATAGCCAGGAGGCGCGCCAATTAAGCGTGACACGGCATGCCTTTCCATATATTCGCTCATGTCAAACCGAATGAGCTCAATACCCATAATATAAGCTAGTTGTTTCGCTACTTCAGTTTTACCCACACCCGTAGGGCCGCTAAACAGGAAACTGCCGATTGGTTTGTTGGCTTGCCCCAAACCGCTGCGCGCCATTTTTACTGCAGATGATAATGTTTCAATCGCTTTGTCTTGTCCGAATACCACGGCCTTTAAGTCACGCTCTAGTGTTTTCAGAGCGTTGCGGTCGTCGCTGGAAATGTTTTTGGGTGGAATGCGCGCAATTTTGGAAATGATATCTTCAATTTCTTTATGGCCGATAATTTTTTTCTGTTTTGATTTTGGTAGGATGCGTTGTGCTGCTCCAGCTTCATCAATTACATCAATTGCTTTATCTGGAAGATGACGATCATTAATATACTTTGCTGATAATTCAGCGGCTGTAGTCAATGCGCTTGATGCATATTTAACACTATGGTGTTGTTCAAAGCGTGATTTTAATCCCTTAAGAATTTCTATTGTTTCGGCAACGCTAGGTTCTTCAACATCAATTTTTTGGAAGCGGCGTGAGAGTGCGTGATCTTTCTCGAATATGCCACGATATTCTTGGTAGGTAGTTGCGCCTATGCATTTGAGGGAGCCGTTAGAGAGTGCGGGTTTGAGCAAATTACTGGCATCTAAAGTGCCGCCGCTAGCCGAACCTGCCCCAATAAGGGTGTGAATTTCATCAATAAATAAAATGGCATCCGCTTTTTCTGCGAGTTGTTTCATTACAGCTTTCAGACGCTGTTCAAAATCACCCCGATATTTTGTACCTGCTAACAATGCCCCCATGTCAAGTGAGTAGACAACAGCGTCGGCTAATACATCTGGAATGTCTTTTTCAACAATTCGGCGTGCTAACCCTTCAGCAATGGCTGTTTTACCTACTCCTGCTTCGCCAACCAATAGTGGGTTATTTTTTCGACGACGACACAGTGTTTGCACTACACGTTCTAGTTCTGGACCACGGCCAATGAGTGGGTCAATTTTCCCTGCCACGACTTGAGCGTTTAAATTTAGCGTGTAGCTTTCCAAGGCACCTGTAGGTGCTGTTTCAGTATCGGCTTCTTGATCACTACTTTCTGGTTTGGTTGTTTCGGCAACTTTTGATACACCATGTGAAATAAAATTAACGACATCCAAACGCGTGATGCCTTGTTGATGTAGGAAAAATACTGCATGTGAATCTTTTTCGCCAAAAATGGCTACGAGTACATTAGCGCCAGTGACTTCTTTTTTTCCAGATGACTGAACATGTAACATAGCGCGCTGGATGACGCGTTGAAAGCCTAGTGTAGGCTGAGTGTCCACATCATCCTGACCATTGACCGTGGGAGTGTGCTCTTCAATGTATTGATTAAGCTCTGTGCGGAGAACTTCAAGATTTGCACCACAGGCACGTAGAACGATAGCGGCTGTGGGGTTGTCTATCATGGCTAAGAGTAAATGCTCAACAGTGATGAGTTCATGGCGCTTTTGCCTAGCATCCATAAACGCCATGTGAAGGCTAACTTCTAATTCTTGAGCTATCATTTTCTACACCTTGACTTTCTATTTAAGACTTTCAATTTACGCTTGGTTCAAGCAGGTTCTACTACGCACTGCAAAGGATGTTGTGCCTTTCTTGCATGAGTCAGTACCTGACTCATTTTTGTTTCCGCGATATCCAGCGGATAAATACCACAGACGCCTACACCTTCAATATGCACTTTGAGCATAATTTGCGTTGCTTGTTCACGACTTTTTTTAAAGAAACGCTCTATTGTTTCAACGACAAACTCCATAGGGGTATAGTCGTCATTTAAAAGTAAAACTTTAAACATAGGCGGTAACTTCGGTTTCGCAACTTTGGGTTTAAGTGCGGTGTTACCTTCACGAGGTGATTGCGTCATATTGCAGACTATTTTGTGCCAACTAGTAGAAAATGCAAGCCCCAATTTAAGCGGACTTTTGGTGTTTATTCTATGGCTAAGTGAGATTAAGGAAAGATTTTAACGCTTTTAACAATACGATCTTGTGTTTGCAGGATTTCCAACGTATGAGTGCCAATCTTAAAACTGGTTCCTGGTTCTGGAATATCTTCAAAATGTTCCAATACCAGGCCATTAAGGGTGCGAGGGCCTGTTAATGGAAAGTTGAGATTTAATTTTTTATTTAAGTCGCGCAAAGTGCTGCTGCCATCTGCTAGCCAACTTCCGTCATCTTCTTTATGATAGCTGCCAACGCGAGAGGGGGATTGCGTTGTAAAGTCGCCAATCACTTCCTCTAAAATATCTTCTAACGTTACTAAACCTTTAAACTCACCATATTCATCTACCACGAGTGCAATTCTTTGTTGTTTTTCTTGAAATTGCTGAATTTGCGTATAAAGCGGCGTTCCGGATGGAATGAAGTAGGGAGTCGCGATAATTTCGCGTAGCGCTTCTTTATCTAATTCATCGCCTTGGTGATGTGAACGTAATTGACTGATAATTTTGCGCACATGCAGTATGCCAATGATTTCTTCATGCTCACCTTGACGTACAGGCAGGCGTGTATGTTGGCTATTGGAAATGTGTTGAATGATGTCTTCAAGCGGGGCGTCGAAGTTGACGGTTTCAACCATGGTGTGCGCTGTCATTACATCATCAACGGTCACTTTTCCTAAATCTAATAGATTCAGCAAAATGGCGCGTTTTTTATGCGGCATATAATGCCCTGCATCGGTCACGATGCTACGAAGTTCTTCTGTAGTAAGTGCTTGCGTTGTCTCTTCGAAATTGACTCTAACGCCCAGTAAGCGAAGCAATGCGCCTACAAATAAGTTAATGAACCAAACTGCTGGATATAAAACTTTTAGCAATGGATAGAGTATGTAACTGCAAAATATACCTAATTTTTCTGGATGAGCTGCTGCGATGACTTTTGGGGAAATTTCGCTGAATACCAAAATGGCAAATGTTACGACAAGCGTACCTAGCATGAGCACCCACTCGCCTTCGCCAAATAGTTCTACCGTGATGACTGTGACTAAAGTAGCAGAAGCTGCATTTGCAAAATTATTACAAAGTAGGATAACGCCTAAAAGTTTATCTGTTTTAGCTAAAAGGGTGCTGGCTAAGCGCGCACCACGGTGTCCTTCTTTGACCAAGTGGCGAAGGCGATAACGATTGAGAGACATGAGACTGGTTTCGGCCACTGAAAAAAAGCCTGAAATCAGTAGTAGTAGGGCTAGTGCCCCCAATTGCCAGGAAACGGGAATATTATCCAATGGGTTGTTACTTTAAATAGTTGCAGGGTGTTATGAGTGTATACGTGACTTGCTGTAATAATCAAGTGCGTTGGCGTAAGAATAATGTGCTTCAGCGCATATATTCTTCGGGCACAACCCTTGCGGTTGTGCCTTGTCCTGTTCAATCATTTAATTAGCACGTTCCTAAGACGTGAATTCTGATGGGTGCGGCTCTACAACCTCTTGTTTTTCAGTTTCTTTTTTCTCTACATCACCAATTAAGTTGGCGCGATTTACGCCTAACCACATGGCGATAGGGCAAGCGACCAATACTGAAGAGTAAATACCAAACAAAATACCAATTGTCAGTGCAAGTGCGAAGTTATGTAGTACTTCACCACCAAATAGCAGCATAGAGCCGACCATGGTTTGCGTCATCATGTGGGTGATAATGGTTCGTGACATTGTGCGTGTAATCGCATTGTCAATGACTTGCACAACAGAAGCTTTACGCATTTTTCTAAAGTTTTCGCGCACTCGGTCAAACACGACTACGGACTCATTCACAGAGTACCCTAATACCGCCAAGATTGCGGCAAGCACTGTTAGGTTGAACTCCCATTGAAAGAATGCAAAAAAACCTAGAATAATGATGACGTCATGCATGTTGGCAATAATTGCCGCAACAGCAAAACGCCATTCAAAGCGTAGCCACAGATAAAGTACGATACCCACGCAAACGAAAAATAATGCTAATCCACCATTTTCGTAGAGCTCATCACCGACTTGAGCGCCAACAGATTCCACGCGACGCACTTCAGCAGTAGCATCAGCGTTTACTAAAGCAGTTTTTACCTGTTCAGAAAGTTGTGAAACTGATAGCTCTGGCTTTACAGGTAAGCGTATGAGAATGTCACGGCTCGAGCCAAAATTTTGTACTGTAGCCTCTTTTAGACCAATGCCATCAATCGCTTTACGCACATTGTCTAAATTAGCAGCTTGTGGATAGCTGACTTCCATGACCGTGCCACCAGTGAAATCCACACCAAAATTTAAGCCGCGTGTAGCTAAAAATATTACGGCTAGAATGAATGTAATTAATGAGATGGCCGTAGTTAGGCGACCATAACTCATAAAGGGAATGTCGTTTTTTATTCTAAATAATTCCATGGTATGTACTCAAATATGTACTAAAAAATAATCTATTAATTTTTTGTTTAGGCTTTATAAATTTGGCCAATTGAAAGTTTGCTTACTTTACGGCGATAGCCATAAATCAAATTCACTAAAGCTCGAGATACGAGTACAGCGCTGAACATTGAGGTCAGAATGCCAAGTACATGAACCACAGCGAAGCCCTTGATTGGACCTGTACCAAACATGAATAAAGCTAAACCTGCAATGAGTGTGGTTACATTGGAGTCTAAAATTGTATCGAAAGCACGGTCGTAGCCTGCGTGGATACTGGCTTGCGGAGTATTGCCATTACGCAGTTCCTCACGAACACGTTCGTTAATGAGTACGTTGGCATCAATCGCCATGCCGAGTGCTAATGCAATCGCGGCTAGACCCGGTAGGGTGAGCGTGGCTTGGAGCATTGATAGAATCGCAACCAATAGTAACAAGTTGATTGCTAATGCTGCAACAGATACTACTCCGAATGCCATGTAATAAATCATCATCATGACGGCAATCGCAGCAAAACCCCATAAGGTTGAATGAATGCCACGGTTGATGTTGTCTTGCCCCATGCTTGGGCCGACTGTGCGCTCTTCAATGATATCCATTGGCGCAGCTAGAGCACCAGCACGAAGAAGTAATGAGATGTCGGTAGCTTCTTGCGTATTGGCCATGCCGGAGATTTGTACGCGGCCGCCACCAATTTCTTCGTTAATTACAGGAGCGGTAATGACTTCAGTGTTGCCTTTTTCAATCAGCAAAATCGCCATGCGTTTACCAACATTCTCACGTGTGACTTGTTGAAATACGCGTGCACCACGTCCATCAAGCGTTACATTCACAACAGATTGCCCTGTTTGGCTATTTACGCCTGGCCCTGCATCAGTAATGTAGTCGCCAGTGAGTACAACGTTTTTCTTCACTAAAATTGCACGACCTTCACGTGTTTTAAAAACCTCATCACCCAAAGGAGCTTGGCCTTTATCCGCTTTTTCGAGCGTGGCCATATCTGATTTATCTTCATCGACCAAGCGAATTTCTAGCGTTGCAGTACGGCCTAAAATTTCTTTAGCTTTGGCTGTATCTTGAACACCAGGCAATTGAACGACTACTCGGTCGGCACCTTGTTGTTGAATAATTGGTTCAGCAACACCTAATTCATTAATACGGTTATGTAAGGTTTGAATGTTTTGTTTGAGAGCAAAATCTTGAATTCGTTTTTGTTCTACTAATCCTAGTGAGGCGGTTAGGAATTTATCTTCGCCATTAATTGAGTCTTTAAGTGTTAAATCTGGATATTCTTTCCCAAGTATTTTTTTCGCTTTTTCTAGTTCTGTTGTATCGGTAAATCGAATTTGTACTGCTTGTGCTTCACGCGTTACACCTACATATGAAATACGTTCTTTACGTAAAGCGGTTCTAAAATCTCCAACAAAGCGTTCCGCGGCTTTATCTAATGCAGCCTTCATATCCACTTGCAATAAAAAGTGTACGCCACCACGTAAATCTAAGCCTAAATACATAGGTTTTGCACCTAAGCTACGTAGCCAGTCTGGTGAGCGGGATAGTAAATTTAACGCTACGGTATAGTCTTTGCCCAAGGCGGCTTGCAATACGTCTTTGGCTTTGATTTGCGTGTCAGTATTAGCAAGCCTAGCTTTTACACCACGAGCGTCTAAATAGATACCGTCATATTGAATATTTTCTTGCTTGAAAATAGCCTCTACTTGACTCAGTAATGCAGGGTCAAGTTTGCTAGTACTTTTGGCTGGACTAATTTGTACAGCTGGTGACTCGCCAAAGAAATTTGGAATGGTATAAATTAACCCAATCAAAATCATGATGGCAACAAAAGTGTTTTTCCACATTGGATAGCGGTTCATAGTCAGGCTCTAGTCGGGAAACGGTATAGAAATTCGAAAGTGGAGTTTTAGATACTTTTAATCGTACCTTTAGGTAGTGCAGTTTGTATGGCATGTTTTTGCACTGTGATTTCTGTATTTGGTGCAATTTCCAAGGTTACAAAAATTTCAGAGACCTTAGTGATCTTGCCAATAATGCCACCTGTAGTTGCTACCTCATCGCCTTTTTGTAAGGCAGCAATCATATTGCGTTGCTCTTTTGCTTGCTTCATTTGCGGGCGAATAATCATGAAGAAAAACAATACAAAAATAACAATAAGCGGTAGAAAGCTCATTAAGTCATTGTTGGCGGTTGCTGATGCTGCGTATGCATTTGAAATAAACACGATGAAAGTCTCTTAAATTGATTTTGGGTTGGTTGAAAAAACAGCTATGAATTTTAGCACAGACTCGCTAGTAGAATATATTAGGATAAGCTTCTGCGTTTTGCTGAAAACTCTAGTTTAAATGCTTCGAATGTCCCTGCTTCAATAGCGGTGCGCATGCTAGCCATGAGCACTTGGTAATAATGCAGGTTGTGAATGGTATTTAATCTTGAGCCTAAAATTTCACCAATTTTATGTAAATGGTGCAAATAAGCGCGGCTAAAGTTGCGACAGGTATAACAAGCGCAATCTGAATCTAGTGGTGCGGTATCATTTTTATAACTAGCATTCTTGATTTTAACGTCGCCATATTGCGTGAATAACCAGCCGTTACGTGCATTACGAGTTGGCATTACACAGTCAAACATATCAATACCTTGGCTGACTGCGGCAACCAAGTCTTCTGGTGTGCCTACGCCCATCAAATAGCGTGGCTTGTATTGTGGCATCTTAGGCGCAGTGTGAGCCAAAATGCGCAGCATATCTTCTTTGGGTTCACCAACAGATAAGCCGCCAATTGCGTAGCCATCAAAGTCAATATCAGTTAAACCGTTAAGTGAAATATCCCGCAAATCTTCGTACATGCCGCCTTGGATAATGCCAAATAGGGCGTTAGGGTTGCCTTGATGTGCATCCTTGCTGCGTTTCGCCCAACGTAACGATAGTTGCATCGAGTCGCTCGCTTCTTTGACAGTTGCGGGGTAGGGAGTGCACTCGTCAAAAATCATGACAATGTCAGAATTCAACACTTTTTGAATACGCATGGATTCTTCAGGTGTTAAAAAGCAACTGTCGCCGTTAATGGGAGAGCGAAATTTGACGCCTTCTTCACTAATTTTACGTAAAGCGCCTAAGCTCCAGACTTGAAAGCCTCCAGAGTCTGTAAGAATCGGGCCATCCCATCCCATGAATTTATGCAGGCCACCATGCGCCGCAACAACATCTAATCCAGGACGTAGCCATAAATGAAAGGTGTTGCCCAATACTATGTGTGCATTGATTTCTTTCAACTCTAGAGGTGACATGGCTTTAACTGTGCCATAAGTGCCGACGGGCATGAATGCAGGGGTTTGTACTTCGCCGTGAGCGAGAGATAATGTGCCGCGTCTAGCAAGGCCGTCTTGTTGATGTAGAGTAAATTTCATTTAACTTGAACTTTTGTAGCGTAATAGTTTGGGAGTGGTCGTTTTATATTAGGCCGCGATATTAACATTATTGACTATGCTTTGCTTTAATCGTGTAATTCATTCGTATGTAATTGATGTGAACCTAAAAGTGTGAGCTTTGATATACTTATCTATAAGAATATTGAGTGAAGTTAAATTTATGTCTGAACAAGCACCTCGTCCGCAGAACAAAAAACCGCTTTTAGATGGCGGCCTAAAAGAGCGCGGTATTTATTTACTCCCTAATTTGTTTACTTCTGCGGCATTGTTTGCAGGGTTTTATGCCATCGTGCAGGCGATGAATGGGCGTTTTGAGCTTGCAGCAGTAGCTATTTTTATTGCTATGGTAATGGATGGGTTGGATGGACGAGTTGCTCGTATGACCAACACTCAAAGTGCTTTTGGTGCTGAGTATGATAGTTTGTCGGATATGGTTTCATTTGGAGTTGCACCAGCGTTAATTCTTTATGTTTGGGCATTGAAACCATTAGGTAAATTGGGATGGATTGCAGCTTTTGTTTATTGTGCCTGTGCTGCGCTGCGTTTGGCGAGATTTAACACTAAGTTAGATGATGAGTTTCAGGATAAGCGTTATTTTCAGGGTTTGCCAAGTCCGGCTGCAGCTGCATTGTTGGCAGGTTTTGTTTGGGTTTCGTTGGAGTACGATGTGAGTGGACGCGATGTGTTTTTTGGCGTCTTGCAGATGAAATGGATGTCGTGGGCACTTACTGTTTTTGCTGGCATCTCTATGGTTACGGATTTACGTTATTACAGTGGCAAAGATATTAATTTAAAACATAGTGTCCCATTTTTTGTGATTTTAGGTGTGATGCTAACTTTTGTACTTATTTCATATAGTCCACCAGAGGTGCTGTTTCTTGCAATGATTGTTTATGCTTTATCTGGTTACGTGCTTTGGGTGCGTGAAAAAATTAAGCAAAAAAACATGAGTCCAGACTAATCTGCTTGCAGAAGTAGGCAAAAAATACTATATTTCTATCACTATGTTAAATCTAGATATTTCTTATATCGCTTATGCACTTAGCTCAGTTGCTGGTGCATTAATTTTGCGTAAATTATTTGCGTTACGATTAGCCGCGCTTCGTAATGGTTTTACGCATGCTCGCACTCTGCGCTAGCGCGCAAAATTATCACTCACACACAATCAGAATAAACTGTGCGGCATTTTGAATGCTGTCATATGCTCGCTTTAGTTAAACTATGGGCTTGAGCAAAAATTAACAATGAAATTTCAAATAAAAATGAAGCTAAATAAATAGGTAATGATCATGAAACAAGAGCAAATTATTATTTTTGATACTACGTTGCGTGATGGGGAACAAAGCCCAGGCGCTGCAATGACAAAAGAAGAAAAAATTCGGATTGCACGCC
>CAYQZK010000045.1:0-13029 GCA_964422015.1 uncultured Methylotenera sp.
AGCGGCTTATGTAGACAATGTCGCCAGCCTTGCCGATTGGAAAAACAATGCAAAAACAAGCAATTCAGTTAAGCTGTGTGTACTTGGTAATGATAGCTTCGGTGGTGCTTTAGAAAAGCTTACTAGAAATTCTAATAGTGGCTTACGTATTAGCTTATCTTATTTGGCCAACATTAATGAGGCCCATTCATGCCAAATGTTATTTATAGACGCATCCGAGGTTATAAATGCTGAACAAATTATGTCGCTGTTAGAAAAATTACCTATACTCACGGTAACAGATAACCATGAACTATTTCGTGCTGGCGCCATGATTGGTTTGTTTTTAGATAACAAACGCCTTATATTCGATATTGATTATGCTCGCGCTCAAAATGTACAATTGAACATCAGCTCTAAACTACTCCGTATAGCACGTACAGTTCACCAATAAGCGAATTTATGGCCATAAAAAAATCCATCAAGAAAGAAATCAGAAATTTAGCCATAATTTCAGTAGTTGCTGCGCTATTAATCAGTTTTATCTTTAATTCTTTTTATAAAATTGTAAAAGAGCGTGAGGAAACTTTCACAGAGTTTAATAACTTAGCGGAGATTACAGCACTGAACAGCCAATCAGCGCTCATGTTTAATGACCAAAAAACATCCCTAGAAACCTTATCAGCTCTATATCCACGTGAAGAAGTGATAAGTGCAGAAATTGTCACCACCAAAGGTGAGGTGCTTGCCAGTAAAACGTTTAGTCGAGAAGGTATTAATGAAACCTTTAGTCACAAAATGGGTAGAAAAACTGCACAACTTTTGGGATCACCCTTCGGAATAGAACACACCATCGAAATTAACCGTGCAATAGAGCTTAATGGCAAACTTTTAGGAAGAATCAACCTAACTATAGACACCTCCTTAATATGGCAGGAAATATTGTTATCTATAGTCGCATCAATAGGCGCAATGATAATCGCCGTATTATTCGTCTTTCCACTCATGCGAAGAACGATTAGGCATATCATGATGCCAATATCGCGTCTTAGCGAAAGTGCTTCTAACATTGCCACTACACACCAATACTCAGGCCGAGTTAGCAAGCTAGAAGATGATGAATTAGGCTCAATGACCGACCAATTTAACATCATGTTGGGCGAAATTGAAAAGCGCGACCAAGAACTCGCAACCCAAGCCCAATTTTTAGAATCTGAAGTACAAAATAGAACCGTTTCGCTAAAAAATAGTGTTGAAGAAATGCGCTCACTTCTCAACTCTATGGCTGAAGGTGCCTATGGTATGGATATCGAAGGTATCTGTACCTTTGTAAACACTTCGTTTTTGAAAATTCTTGGCTACGACAACGCAGAACAAGTTGTAGGTAAAAAAATTCATGATTTGATTCAACACTCATACGCAGACGGCAGAGCTTATCCAATGCTCAATGGAAAAATATGCGATGCTTTTCTGCACAAACATAGCATCAATGCTTCAGATGAGGTGTTTTGGCGAAAAGACGGGTCGGCTATTCCTGTAGAGTATTGGTCACAACCCATCATTATTGATGATACTCTACAAGGGGCGATTGTTACTTTTGTTGATATTTCAGCACGTAATGTTGCTGAAAAAGACCTACGCATCGCGGCTACCGCATTTGAATCTCAAGAAGGCATGATGGTTACCGATGCTAACAGTATCATTCTTCGCGTCAACAAAGCCTTTACCGAGATTACTGGGTTTTCCGCTGAAGATGCCATCGGAAAAACTCCACGTATACTTCGCTCAGGCTTACAAGATGAAACCTTTTACACTGCAATGTGGGCGCGTCTCAAACATGCAGGCAACTGGGATGGCGAAGTATGGAATAAGCGTAAAGATGGCCAGATTTATCCAGAACGTCTAGTGATTACTGCAGTAAAAGATGTCAATGGCATTATTACAAATTACGTCGCAAGCTTAACCGACATTACACTCAAAAAAGCGGCAGAGGCTGAAATTCAAAACTTAGCTTTCTACGACACACTTACCCAACTCCCTAACCGCCGCTTATTGCAAGACCGACTTAAACAAGCTTTGGCCTCTAGCTCACGTACAGGCAGAGATGGCGCATTACTGTTTTTAGATCTTGATCACTTTAAAACGCTCAACGACACTTTAGGCCACGACATTGGCGACTTATTACTCAAACAAGTTGCTGAGCGACTTACTAATTCTGTGCGAGAGGGCGACACCGTAGCGCGACTGGGTGGTGATGAGTTTGTGGTGCTACTAGAAGACTTAAGCGAACTGGCAATGGAAGCTGCAGAGCAAGCAGAAGTCATTGGCGAAAAAATTCTTGCTTTACTCAACAAACCATATCAATTAGGCATACATGAATACCAATCTACACCAAGTATTGGCGTTGCACTTTTCAGCAATCATGGAGAGGCACCAGAAAGCTTGTTAAAACACGCCGACATTGCGATGTATCAATCGAAAAAATCAGGTCGTAACCAAATCTGCTTTTTTGACCCACATATGCAAGATGCCATTAATACCCGGGTTCACCTTGAGCGGGAACTCAGCAAAGCTTTAGATAAGCAACAGTTTGAACTGTACTACCAAGTACAAGTTAATAGCTTAGGGCAAGCGACTGGAGCTGAAACTCTGATTCGCTGGAAACATCCAGATCGTGGCATGATATCGCCGTTTCACTTTATTCCACTTGCTGAAGAAACTGGATTGATTTTACCTATTGGACAATGGGTGCTAGAAACCGCCTGTGCCCAAATTCAAACATGGCAAGCAAATAAGCTCACCAACAACTTAACACTATCCGTCAATGTCAGTGCATCTCAATTCCGCCAATTTGATTTTGTTGCACAAGTGCAATCCATTATTGCCAAATACGCCATTAACCCTACGCTACTGAAAATTGAGCTCACAGAGAGCATGTTGCTTGAGGATGTTGAAGGTATTATTACTACAATGAACGCGCTTAAAGAAATTGGTATTCGCTTCTCATTAGATGACTTTGGCACCGGTTATTCATCATTACAATATCTGAAAAAACTACCCTTATTCCAACTCAAAATTGACCAATCTTTTGTACGTGATATTGCAACGGATAGCAGTGACCGAGCACTGGTTCTAACCATTATTACCATGGCAAAAAGTTTGGATCTTAGCGTAATTGCTGAGGGTGTAGAAACAGAAGAACAACGCCAATTCTTAATGGAAAATAACTGCACGGATTACCAAGGCTACTTATTTAGCAAACCTGTACCCGTAAGTGAGTTTGAAGCGCTTTTAAAACGCGCATAAAATTAAAAGCACTGCTCTATGAACCAATATCCATGAGCCTCACAGAGCATCTACTTCAAAATTATTTTAATGTATTAATCTTTTAGCTTTTGGCAGTGCTTACAAAAAAACGTGGAGCGTTGCCCTAGGCGTATACTCTGAATGGGCAGTGAGCATATTTTGCAAGGTTGATTGGTGCGTGCATACACAAAGTATTCTTGCTGAAAATAACCTGGGTTACCATCTGCACCAAAAAAATCTCGTAAACTACTTCCACCCGCTGCCAATGCTTGTTTCAAGGTGATTTTAATTTCAGTAACAAGTCGCTCACAATCAGCAAGGCTTAAATGTTTAGCCATAGTTTGTGGATGAATACGCGCACGAAATAAAGATTCGCTCGCATAAATATTGCCCACGCCCACCACCAAGTGGCTATCCATAATGGCCGTTTTAATGGGGGCAGTGCGGGTTCGTAATTGATGATGAAGGTACTGCGCAGAGAATTCATCCTCTAAAGGCTCTGGTCCTAGCGCGCTGAGTAAGGCATGCTTTTCAGGATGAGTACCCGCCCATAATACCGCGCCAAAACGTCTTGGGTCGCGTAACCTGAGCACCTGACCATTGTTGAAATGAATGTCGAAATGATCGTGCTTTTGTGGTGATTCATTTTGCTCTAACAGACAAATACGTCCTGACATCCCAAGATGCAAAAGCACAACACCTGCATCAAAATGCATCAGAATATATTTAGCTCGACGGCTAAGTGCCTTTAAGGTTTGCTTAGGCAGTAGATTAGGTAAAGATTCAGTGATAGGCCAACGTAATGAGCCATTACGAATAACTGCACTACAGACCGTTTGCCCCACTAACGGGAGCAAACCAAGTCTTGTAGTTTCTACCTCTGGTAGTTCAGGCATAAACCTAGAACAAAAATTATTTAGTTGGTAAGTTAATTGGTGGGTTTAGCATATTAAAACCCGCTTCCGCTTCAAAATGATAAATAATGCCTTCGTCTGGGCGCGCCAATAAAAGCTCTGGTGACTCTTGCAATTTATCGAAATGCACTTTTGTGCCATCACGCAGCTTTACCTCAACGGAGGGATAAGTGGCTTTACGGTCAGGCGTATAAAACTCTACAGATTTAGCAAAAGTATGCACCCATGAGAAATCTAGCCATTCATTGAACTCATTCTGTTGTGGCTTAGCTACAGGAATAGAGGCTTTCCAATTACCATCAACCAAGTCAACATTTAACCTTGTTTCTTCCCACTGCTCTAATCGGCTAAAGTCAAAACCTGCAATTTTCTCTGTCGGTTTTAATGGGGTTTTATCAACCAATTCAATCACTTGAGTGGCCGCAGCCTCCGCATAATTCACAGGCAATAAATAAATCGCATTCTTATGAGCAACATATTGCTCTTCCGTTACGGGGTTGTGGGATCCAAACAAAAACTCTTCGTTGCTTTTGTCCTCTCTAATCAGCTTAAGTTTAATTGAAGGATTACTTAGCCCAAATTTCTCAAGATCAGCACTTGTAATTTTATCTTTGGACTTGGCGGCAATAATCGATAGTATGCGTTGAACAGAGGCTTGATCCGCACGGGTTTTATGTGGTGCGGTTAAATGCCAGTATCCATTCACCTTTTCGAAAGTTACTGCCGCTTTTGCTGGGAACTCCACACTAATCGCACTGAATTCCGCCAATTTATAGGCCGAAATTTCATAAGCGGGGTCTTGCTGCGCCTCCTGTTTTGGTCGCATATATAAAAATGTAACCAATCCAGCCACCACACAGAACAACAGCAAATTCAATATCCAGCGATTTTTCATACTTAATCCTAATCAAACATTCAGCCTAGCTTCAACTACGCTTTTCTACGTTTCCACCAAAAGTAAAAGCCGGCAATCATCATGCCAAGTGGCGCAAAGTACTGGAAGCCATGAAATACTGTCCAAGCAATCAATCTGCCTGAATCTGTATCAGGAATCGTCACGTTAATATCTTTAAGCGGCATCGGCTGAATGGTAATCAGATTATCATCACCTGCTAGCCAATTCACTATATTGATACCCAAATCTAAATTACCACCGTTAGTAATAAAGGTATTCGATAAAAAGTTAGCATTACCCATAATCACGACACGCTGACCTTTTTTTCCATAAATGCGCTCTAAAGCCACACCAATGTTAATCGGACCACGTTTATCATTTTTTTCATCAAAAACCGGCTTTTCATCCTTAGCCAATTTTTTTGAAACTAACCAGCCATTTGGCGCAACTTCAACCAAAGTGCCGACCTTCCAACCATTTTCATCAGTGCCCTTTGCCGTGACTTCATGCGCTTCAGGAAACAACGTACGCAACATAAAGTTAGTAGTAATTGGGTGCTCGCCATACAAGCTTGCAAATGACACTCGAGCATCGGCTCCGTATTGAGCTGAGGCCATATCCATAGCAATTCCAGGTGAAACTTTCATGCCCAAATAATCAGCCACATCTTTCAAGCCACGTAAATTATCGTCATCCAACAACCATAATAAGTTGCCACCTGCTTCAAGGTAAGTCTTGATTTTTTTCGCCTCAACCTCACTCACATCTACTTGTGGGCTGGCAATGACTAACATCGAGCCATTACGTGGTACCTCTTGAGCAATGGTTAAATCAGGATTCGCAAATTTGAAACCTTTAGCCTCTAACTGCTTACCAAACTCACCAAGATCATGGTTTTTAATACCAAGTAAATTACGCTCACCGTGACCATCCAAATACATCACAGCTTGCTGGTTAGTACGAGATAAACGCACCAATAGGTTAGTCATCTCCTGCTCAGCAAAAGGCGGCATGATGTGCTCAACACGTTTTTGATACTCGACAATTACTTCACCGTCTTGTTTAACTCCAGCATCTTGAGCCAATTTTGGCTCTATCGACGGGTTAACAAAAGTCAGATGAATATCCTTCTTTTCACGTTGATAACGCGCGATAAAATCCATAACCCCTTTACGAAAGTTATCACCACTCGATGCATCATCCTTTGTTGCAAAAACAGTAATGTTGATTGGTGCTTTCATTTGCTTGAGCACATTCACACTACCTTGCGTCAAAATATTACGGTTAGCCTGCGTAATATCTTTTGCAACTCGATACTGACTGGCTAAATAACCAAGCAATACAACCAGCATTAAAAACAGTACGACAAAAAAGCCATTTTGCACCAGCAATTGAAAACGTAATTTACGATTGATATTCATTTCATTTGTTCCAATATTTACAATTAACCACGTAAGCGGTCAGCATCCAGACGGCGTACAGTCAAGGTTAAAAATGTCGCAGTAAACAAGCCAAAATAGATCACATCGGCAGAGTCTATCAATCCATTTGAAAATGATTGAAAGTGACGGGTAAGAGATAAGCTTGCCAAGGTATTGCTTGGATCACCTGCAAAAAAACGATCTAAAATCATTAGTGCAAATAAAGCCACAAACGTCAAAATACCAGCGACTACAGGTTGCTGTGTCAGGCTAGAAAAATATAACCCTAGTGCAGAGAAGCTTGCCACCATCAGCAACAAACCCAGTGAATTAGCCAGTATTAGGCCAAAATCAATATCCGCCCAAATATTCAGTGTAGAAAGCATAAGACCAATATAAACAATTAAAATACTCAGAAATGCTACTAGCCCTAAAAATTTACCCAACACAATTTCTGTTAATGAAATGGGTGCACTAAATAAAAACGGAAGAGTCTGGCTACGACGCTCTTCACTAATCAAGCGCATTGATAACAACGGTATAGCAAACAACATAATAAAAGATGCCAACCCATAGACCGTTTGCCCTACAAACTGGGTTACACCAGTGCGCTCAGCTGGGCGCATTGCACCTGACATGACGGCAAAATAATCATTCACGCCATTGAGGTAATAGGTGCCGAACGCAAACATTAATAAAGACAAAATCACCCAACCCATAGGTGAGGCAAACACACTTTTAAGTTCTTTTCTTGCTACATTGATAATCATGATTTGTCCTTATGCCGCCGCGCTTGCTGTCGCTAAACTGTCTTGATGAGTCAACTGCACAAACACGTCTTCTAAACTCGTTTGATCAGGCCCAATTTGATGCAAACCCCAACCATTTTGAACTGCAGCCTGCACTATAGCCTCAGCGGGTGCTGAGTTATCTGCAAAGCGCACCCGCACTAATCCACTTGATAAAACCTCAGCTTCTGTAACACCTGAAATCTTCAACAACTCTTCAGCATTAGGTGCATTCTTCATGCCCACCAACAGCTTATTGCCGACTCTTTGTTTTTTCAGCACATCAATTGAGCCATTAAACACCAACTGGCCTTTATCAATAATCTGCACGTGATCACACACCATTTCAACCTCTGGCAAGATATGTGTAGAAATAATCACACTATGATCACTACCAATTTCACGAATCAGCGCACGGATATCACGAATTTGAATCGGATCTAAACCTACGGTAGGCTCATCCAAGATCACCACCATCGGGCTATGAATAATCGCTTGTGCAATGCCAACGCGCTGCTGGTAACCGTTAGATAAATTCTCAATAAGACGTTTACTCATATGACTCAAGCCACAGCGCTCTTTTGCCCGCTCAACGGCTACTTTAATGTTTTTTGTGCTCACCCGATGCAAGCGAGCCGCAATCTCCAAATACTCATCTACAGTCAGCTCTTTATAGAGAGGACGCATTTCAGGCAAATATCCGATTAACGCTTTCGCCTCTTTCGGATTTTCAATCATATCAATACCGCAAATTTTTACGCTACCACTGCTAGGGGCTAAATTGCCTGTCAGCATTTTCATGGTGGTTGATTTACCAGCCCCATTTGGGCCTAAAAATCCAAGCACTTCACCCTTATTCAGATTAAAGCTTACATCGCTGACGGCTTTTCTTCCGCCATAAAGCCGCGTAAGTTCAATTGCTTCTACTGTTATATTATTCATAGCCACTCAGTCTTAAAACATTCAGTTTAGATGCACCATATCAATCACTTAACTATCCGCAAAAATAATGGCTGGATTAAAACACCGCCTATAGAAAGCTATTGGTAAGTTAGATTGACTTGCGTTATAGTCAACGCATAATTATGTAGGAACTTGCGACCACTGTCACGGACTAACCACATTCATGAACCAACAAGTTTATTTACATCGCTATACAACCACATTTGGCTTAAATAAACGCATTAAAAATTACAAGAAAATTATGCTCACAGTTAAAAGTTTAATCAAAAGCAAAGCGAAGCTATCAAGCAAATCACTGTTATCTATGTGCATCTTGACTGGCTTACTCAGCCTTAGTGGCTGTGCCACGCATTCCGCCACAAAACAAGCTGACAATCATCAGGCCAAGCCTTTAGAAACTAAATCACTTAGCGCCGAATTTGTTTTTAAATACCTTATCGGAGAAATTGCGGGGCAGCGAGGCGACTTAGCTTCATCCGGAGCTGTTTTTTACGAGTTAGCCAAAACAGAACGTGACCCTCGTCTTGCCGAGCGGGCAGCTAAAATTGCCGTTTATGGCAATATGCCACAACTTGCCATTCCTGCTTTCAAGCTATGGAATGAGCTTGACCCTGCCTCAACCGAGGCACAACAAGCGATGACAGAAATATTGATTGAATCAGGAAAGCTAAAAGAAACTGAACCTTATTTAAAAAATCTTCTAGCGAAAGAAGAAAATCAAAAAAGCGGTTTTCTGTACCTCAATACACTATTGGCTAAAAGCCCTAACAAAGCAGCAGTGTTAAAACTAGTTAAGTCTCTAGCCGCACCCTACCCTGAGTTAGCTGAAGCGCATTTTGCTGTTGCTCAAGCCGCTTGGACCGCTAGCCAAGACGATATTGCCTTAAAAGCACTAGACAAAGTTGAGGCATTATCACCTGATTGGAACATTGCCGTTTTACTTAAAGGACAAGTGTTATTTGCCCAATCCCCTCAAACTGCAATTAATTTTTATCAAGAGTTTCTTGATAAAAATCCTGATGCCTTCGAAATTCGCATCAATCTAGCCAAAGTATTACTAAGCCAAAAGCAAATTGATGCTGTAAAACAAGAACTGCCTCTGATTGCCAAATATGCAAATGGCCCATCTAAAAATAATAAAGAAATCATGGCGGTTGTTGGCTTACTGGCCTATCAATGTGCAGACTACACAATGGCAGAAAACTACTTTCATCAAGCGCTAAATTTAGAAGGTAACGGCTCGGATAAGATCTACATTTACCTTGCAGAAACAGCAGAAAAGCTACACCAACATGAAAAAGCGATTCTTTGGTACGAAAAAGTACCTTTAGGGCACAATTATTTAGAAGCCCAACTTGGATTAGCCCATATTATTGCCCGCACACAATCTGTTGATAAGGCTATTGAAAAGCTAGACGTCATCGACCATCTAAATAACGAACAGCACATTTTGGTAATTCAAACACAAGCTCAGTTGCTTGCCAAAGCCGATCGCAATCAAGAGGCTTTTGATTTGCTCGACAAATCCGTAAAAAATTTAGCCAATACTCCAGAGCTGGTCTATGACTACGCACTCGCGGCAGAGCGTCTAGGCAACTTTGAGTTAATGGAATCAGAGTTACGCAGAGCAATTGGTGCCAGACCAAATTTTGCAGCAGCGTATAACGCGCTAGGCTACTCCTTCGCTGATCGCAATATTAATCTTGATGAATCTATTAAGCTTATAGAGAAAGCATTAAGTCTTGAACCAAACTCTTATTACATATTGGATAGTCTTGGTTGGGCGCACTACCGTAAAGGGGATTTAGACAAAGCTTTATTTTACTTAGAGCAAGCCTACAAAACTAACCCTGAAGCAGAAATTGCAGCACATTTAGGCGAAACACTTTGGCAGAAAGGTCAGCACGAAGCTGCAAAAAAAATCTGGGAAGAAGGCTTATCTATAGACCCAAATAATAAAGTGCTCATTACCACCATCAACAAATTTAAATCTTAATCTAGATTAATGCTGTTAATTAAGCACTCAGCCCGTTTATCACTATTATTCGGCACACTCCTAGCCCTGCTTTTACTTCAGAGCTGCGTCAGCACGCCTAGCATCAAAGCTCCAATAGAAAGCCCTAACCAACATTTATATCAGCAACACCTTAAAAATATTGGATCTATCCAGCAATTTTCCTTACAAGGAAAAATTGGCATTCAAACTGAAAATAAAGGTTTTTCTGGCAGCCTAAACTGGCAACACGACACTGCAAGCGACAATATTGCGCTCTTCTCGCCATTGGGCAGTCAAATTGCCAGCATCAAAAAAACAGCAGAACAAGTCACTTTAGAAGACGCAAATGGGAACACAATCTCTGCAACTGATGCTGAATCACTCACCCTAAATACATTGGGTTGGCAACTCCCTCTTACAGGACTAGCTGACTGGGCAATTGGACGCCCTACCAACAGTCCAATCCAAAACATTCAATGGAATGAGAATGGTCAGATTACGCACCTAGTTCAAGATGGGTGGGATATAGAATGCGACGAATACGCTGATTTTTTGGGTTACTCCTTACCCAATAAATTATATTTACGTAGCCCAAAAGTAAATATCAAGCTCATCGTAAAACAAAGAGATAGTACAAATTAATTCATCGCCAAAACTCATGAAAGATTTTCAAATTTTTTTAGCCCCAGCAAAAATCAATTTATTTTTGCATATTACGGGACAGCGTGAAGACGGGTACCATCTTCTACAAACTGTTTTTCGACTACTCGATTTTTACGACACTATTTATCTAAAGCCGACCACAAGTAGCTCCATAAAACGTGTAAATGACATACCTGGAGTACCGGAAGCACAAGACTTATGCATTCGTGCTGCAAAATTATTACAACAACACACTCAATGTCCATTAGGTGTTGAAATGGTCGTTGAAAAACACATCCCCATGGGTGGAGGCTTAGGCGGTGGCAGTTCCGATGCCGCAACAGTATTACTCGCCTTAAATCACTTATGGAACTTACGATTAAGCCGTGATGAATTGCTCACTTTAGGCTTAAAGTTAGGCGCAGATGTCCCCTTCTTTATATTTGGTCACAACGCATGGGCTGAGGGCATTGGAGAAAAGTTGCAAGCGATTGAACTACCTGAAGCCTATTACGTCGTATTAAACCCAAACACCCATGTTTCTACAGCACAAATTTTTGCCGATAAGCGATTGACAAAAGATTCCATTCCTAAGACAATGTCGACCTTTTCAAGCATAGCAAATTCAAGTGGCGGTACAAGCAATGAATTTGTAAACCAACTTGAAGAAATCGTTTGCAAAAACTATCCTCCAGTAGCCAATTGTTTAGCGTGGTTAAAACAATTTGGCGATGCGAGAATGAGCGGTTCAGGTGCCTCAGTTTTTTTAGCCGTACCTGACAAGCAAACAGCAATAAATATTTGCGAACAAAAGCCTGAAAATATTCAAGGATTTGTAGCAAAAGGGTTGAACCAACACCCTTTAAATAAAATTGGTTAAATTATTGGGGAGTCGCCAAGCTGGTTAAGGCACCGGATTTTGATTCCGGCATGCGAAGGTTCGAATCCTTCCTCCTCAGCCAGAATTTTAGGATATTGATATGTATCAACATCCACAATTAAGATGCTAACAATCAGTTAGCATGGATTAAAATAGCAAGCGTGTAGATTTCTGATTTACACGCTTTTATTTTTTATTAAGCTTTTGTTGATAACTTCACGCTGGTGCTGAACAAAAATCATGCACGATAGGAAATCAAATGGGGTCTAACGCCAACATGATGGTCTTTACTGGCAATGCCAACCCAGTGCTCGCACAGAAAGTCGCGGGGCACCTAGGCATTGAGCTTGGTCGTGCGCACGTAGGCAGATTTAGTGATGGCGAAATCACCGTTGAGCTTCTTGAAAATGTGCGTGGCCGTGATGTTTTTGTACTTCAATCAACCAGCCACCCAACCAACGATAGCTTAATGGAAGTAATGGTTATGGTAGATGCGCTACGCCGCTCTTCTGCTGGCCGCATTACTGCAGCTATCCCATACTTTGGCTACTCTCGCCAAGATCGTCGCCCACGCTCAGCACGTGTAGCAATTACAGCCAAAGTGGTTGCCAACATGCTTACAGGTGTTGGTGTAAACCGTGTACTGACTATGGATTTGCACTCTGACCAAATTCAAGGCTTTTTTGATATTCCTGTAGACAATATCTACGCAACACCAATTTTATTGGCTGATTTGCTTAATCAAAACCACGAAGATTTAATTGTAGTTTCACCTGATGTAGGTGGCGTTGTGCGTGCTCGAGCCTGTGCTAAACAATTAAGCTCAGACTTGGCCATTATTGACAAACGTCGCCCAAAACCAAACGTTGCAAAAGTAATGAACATTATCGGTGATGTATCGGGCCGCACCTGCGTCATTATGGATGACATGGTAGATACGGCAAATACACTTTGCGAAGCTGCTGCAGCATTAAAAAAGCATGGTGCAAAAAAAGTAGTAGCTTATGCAACCCACCCTGTTTTATCTGGTGGTGCAGCTGAGCGCATTATGAACTCCGAGTTAGATGAACTTGTGGTTACCAACACTATCAAGCTAGGTGAAGACTCTGCTAATTGTAAAAAAATTCGTCAATTAAGCGCAGCGGAATTACTGGCAGAAACCATTCGTAGAATTAGCTGTGAAGACTCTGTGTCTTCACTGTTTATGGATTAAATTTAACCCTGCTTTCTGGTCGCGGAAAGCAG
>CAYQZK010000046.1:0-4230 GCA_964422015.1 uncultured Methylotenera sp.
AATCGCCCAAGGCGCATGCTCACGGCTAGAGCCGCAACCAAAATTATCTCGCGCCAACAATATTTGAGCACCTTGATAACGGGCTTGATTGAGAACAAAATCTTTGTTTAATGGACGTGTGCTGCAATCCATGCCAGGCTCGCCATAATTGGTATAACGCCACTCATCAAACAAATAAGGACCAAAACCTGAACGTTTGATAGATTTTAAAAATTGCTTCGGAATAATTGCATCGGTGTCAACGTTTGCGCGGTCGACTGGGCAAACCAAGCCGTTAATCTGTGTAAAAGCTTTCATCTATTATCTCCTTTACGTTACAAGCTGCGCACATCAACAAAATGGCCAGCAATGGCTGCGGCTGCGGCCATTTCTGGGCTCACCAAATGAGTACGTCCGCCTGGGCCTTGACGACCTTCAAAGTTACGGTTTGATGTTGATGCACAACGCTCACCTGCACTCAACCGGTCTGAGTTCATGGCTAAGCACATCGAGCAACCTGGCTCACGCCATTCAAAACCTGCTTCGGTAAAAATTTTATCTAAACCTTCAGCTTCAGCTTGTCGTTTTACTTGGCCAGAGCCAGGCACCACCATCGCCAAAACAATGTTACTTGCAACTTTTTTGCCTTTAGCTACACTTGCTGCCGCGCGTAAGTCTTCAATACGTGAATTGGTGCAAGAACCGATAAATACTTTGTCTACCTTGATTTGTTCAATTGGCGTATTAGCAGTTAACCCCATATATTTCAATGCATTTTCAATACTTGTACGTTTAGTCGCATCGTTCTCCTTAGCCGGATCCGGCACGGTTGCACCTATTGGTAGCACCTGCTCAGGCGAAGTACCCCAAGTAACCTGAGGCTCAATCTCCGCACCTTTTAACTCAACCACACTATCAAACACTGCATCCGCGTCTGATTTTAAAGTGCTCCAATAAGCTACTGCTTGGTCCCATTGGTTAGCCTTAGGGGCATATTGACGACCTTTAAGATATTCAGCCGTTTTTTCATCCGGTGCAATAATGCCGGCACGTGCACCAGCTTCAATCGCCATATTGCAAATGGTCATACGACCTTCCATGCTTAATGCACGAATCACTTCTCCACCAAACTCAATAGCATATCCTGTACCACCTGCCGTACCAATGCGACCAATCACAGCTAAAGCCACGTCTTTTGCGGTTACGCCTTTGCCCAATTGACCATCCACTTTTACCAACATGCGTTTTGATTTTTTAGCAATCAAGGTTTGCGTAGCCATCACATGCTCGACTTCGGAAGTACCAATACCGTGAGCCAACGCACCAAATGCACCATGTGTAGAGGTATGGCTGTCACCACACACCACAGTCATACCTGGCAATGTAGTGCCATTTTCAGGCCCAATGACGTGGATAATACCTTGATTGGCATGCTTAAATGGAAAGTAAACCAGCGCGCCAGTTTCTTTAATGTTGCTATCTAGCGTTTCAACTTGCAGACGTGAAATCGGATCTTCAATTCCCTTATCCCAATCCTTAGTAGGCGTATTATGGTCAGGGTTCGCCACTAACGTGTCGCTACGCCATGGTTTACGACCTGCCAAACGCAATCCTTCAAACGCCTGTGGACTCGTCACTTCATGCACCAAGTGCCTATCAATATAAATCAAACAAGTGCCGTCAGCATCCTCATGTACAAGATGTGATTCCCATAGTTTGTCGTAAAGGGTTTTTCCCGCCATCATAGCTCCTTAAATTGCTGCTGATTCAAGTAAAAGCGCAAGCATACATAAGTTTCAATACCCTAACAAGGATATAGTTTATACTAGTATTAGAACTAATAGGCTGAGGCAAGAAAGTGAGATAAATTGGACAATAGACGAAAAGAACTAGGTGAGTTTTTACAAGCTCTTCGCCAACGTGGCACACCTGAAGAATATGGTTTTCCTGCAGTTGCACGTAGACGAACAAAAGGTCTGCGCCGTGAAGAAGTAGCACAACTTGCAGGCATCAGCGCCACTTGGTACACATGGATAGAACAAGGCCGCGAGGTCAACGTGTCAGCTGAAGCATTAGAAAGATTAGCCACATCATTAAAACTGAGTAAATCTGAACGCACCTATCTGTTTGACATGGCCGACAGACGTGACCCACAAGCCAACATGCTTGAAGCCGACACCGCACCAGATACGCTCGTCAACATGCTCGGTAGCATCAAAATTCCTGCATACATTATGGGGCGCACATGGGATGTTCTAGCTTGGAACCAATCCGCCAGTGAATTATTTGCCAACTGGCTAGATAAAGTTTCTCATAGCTCCCGCCCCAACCTGCTCCGCTATGTGTTCCAACACCCAGATGCGAAACAATTTGTAGTGGATTGGGATATGCGAGCAAGGCGCTTGGTAGCAGAATTTAGAGCTGATTGTCGTAGCCGTTTAGAAGAACCAGAAATCAATCGCTTGGTGAATGAACTCTCGCAAGCAAGCGCCGAATTTGAGCGCTTCTGGAAACAGCATGACGTGCTGGAAAGACAAGGTGGGCAACGGCAATTTAATCACCCAAAGGTTGGGTTAATAAGCTATAGCCAAGTTACACTAAGACCTGTGGAACAAGAACAAATGAAATTAGTACTATTACAACCTGCTAATTAGAACAGCTTACCTTCCAATCAGTAGCTTATACTCCACCGCATCTTTCAATGCTCGCCATGAAGCCTCAATAATATCTGTAGACACGCCTATCGTCGTCCAGCTTTGTTGTTGGTCTGTAGATTCAATAATCACACGCACTTTAGCAGCTGTCGCTTGGCTACTATCTAAAACACGCACTTTATAGTCCACCAGTTTAATCTCATTAATAGCTGGGTAAAACTGCTCGAGGGCTTTCCGCATGGCTTTATCCAGCGCGTTCACCGGACCATCGCCTTGCGCAGTGGCATTGGTGTCTTGACCGTTAACATTTACGTGGATCGTAGCAGATGAGTTAAAACCATCCGCTGAAGGCTCGAAGATACTCACATGGTATTGCTTGAGGCCGAAAAACGGCTCAAATTTTCCCAACAGCTTGTACATAAGTAATTCAAACGAGCTTTCAGCACCTTCGAACTGGTAGCCCTCGTGCTCCAAAGCTTTTAGTTGTTCCAACACCCGAATTGTGTCTGGGGAGTCTTTGGTAAGGCTAGGTTCAATTTGTTGTAACTTATTGAGCAATGCACCACGCCCGGCTACTTCCGAAACCAAAATATGTCGAACATTACCTACCCTTTCAGGATTGATATGCTCATAAGAAATTGGGTTTTTGTTGACTGCATCAATATGCATGCCGCCTTTGTGAGAAAACGCATCATTACCAACATACGGCGCTTTATCATTAAACGGCATATTGGCAACTTCGCTCACAAAACGCGCCACATGAGTAAGTGTAGTAATGTTTTCTTGCGGAATACAATTCAAATCTAGTTTTAATTGCAAATTAGGGATGATGGAACATAGATTTGCATTACCACAACGCTCACCAATGCCGTTCATTGTACCCTGCACTTGCATCGCCCCGGCTTGCACTGCAGCCATAGAGTTGGCTACTGCCATCTCGCAATCGTTATGGCAATGAATACCAATTTGCACTTGCGGAAAACGTTCCACTGCCTTTTGGGTAATTTCAAAAACCTCATTAGGAAAAGTGCCACCATTAGTGTCACACAATACAAGCACATCTGCACCTGCATCAGCAGCCGCTTGCAAGGTAGAAAAAGCGTAATCCGCATTCGCTTTATAACCATCAAAGAAATGTTCGGCATCAAACACCACTTCTTTTCCCTGTGATTTTAGGTAAGCAATGGTGTCGCCTATCATGGCGAGGTTTTCTTGCAAGGTCGTACGCAAAATATCGGTGACTTGATAGTCCCAACTTTTGCCAAAAATCGCAACAGATTGTGTATTTGCACTCAACAATGAACGAAGATTATTATCATCTGCTGCTTGAATGCCAATTCGACGTGTGCTACCAAAAGCAATAATCTTAGCGTGTTTTAATTTAAGCTCTGCAACGCGCTTGAAAAACTCTAAATCTTTTGGATTAGATCCTGGATTACCCGCTTCAATATAGCCAATACCTAGAGCATCTAATTGCACCACAATTTTAAGCTTATCTTCAACCGTAAAAGAAACGCCTTGCGCTTGCGCACCGTCACGCAGGGTAGAATCGTAAGCCGTCACTTTACTTTGTTGCATCATCAAATCTTTATTATTG
>CAYQZK010000046.1:4240-7007 GCA_964422015.1 uncultured Methylotenera sp.
GCACTTCCCCCGGCATAAGAAACCGCTGGGCGGCGGTGTCGCCATTTTTTTTTTTTATATAAAATTACCAAACTGCAATGGAAAGTCAGTCACATTCTTTTTCACAAAAGCAATTGCATCCTGCAAAATATCCCTTTTTGCACCATTCACACGCACGGTATCACCTTGAATACTGGCCTGCACTTTCATGCCAGAATCTTTAATCAACTTGGTGATACGCTTTGCTAAATCACTATCAATACCATCGCGAATTTTTAACTCTTGCTTCACTTTATTGCCAGAAACTTTTTGCACATCTTTATGCTCAAGTCGTTTGGATGAATCGGGCTCTTTCTTTTCCATACCAGGCATCAAAATATCTTTAATTTGATCCAACTGAAAGTCACTATCTCCAAACAAGGTAATCAGACTATCTTTTTCGTTCAATTCGATTTTTGCAGAGGTGCCTTTAAAATCATAACGATTTGTAATTTGCTTACCCGCTGCATCAATAGCGTTTTTCAACGCCACCATATCAACTTCTGAAGTAATATCAAATGAAGGCATTAAGTACTCCTACTCGAAGTGGCAAACGTAATCCAAAGTTTCCAAGGTCTCAATATCAAAGCTTGAGTTGCCAGGTACAGTAAACTTCTCACCTGCAGAGTAAGTTTTCCAATCACTTTCCATCAACTCAGGTGCTGCAGTATTGAAAGTTAATAAGCTAGGAAAAATTACACCAATAGTGCTACGTGTACCATTAGGCAGCATCACCGTATGACTTACACACTTACCATCAAAATAAATGTTTGCTTTCTTTTTTACACTTACATTATCAAACTGTGCCATTTGCTTAACTCTCATTAAAAATCAAAACGCAATTATCGCAGAAAAGACCGACCTCACCAAGACGGCGACTGGCTGCTTGAAATGACATTGCTAGATACATTTTGATTTTTATCAAAAAAATAGCCGCCCAGATAGAGCGGCCATACAAAATACTAAACTCAAAAACTTAAGTAATTACGGTAGGTGTATCCCGCCCCGTTTTTTCTTTAAGCTGCGATATCTTCAAAGCGATTTGAATCATTTCAGCCAAAGCAATTTGAGCATCAATATGATGTTTTGTAGTGTCCGGCTCAAATGCCTCCAAGTAAACACGCAACGTGGCACCCTCAGTTCCGGTCCCAGATAAACGGAATACGATACGAGAGCCATCTGTAAATAAAACTCGCACCCCCTGATTATTACTTACAGAACCGTCCACAGGATCAAGGTAACTAAAATCATCACAGATTTTAACTGTATATCCACCAAAAGACTGGTTAGGCAAAGCCTCAAACTGCGACTTAATGTGCTGCATTACACTGTTTGCAGCATCAGTCGGAATCGCTTCGTAATCATGTCGTGAGTAAACGTTACGGCCAAATGTGAGCCAATGCGACATCAAAACTTGTTCAACTGAGGCCGTAGCACCAGATTTACCTTTTGCAGCAAGCACATTCAGCCAAAATAACACCGCCCAAAGCCCATCTTTTTCTCGCACATGATCTGAACTGGTGCCAAAACTCTCCTCACCACATAACGTTACTTTGCCAGCATCCATTAAATTGCCAAAGAATTTCCAGCCTGTAGGCGTTTCAAAACAAGGGATATTTAACTTAGCTGCCACACGATCAACCGCGCCACTAGTAGGCATAGAGCGAGCCACTCCCGCAATACCCTTGGCATATGCTGGAACTAGCGTCGCGTTTGCCGCAAGCACAGCCAAGCTATCAGATGGCGTTACAAAGAAATTCTTACCCAAAATCATATTGCGGTCACCATCACCATCTGAGGCCGCACCAAAATCAGGCGCACCTTCACCTGCAAACATAATGCGCACTAAATCTTCTGCATAAGTTAGATTAGGATCAGGGTGCCCTCCCCCGAAGTCTTCTGACGGCACGCAGTTCATTAAACTATCCGCTGAAGCCCCGAGGCGATTAACAAAAATCTCCTGTGCGTAAGGGCCTGTTACCGCGTGCATAGCATCGAATTTCATTTTAAAGCCACTATTTAACAAACCCTTAATAGCTGAAAAATCAAACAAACTTTGCATTAAATCTGCATAATCTTGAACGGCATTAATCACCTCTACCGTGAACTTACCAGCAGCCTCTGCACCATCAAAATACGTTTCACCCAATGTATCAATATCAACATCAGGTAAATCAGATATTTTGTACTGCGCAATGTTTTTACTTTTATCGAAAACAGTATCGGTCACTTTCTCAGGTGCAGGACCACCATTACTCATGTTGTATTTAATTCCAAAGTCGCCGTTAATTCCGCCCTGATTATGACTTGCAGATAAAATCATGCCTCCAAAAGTTTGATATTTACGGATGATGTGTGAGGCTGCTGGTGTAGATAAAATACCCGCTTGACCCACTAAAACGCGACCAAACCCATTAGCAGCAGCCATTTTAATAATTGTTTGGATCGCCTGCCGATTAAAATAACGGCCATCGCCACCTACTGCAAGCGTTGCGCCTGAAGGTACAACAAGCGTATCAAAAATACTTTGCACAAAGTTTTCAAGGTAGTTAGCCTGCTGAAACACTTTTACTTTCTTACGTAAACCAGAAGTCCCTGGCTTTTGGTCGTTAAACGGCTGCGTTTTCACTGTTAAGATTTTCATTACTTTCAGCTCTTTTTGATTGATTTATTGCAATATAAATTATGTTTATAATATCTACAACCTTTCTATGTAAATGTAGATTAATTACAACTTAATATTTGCAGC
>CAYQZK010000046.1:7017-12933 GCA_964422015.1 uncultured Methylotenera sp.
CAGCATTGTGTAAACTTACAGCTAAGATTAAAGTTCACTGAAATCTGCGATTTGCTTAAAACAAAAGCCCAATCATTTAAATATCATTTAGGTAAAAAAATAGGATCATCATGGAAGATCAAGCATTTATCGGGCGCCAGCCCATTATGGATGTAAAACAGCAAATCATTGGGTACGAGTTATTCATCCGCCATAGCGCGGACGCTGAATCGGCAGAGTTTGAAGACAATCTTAGAACCTGCTCAAAACTGCTAGTCAACACTATGGGTGATATAGACATACAATGGTTACTCGCTGACAAACTTGCGTTTGTAAACGTCAATGAAGATATGCTTAATAGCGAATTTCTAGAGTTAATGCCACCGCAACGCACAGCTCTAGAAATTTTAAGAACCGTTAATGCGACACCTGCAATTGTTGAACGTTGCCAAGCACTACGCAGTGAAGGTTACAAAGTCTCACTAGACAATCCTCACCTCGGCTCAAACCTAACAGCTCTCGTACCATGTGCAGATTTCATTAAAATCGATATACAAAATATCAATCCATCTGATTTAAGCAAAATTTATGTTCAATTTAATACTCCATCAGTTAAGTTGATAGCCGAAAAGGTTGAAACCAACGAACAATACGAAGCCTGTAAAAACATAGGGTTCCGATTCTTTCAAGGTTTCTATTTCTCTAAACCAGAAACTCTGACAGCCAAAGTCATTAACGCTTCTTTTGACAGCGTATTAAGCATACTCAATACCGTTAGCCAAGATGCAGATAATGAAGAAATTGTTGCAGGATTCAAACGTGATGCGGCTCTATCATTCAAACTATTACGCTACATCAACTCAGTTGGTTTTGGTCTTTCTTGCGAGATTCAATCCATCAATCACGCGTTAACCATTCTAGGAAGAAAACAACTATATCGTTGGCTCACACTTCTTATGGTGACTGCAGGCGAAAACTCAACGCCACCAGCATTAATGAAGACATCGATTACCCGAGGGCGCTTAACTGAGTTGTTGGGTGAAAGTTATTTTGAGAAAAAAGACCGTGACAATTTATTCATTGTTGGCGTGTTCTCTCTATTAGATGCAATTCTAAAAATGCCTATGGATCAAGTGTTGGAAAAAATTCAATTACCTGAAACGGTCAGCGAAGCATTACTAACGCGCACAGGTATTTATGGGCCATTCTTACAACTCACAGAGGCTTGTGAAGGCGCGGATGACGAGAAGATTCTTGAATTGGCAGAACTGTTGCAATTTGATGCCAATAAAGTTAACTCATGTCACGTCGCAGCATTAGCGTGGGTGGAAACTTTAGGAATTTAATCACCTGGGGGCAAGTAACTGAAAGCAAATTGGCCGTAAGCGCTTTTGCCCCTAATTAAATTTACTTTCCAGTACCATTAGCAAGAGCGAGTGCAGCTCGCTCTAAAGCAAAAGTGTAACGTTGAATAAGCCCCTGATTACCTCTAGAAGGCTCAATAAACTGCAAGCCAACACGATGTTTAACCGTGCCGTCTTTTAAGTGTATAGGCACTATATAGCGAACTTTTAACGTCAGGCTAGTGACCCCAATATCAGGGAAACTAATTTTACAACGTTCAAAACTAGCCCCCTCAGCCAACATTTTATCTAGAGGGTCTTGGGCAATAGCGCCAATCCCGCCTAAACTAATGTCCGTCAAAGTCAGCTCTAATATTCGCTCTTGATCTGCATCATCCTCATCAACAATAGGAATCTGACAAGGCACAGGATTCATTCTTGGTGTAACTAAACGAAAAAACTCTCGACGTTGCAACCTCAACATTTCACGAGGCAAAGCAATTTTTATTGCACGGCCATCTTTTAAATTAACCTCAGAAACACTTCCGCTCACCCATCTTATCTTAACACCATCGTCTTTTGAGAAAGTCACATGATCACTGTCTAAAAGTCGAGCATTAAATGCATCATCACGGCCAATATCAAGATAAGCGCATTTTTTTATATCATCGACTGCAATAACAGTAGTGAGATAAACATCATTACCTTCATTAAATGAGGCTTTTAGCATGACATTATTTTTAGCCAAATCTTTTAGAATCTGAGCTACTTCTTTAATGTTGTGAACAAGGTACTGCTCTTCACCAAGCAAAGCATCATTATTAGACATGATTATTCGACCACACTCTATCTACATTCATTAACATGAAAATACAATACCCATTAGCCGTATGATTTACAAAACAATATTTCATTAACACCATGCTTACTAACAATTAAGTCAGCTCAAGGCTGACTTAATTTAACATCATTAACTGCTGCTAGAATTGGTCGGGACGGTGTGATTCGAACACACGACCCCTTGCACCCCATGCAAGTACGCTACCAGGCTGCGCTACGCCCCGAAATTCCGACTAGCATCATAAATCGGCGCAATTATAGCGCAAACGGTACAAATCATGAAGGCTACTACTACTTGCTGTTCAATAATGACAATTGCACTTTTGGGTTAAGTAGATCTAAAATTTCTTTCAATTCGGCTTTGATTTTAACGAAATTATATTCACTCTTCGTATTAGCCAATAAATCGGCTTTACTTTCAGTAGCTTTAGATTGGGCTGCTGAAACAGTTGGTTGATCTACAACATCATGCTCTTGACCATCCAAGCGATTACGAGCACCACTAATGGTAAAGCCTTGCTCATAAAGTAGCTCACGAATACGGCGAATCAGTAATACTTCGTGATGTTGATAATATCGGCGATTACCACGTCGCTTAACTGGTTTAAGTTGTGTAAACTCTTGCTCCCAATATCTTAATACGTGCGGTTTAACACCGCAAAGCTCACTCACCTCACCTATGGTAAAGTAACGTTTGGCTGGTATTGGCGGCAATTGCACCTTGGCAACAGATTCAGTCATATAGGCACTTTCTTACTTAAACTAAATTAGCTAATAAATTGATGCTTAAATTACTTACGAGTTGATGCTGTAGTTATTGAGCGAAATGAGCCTCGACCTTGCCTTTAAGTTTTTGGCTTGCATGAAACGTAACAACACGGCGTGCAGTAATAGGAATTTCTTCACCTGTTTTTGGATTACGACCTGGACGTTCGGACTTTTTACGCAATTCAAAGTTACCAAAACCGGACAATTTAACACTGTCTCCAGCCTCTAAAGCAATGCGGACCTCTTCAAAAAAAGCTTCCACCATATCTTTAGCTTCGCGTTTATTTAAACCTACTTGCTCATAGAGTAAGTCTGCAAGTTCAGCCTTAGTTAACGTCATAAATAACTCCCATTCCCATTTTCTTTTTGTAACTTTTAATAGCGTTCTAGTACCAAGCTTTATTATTGGAACATTTTTATACTAAATAACTTAATTTCTAAGTTCTGCGCCCAGTTTACTTTGCAATAATTGAAGCACATTTCTCATCGTTTCATCTGCATCTGCATCCGTCAAAGTTTTTTGAGTATCGTGCATAAGTACTGATAATGCAAGGCTTTTTTTATTTTCAGCAATGCCTTTACCTTGATACAAATCAAACAATGCAACGTCAGATATCAACGGAATATTCGCTTGTTTAATTGTACTTAAAAGCGTTTGCACTTCAATGCTTTCATCCACGACAACAGCCAAATCTCGACGCACTGGCATCAACTTTGAAACTTCTTGATAAGCAGGCAATTGACGATTTAATACTGAACTAGCCTCCAACTCGAACAAGTAAGCGCTTTTTGCTAGGTCATAATGTTGCTGCCATTTAGGATGCAACTTACCTAACCAGCCAATAGCTTTACCATCTAGCAAGATACGTGCAGACTGACCTGGATGTAATGCTTGATGCTCTGCCTTTTCGTAGCGAGCTTGAGAACCTACTAGCATTTCTATATGTGCTTTAACATCAAAAAAGTCGACTTCAGCACTTGATGTAGCCCACTGCTCAGGCTTTGCACTGCCATAAGCCAAACCTGAAATACGCGTTGATTCTTGATATGCACCAGCTGACTGATGATATACCGCACCAACTTCAAACAAATTAGCTCTGTCTTGCTTACGATTTAGATTGTAAGTCAATGTGTCTAACAAACCGCCCCATAGACTCGTTCGCATCACACTCAAATTGCTTGCAATCGGATTTTTAAGTCTGATAGGTGTGCTATTACCCAACAAATCACGCTCCCAACTTTCATCAACAAAGCTATAAGTCACCACTTCTTGATAACCAGCTGCCACTAGAGTATCGCGAATATCATTCAAGTTTTTTTGCTGCTCAGGTGCTGACAACATGTTCAACGCCGCAATCGGAGACGTTGCTGGAATATGGTCGTATCCATGCAAACGTGCAATTTCTTCAATCAAATCCTCTTCTATCGTAATATCGAAACGATAACTTGGTGGTGTGACAGTAAATACGTCATCTACTTGATCAAATGAAAATCCAAGTTGAGTCAAAAGTTGTGCAACTTTTTGAAGCTCAAATGGAATACCTAGCACAGAAACCAACCGTGCCATTCGCAACTTCACTGGATGACGCAAAGGTAAATTACCTATCACCTCAGTAATTTCTCCAGCTTTACCACCGCATATTTGCTGAATTAGTGTAGTAGCATACTCAATAGCATTACGCGTATTGCCAAAATCCACACCACGCTCAAATCGATAAGATGAATCAGTGCTTAAACCAAGTCTACGTGCTTTTCCAGCGATGACAGAAGGAACAAAAAATGCACTTTCTAAAAATACATTTGTAGTTTCATCTGTTACAGAAGTTGGCTTACCTCCCATAATACCTGCCAAGGCAATCGCACCTTGTGCATCAGCAATGACTAAATCATCCGTTTTCAACTGGACTGTTTGATCATTCAATAAAGACAGAGACTCTCCCGCTTTAGCAAAACGGACGCCGACATCACCATTCAACTTATCTGCGTCAAACGCATGCAAAGGCTGACCCAACGCAAGTAACACGTAGTTGGTAATATCAACAATCGCACTAATACTCCGTAAACCACTACGTTCAAGACGGTTCACCATCCAAGCTGGTGTACTAGCTTGTGCATTAACCGCACTAATTAAACGTCCGCAATAACGAGGGCACGCATCTAACTTCGTCACCTGTACATTTTTAATAGTTGATGACTCAACATTAACTGGAACGAATGACTCGAATTGAGTTTCAGCCCCAGTAATGGCCGCCACATCACGGGCGATTCCAACAATACTCAAACAATCACTACGATTGGGTGTAAGTTTTAGAGTAAATAGATGATCATCTAAATCTAGATGCTCACGAATCGATTGCCCTATCACTGCGTTAGCCTCTAGCTCAAGCAAACCTGTGGCCTCTGCGCTTATACCCAACTCTTTAGAAGAGCACATCATGCCAAAAGACTCTATACCACGTACTTTGGCTTGCTTGATTGAAATTCCTGGCAATTCAGCACCCACCATTGCACAAGGCGCAATTAAGCCTGCACGTGCGTTTGCCGCACCACAAACAATCTGTAAAGGCTCAGCCAAGCCAACATCAACTTTACATACTTGCAGACGATCTGCATCTGGATGTTTTTCAGCAGATAGAATTTTTCCTACTACCACCTTAGTAAATGGTGCAGCAACTGGCTGCATATCCTCCACCTCAAGCCCTGCCATTGTTAAAGCGTGGCTGAGAGCCTGACTATCTAAATCCGTATCAACTAAACTACGTAACCAGTTTTCTGAAAATTGCATAATGCTTTTACAACCTTAATTAAGGGTTAATTTGTGATGTGTGCTTGAGATTTCAACGAAATAGCTATCTAAACTGGCTCAAAAAACGTAAGTCATTATTAAAGAAATGACGTAAATCATTAACCCCATAACGCAACATCGTTAAGCGCTCAACGCCTAAACCGAACGCACAACCACGATATTTTTCACTATCAAGATTAA
>CAYQZK010000047.1:0-2709 GCA_964422015.1 uncultured Methylotenera sp.
GCGTAGCGCAGTGCCAGAAGGTGCATCCACTTTATAACGGTGATGCATTTCTACCACTTCAATATCATAACCATCGTTTAACACTTTAGCCGCCTGCTCAACTAAGTTTATGAGCAATGTCACACCTACACTCATGTTCGGAGCAAAAACAATCGCAATATTTTTTGCAGTGGCTTCTATTGCCATCTTTTGCTCTGCAGAAAACCCCGTCGTACCTATTACCATTTTGACATTGGCTTTTTGGCAAGCCTCAAGATAAAGCATACTCGCTTCAGGTCGAGTGAAATCAACTAGAACATCTGCACCAGCTAAAGCTTCTGCAACATTATCCGTGACTTTTACGCCAGACACTTTACCTAAAAATTCCCCAGCGTCACGACCAATCTGTGGATTATCACTTCTATCCAAAGCCGCATGCAACACCAAGTCAGTATCAGAAAACACACTTTCTAACAAAACGTGACCCATACGACCAGAACAACCAGCAATCACAACTTTTAAAGGACTTGCCATAACTTTTAGTACCTAATAATTTAAATAATCAACTTAAAAACCAATTTTCTCCAGCATTCTGTCAAAGAAACCTGGAGCACCTTCTGCTGGCAAGTCTTTTGGTTTGGGTGCTGTTTTATTTCCAGCTCTAGGCGCAACAACAGCCGGCTTAACTTCGGCTTCTATTAAAGTCCTCAACTCATCATCAAACAACATCCCTGATGGAGACTCATAGGCCCGACGCGTAATTGCAACAGGCGCGGGGGCTACAGCATGGTTTTCAATTGGCGCCTCAACGGCAGAAGCTACAGGTATTGAGGCTTCTGGCATTACAACAACCGGTACAGGTGAAGCTTCAACTACAGGTGCAACAACTGCAGGAGCAACCTCTAAAGGAACTGCCAATATTGATTTCACTTCTTGAGCAGGTTGGGGATTTTCAATTGGTACTGCCTTCTCACTTTCTAAAGCCACCGCTTTTTTTGCAGCAGTTTCACTAGCTCGTTTAGCCTTTTCAGCAGATACAGCATCCTCATCGCTTTCCCAAAACTTGAGTTTACTTATCAGACTTTTCTCTTCTGACTTTTTATTCGGCTGAATGACACGTGTGCCAGTATTAGCAACTTCATCAACTGATTTGGCCGCTTCACTGCCTGATGGTACTACATCGCCACGAACCGTTTTCAATAGTTCATTTTCAAAATCTAAAATCACACGACGTTGCTCTTTGATTTTTCCGTTTTCGCGGAGCTGATACACGTAATCCCAACGATTGCCGTGGAAACTATCTTGAATAAGCGGCGTACCCATAATAAAACGCACTTGTGACTTAGTCATACCTGGACGTAACTGCAACAACATTTTGGATGTCACCACATTACCCTGCTGTACATCTAGCTTATAAGGCTTAACTGTAGGCAAAGCCGTGCCACAGGACGTGCACAAAATCACCATTAATATAAAAACATAGCGCATAGTATGACTTTTGATTTGAATTGGCGTTAATATACCACGTAGCCAGTTATCCCCAAACACTGCCTTAATTAATTGCGAGCAATTCAAAATGCATGACCCAAAAGACTTAAAAAACGCAGGACTTAAAGCCACGCTTCCTAGACTAAAAGTACTAAGCCTATTTGAAAATAGTAAGGAACGTCATCTATCTGCTGAAGATATTTACAAAATAATGCTAAATACTGGTGAAGATGTTGGCTTAGCAACAGTTTATCGAGTGCTGACCCAATTTGAACAAGCCGGGCTTCTCATTCGCCATCACTTTGAGGGTGGCAAAGCGGTATTCGAACTCAATGCGGGCAGCCATCACGACCATATTGTTTGTGTTAAATGTGGTCGCGTTGAAGAGTTTTACGACGCTGAAATTGAAAAAAGACAAGAAAGTGCAGCTGCCAAATTAGGCTTTTCCATGCAAGATCACTCTCTCACCATTTATGGTGTGTGTAGCAAACAGCCCTGCTCTAGGTAACATATCAGCGAAACGCATCAACGCGTCAGCATCTCTCTCGCATGTTGACGCGTGGTTTCAGTAATTTCAATACCACCTAGCATCCGCGCCACCTCATCAACCCGGGCATCTTCACTCAAGTGTTCAATAGTGCTTAGTGTTTGCGCATTAACTAGAGATTTACTCACGCGTAAATGATGCTGACCTAAAGCCGCCACCTGTGGTAAGTGTGTAATAACCAACACTTGGCGTTGACCTGACTTCGCATCAGACCTTGCCTCACCTAAGCGTTTAAGCAACTGACCGACCACCTCCGCAACACCACCGCCTATACCAACATCGACCTCATCAAAAATCATTGTAGGAATGCTTTCTTTCTGAGCAGTCACCACACGAATAGCAAGACTAATACGGGACAACTCTCCACCAGAAGCCACTTTATTTAACGGGCGAGCAACCACACCAGCATGGCCTGCTACCAAGAATTCAACTTGTTCCAAGCCATGAGCTGATGGCGCTTGCGCACTAAGTGCCACTTCAAACTTACCACCGCCTAAAGATAGCCTTTGCATTTCACTAGTAATTTGTAAGTTTAATTTACTTGCAGCCGACTGACGCCCCTCGCTTAACTTGCCAGCGAGTTCCATATAAGCAGCCAAGGCAGCAGCCTCTTGCTTAGCGAGCTCTCCATCATTAGCAAATAACTCTAACTCTGCGATGCGTGCTTGGGATTTTTCTAGAAGGTCAGTCAATTC
>CAYQZK010000047.1:2809-12929 GCA_964422015.1 uncultured Methylotenera sp.
CTCTCTACAGGCTTCACCACCTGTAATTAAACTGGCACCATGTGAAAGTCTTAAATGCTCTTGCTGCAGATCCAACCACTCGCTTGGTGTTAACACTATCTGAGATAACTCCCGTGTTTGATCACGTAGCTCTGCAAGCTCATTTGCGTATAAATCTGCGTTTTTTTCTGCTTCAACATGCCGCAAATGCAACTGATTCCAAACTTTATAATGTTCAGCGACCTTTGCTGCCAACTCACCTAATCCGCCAAACTGATCCAATACTGTGCGCTGCGTAGCCACTTTAAGTAAAGAGTGATGGGCATTTTGACTATAAATATCAACCAACAACTCACCCAATTCTTTGAGTTGAGCAATAGTAACAGTGATGCCGTTGATAAAGGCTCGTGAACGCCCGTCAGCATACATCACCCGACGCAACACTAACTCTGAGAGATCACACTCCATTTCTGATTGCACAAGCCATTGCTGGGCTTCAGCATTATCAGAAATCCCGAATATGGCACTAATATCCGCCTTATCACAACCTACACGCGTTACACCACCTTCAGCACGCGCACCCAAAGCCAGAGACAATGCATCAATCAAAATAGACTTACCTGCCCCCGTTTCACCCGTTAACACTGTAAATCCAGCTTCAAACTCCAGATCAAGCTGGTTAACAATCACGAAATCACGAATAGAAAGGCTTTGAAGCATGGTTAGGTTTCAACGCTAAGAATTAGCCCCAGTTAAGCTTGTTGCGTAACATATCAAAATAACAATAACCGCTAGGATGCAACAGCGTAATGTTTTTCTCAGCACGTTGCACCGAGATGATGTCACCAACTTCCAGCGTAACCTTGAATTGACCATCAATACTTAATTGCGCCTCATCAAACTGCTCTAACGTAACGGCAACCTTGCTATTACTGTGAACCGCAATTGGACGATTACTTAAAGTATGTGGGCAAATTGGTACGATAGTAATGGCTTCTAAATTAGGATGCAATATTGGCCCACCTGCAGAAAGCGCATAAGCTGTAGTGCCTGTTGGAGTACTTACAATCAATCCATCACTTCGTTGTTTATAAACAAACTGGCAATCAATAGCCACCTCTAACTCTATTAAACGTAAACCACTTTTAATCACAACATCGTTTAGCGCGTATCCAGAATGGCAAACCTCGCCTTTTCTCACCACTTGCGTTGTAAGCAACATGCGGGACTCGGCAGTAAAATCGCCTGCAAGAATACGATCAATCTCCTCCAGCATATCCTCTGCGCGTAAATCCGTTAAAAAACCAAAGCGACCACGATTAACACCTACGAGAGGTACATTCGCATCAATCAAGCTACGAGCAACACTCAACATTGTGCCATCACCACCCATCACGATAGCCAAATCAACCTCATCACCAAGTCGCTCTAAGGGAAGTGTTTTATAAGAACTCAATTGCGCATGATGGGCAGTATTACTCTCCACCCAAACATCATAATTTTTGGCTGTGAGATGCTGAGCTAAGTCGGTTAAATCATTTTGCATCAGTTGCAAAGCTGATTTATTCATGTATTTGCCAATAAGCGCTATTTTTTTGAATTGTGTATGCACGGCAGAATTAAAACATAGTCAGGAAATCTTATCCACAAAACCATAGCCAAGTAGACTAAAAATGGATACACGCAATAAATGTCTTAAATACTGCACTTATTGTAAAAGACCGCTCTTCGTAACACAAAAAATAACTCGCCCTTAAAATAAAAATTTTAATAAAATCAGTAAATTAACTTAGAATCTTCTGCTCCATAATGAAACTGGCACCATTTTTGCCATCTAAATCCAACTTAAACATCAACCAAACAACCCATGAATATGACAGATTTTTCACAAAGAAATATCATCAAAACCTACTTTTTGATCACATATCTTGTCGTTCTGTGGCTAGTGGCTGACTCCATTCCAATTATCGATATTTACCAAGAAGGCTTATTGCCTTTTGGTTTTATGGTAATCACCGCTTTACTCTACGGTTTATTTTATCTACTACCAGCTATCACTATTACCGCGATAGTTGCATTTATCAATAATCGCCTAAAGATAAATTCATCACGTTCAGTATTTGCCACTGCCGTTATTACAGGCGGCATTACCACCCTAATAATGTATGCAAACGCAAAGCTCTTTTCATTGTATGGCATGTTTTTTAATGGCTTTATATTTAACCTTATCATAACGCCTGGGGGCATTGAATCTTTGGGTGGTAGTAACGCATCAGATGTTGGTTTCGCCCTCATTACTTTAGGTTTCTTTAGCTTACAAAGCTTAATTTTATGGGTAGCTAATCGCCTTAATAAAATAAAAGCAATAAGTAAACTATCTTTCAAATATCTGCCTATAACCACCATACTAGTCACTATCCTAGTCCACATGGGGTTTTCTCTAGACTCTTACACAACTAACCAGTTGAATATAGTCGCTCAATCCATTCCTTTCTACCAAACCGTATCCTCTCGCACGTTTTTTCAATCACTTGGCATTACTACAAAACGCGAAACCAAACTTAAAATCAAAGGTAAATTAAATTACCCGCTAAATCCTATTGAATTTAACCATCCCCCTAAGCCTTACAACATTATTTGGCTCACTTCAGAATCATGGCGTGCAGACACATTAAATGAAAAAATTATGCCTAATAGCTGGGAGTTCGCCAAAGGAGCCGCTCGCTTTACTCGTAACTACAGCACAGGCAATGGCACCCGCATGGGTGTATTTGGCATGTTTACCGGCATACCTGGCAACTATTGGTTTCCATTTTTGGAAGAACGTCGTGGAGCTGCATTGATTGATGTATTGCAAAAACAAAACTATCAGATGAGTCTTTATACTAGCGCAAAATTTTCTTACCCTGAGTTTGATAAAACTATATTTTCGAAAGTGCCAAGCAATAGCCTACATGACAAGCTTCTTGCAAGCACAGGCTGGGAGAACGACCGTAACAACGTAACGGACTTGCTTTCATTTATTGATAAGCGTGACACTAGCAAGCCATTCTTCACTTTCATGTTTTTTGAATCTCCACATGCGCGCTATTACTTTCCTCCAGAAAGCGTTATTGCAACTCCGTATCGTGACGACATCAACTACGCTACCATCAGCAAAAAAAAATTTAAAGATGACATCGCTCCAATTAAAAACCGCTATATCAATTCTGTACACCATTTAGACATGCAATTTGGCCGTATTTTTGATTATATGAAAGCACATCAATTACTCGACAACACAATCGTTGTAATTATTGGCGACCATGGTGAGGAGTTCATGGAGCACGGCTTCTGGGGACACAACTCAACCTTTGTAGACGAACAAGTGCGCACACCTCTCGTCATCTATACGCCAAAAATGAAGCCCTTAGTTAGCGATCAAATGACCAGCCATATGGATGTCATTCCCACGATAATGCCGCTTCTTGGTGTGACCAATCCAAGTAGTGACTATGCAACAGGCTACAACTTGCTCGCAGGTGAAAAACGTAATCACACTTACATTTCAGACTGGGATAAAGTTGCCTACGTAGATGATGAAGCAAAAATCACGCAACCAGTGAATGGAAAAAGTTTCATGCTCATGACTGCTAGCAAAGGCAATGACAAACCTTTGAGCAAAGAAGAACTCAAAGCCATATTACAAAAAAAACAACCCACAATGATGCAGTTAGAACAAGACCTAACTAAATTCTTTAAGAAACATGAGTTGAAAGAAAAAACACAATAACATCGCCATCGCTTGGTCTTTTAGCAATCATCTAAACGATTAAATTGCTTAAACTATGCCACTAGCAGATAATTTACGCATGGATGCCATTAATGGATAAACGCGCGCAAATTTTGCTTAAAACCTTGGTTGAACATTACATTAGTGATGGTCAACCCATAGGCTCACGCACACTTCTTCAACACTCTGGCCTAGACGTCAGCCCTGCAACCATTCGCAACGTCATGAGCGATTTGGAACAATTGGGTTTTATTGCCAGCCCACATACCTCTGCAGGACGCATTCCAACACAAAAAGGTTATAGGCTTTTCGTTGACTCATTATTGACAGTTCAACCACTTGAAAACAAAACAATGCAGCAATTAAAAAGCGGACTTTCATCGCCGAACCAAGCTGATCTCATTACCAATGCTGCAGACATGCTTTCGCAACTCACACAGTTCGCTGGTGTAGTAATGACACCAAAACGCAAACGTATTGCTTTTAAGCATTTGGAGTTTTTAGCGCTTTCTGAAAAGAGAATTTTGGTCATTATCGTTACCAGTGATGGTAATGTACAAAATCGCATCATCATCACAGAAAAACCCTACTCAGCTAGCGAGCTCACGCAAGCTGGAAACTATTTTAACGCCAATTTTTCAGGCCACACTTTTGAAGAAGTTCAGCAAAAATTACATGCTGAGCTAAAACAAATGCAAACTGACATGAACCAACTTATGACTGCAGCCCTCGAAGCAAGCAGCCAAAATGCTAGCGACAGCGGCGTAGTTATTGCTGGTGAACGCAACCTGTTGCAAGTAGATGATTTGTCGACAAATGTTACTAGCCTACGTAAACTATTTGAAATTTTTGAACGTCGCACCAACCTAATGCAACTGCTAGACAACAGTCAACGTGCTGAAGGCATTCAAATCTTTATCGGCGGCGAAAGTGGTTACTTGCCTCTAGATGAATGCAGTATGATTACCGCACCTTACGAAGCTGATGGGCAAGTTGTTGGTACATTGGGTGTCATAGGGCCGACAAGAATGGCCTATGAACGTGTAATTCCAATTGTAGATGTCACAGCTAAATTGCTTTCAAATGCGCTTTCAACCTAACTAATAAAATTCCGTTAATTAACTAACAATTATTAAAGCAGCTTACGACATGGCTTACTACAATTCAGAACCCAAATATGAACATGGTGACCAACTAAAGGTTGGTATTTTATTAGCCAATCTTGGCACACCTGAAGCACCTAACGCCAAAGCTTTACGTCCTTATCTGCGCCAATTCTTAAGCGACACTCGCATCGTAGAAATCCCACGCATCATCTGGTGGTTCATTCTTAACGGCATCATTCTGGTTGTACGCCCAAAGAAATCTGCAGAGAAATATGCATCTGTCTGGACAAAAGAAGGTTCACCTCTGATGGTTAATGCGCAAAAACAAACAAAATTGTTACGTGGATTTTTGTCTCAAAAAATCAATTCTCCATTCGCTGTTGAACTAGGTATGAGCTATGGCAATCCATCCATTGAGTCAGCCATTAAAAAACTTAAAGAACAACATTGTGATCGCATCTTGGTGTTCCCGCTTTATCCTCAATACGCTGCGAGTAGCACCGCCAGCGCCCTCGATGCCGCTTGGAGGACTTTACTCAAAACTCGCAATGTACCAGCAATTCGTACAATCAAGCATTACCACGACCACCCTGCATACATTACAGCCCTAGCACAGAGCGTGCGTGAACATTGGCGAGTAAATGGCAAACCGAATAAATTAATCATGAGCTTTCATGGCGTACCAAAAGCCCACCTTTTAAATGGCGACCCCTACCACTGCGAATGTCACAAAACAGGACGTCTATTAGCTGAAACACTTGGTCTCAACAAGGATGAGTACATGATTGCATTCCAATCGCGTTTTGGTAAGCAAGAGTGGCTTAAACCCTACCTAGCAAGTACATTAGAGGATTTAGGTAAAGCCAAAACCAAAAAAATTGATGTCATTTGCCCAGGATTTTCAAGCGATTGTTTAGAAACACTGGAAGAAATCGCCATAGAAGGCAAACATATTTTCCAAAACAATGGTGGCGGAGAATACGCCTACATCCCGGCACTCAATGACAATGAAGCATGGATTCATGCCATGACCACTATAGCTTTAGAGAATCTACAAGGTTGGGTTTCAACTAACTGGGATGACATACAAGCTAAAAAAGATGCTGAAATGACAAAATTAAGAGCACAAAGTTTAGGCGCCAATCAATAAGCGTTATACTTCAGTCTTTGTTGGTTTAACCCTGAAACCTGTATTAATCTACAGCTACATAAGGTTCTAAAATGATTGTAATTACTGGTGGCGCAGGCATGATAGGCTCTATCATCGCTTGGCATCTCAACACAAAACTCAAACGCGACGATCTGATTATCGTAGACCGTATTACGCATGAAGAACAATGGCAGAACCTCGCGCATCGCCAGTATGCGCACTACCTAGATAAAGACCAACTTTTTAGTTGGCTTGACGGCAGAACTGACGTTGAGGCCATCATTCATATGGGCGCCATCAGCGCCACCACTGAGCGCGACTTCAATAAATTAGTAGAAACCAATATTCAGTACTCACAAAATCTTTGGACTTGGTGCGCCAACAATCAAGTGCCTTTTTTCTACGCAAGCTCTGCTGCTACTTATGGGGATGGCAACCTTGGGTACAACGATACAAGTATCGAAAACTTACGCCCACTCAATGGCTACGGCTACTCAAAACACTATTTTGACCAATGGGCGCTACGCCAAGTAAGACATAAGCTACCCACGCCTCCAAGCTGGGCTGGATTCAAGTTCTTTAACGTATACGGCCCCAATGAATATCATAAAGAACGTATGGCAAGCGTCGCCTTTCACACTTTTAATCAGTTCAGCCAAACTGGCACCATGAAACTATTCAAAGGCACTAAAACAGGCGTTGAAGATGGTATGCAGATGCGAGACTTTGTATACGTAAAAGACGCCGCCGCAGTCGTCAACTTCTTTTTAGAAAGTGCATTGAATAAAAATCCAGCAACTAATGGCATTTACAACATTGGCACAGGTGCTGCACGCAGTTTCAAAGACCTTGCAACTAGCGTCATGCAAAGCATGCAACGTGAACCACATATTACGTTCATAGATATGCCGACTGACCTGCAAGGTAAATATCAATACTTCACCGAAGCGGCAATGAAAAAACTCGCCTCTGCTGGCTATCAACAACCATTTCACACACTAGAAGAAGGCGTGCGCGACTACGTACAGAATTACTTAATGCAAGAGGATAAATACTGCTAATGAAGTATGTTAATTATCTAAAAACCGAACATGCTGCTCACATGACAATGTTCAATGCGCTAGAACCGCTCTTCCCTTTGATCAGCGATGTTGGTATTGCCATGCAAAACACCATCAAAAATGGCGGCAAGATTCTCATTATGGGTAATGGTGGCAGTGCTGCGGATAGCCAGCACATTGCAGCCGAAATCGTAGGTCGATTCAAAAAAGAGCGTAAAGGTCTACCCGCCATCGCGCTGACAACAGACACCTCGATTATCACATCTGTTGGCAACGACTACGGTTACGACTATGTTTTTGCCCGTCAAATTGAAGCACTGTGCCGCCCAGAAGACTTAGTTATTGGCCTCACTACTAGCGGCAACAGTGCGAACGTAGTCGGCGCCATTGAAGCAGCCAACGCCATTGGTGCAACTACTGTCGGCTTAACCGGTGGTACTGGTGGTAAGCTTAATGCGCTCTGTAACTACAATATTGTCATTCCATCTAACGTTACCGCACGAATTCAAGAGGCACACATCTTTGTTGGCCACTCGTTATGCGAAATTCTTGAATCAGAGTAATCCACTCAAATCTCATGCAACAGAAACTTCTCGATACCGTTAAACATTTTGGCAACGTCCAACAGCATGCACTCGTCATTGGCGATGTCATGCTAGACCGCTATCTAATTGGTGAAGTCAGCCGAATCTCTCCTGAAGCACCTGTACCGGTAGTATTGTTAAAATCGCAACAGGACAGGGCTGGTGGCGCATCGAATGTCGCTGCCAACCTTTCCTTACTGGGCATTAAAACGCATATTGTCGGCTGCGTAGGCCAAGATGGTGAAGCGGCAATTCTGTTAGATTTAATGGCAAATACAAACATTGATGCATCTGGCATCATTCACTCTAAATATCGCCCAACCATCGCCAAAACACGTATTTTAGGTGGACATCAACAAATGATGCGCGTGGACCAAGAAAGTAATACAGCATTTACATCTGATGAAAACAGACTCTTATTAGAGGCCATTCAACAACAATTAGCACTAAAGCCAAGCATTGTTATATTGTCTGATTATGCAAAAGGACTACTTAGCACTGAGATTTGTCAGGTCATTATTACTCAATGCAACGCTTCCGGCATCCCAACACTTGTAGACCCCAAAGGTCACGACTACACAAAATACAAAAATGCAACTGCGCTCACACCTAATAAAAAGGAAGCTGCTGAAGCATGCGCCACTACAACACGCGATTCTGATTTAATCGAAAAGGCTAGCGCACTTAAAAACGAATTAAACCTGAAATTTTTAGTAGTAACGCGTGGCGAAGAAGGCATTTCTTTAATCGACTCACATGCTCATCTTTTACCTGCAACAGCAAAACAAGTCTTCGATGTTTCAGGCGCAGGTGATACCGTCATTGCGACACTTGCTGCGGGGTTAGTCAGCCAGCTCACTCCTATAGAAGCACTGCAACTTGCCAATATTGCCGCTGGTGTTGTAGTGGCACAGGTAGGCACTGTGCCCATCAACCGTGAAGATCTCATTAGTGCGCTCACCAGCGAACAATCATCCGAGCAAGCGCATAAAGTTTGTGACTTGCAGCAACTATTACAAAAAGTAGATGCCTGGAAAAAGAATAAGCAAAAAATAGTTTTCACCAACGGCTGCTTCGATTTGCTGCATGCAGGCCATGTGACCTATTTAGAAGCAGCGAAGAAACGTGGTGACAAACTCATATTGGGGTTAAACACTGACCGCTCCGTAAGCGCATTAAAAGGCCCTAGCAGACCCGTAGTGAATGAAAATGATCGTGCACGCGTTCTCGCGGCCCTAGAGTCTATTGATGCTGTCATCTTATTTGATGAAGATACGCCACTGAATTTAATCAATGTCGTCAAACCAAATGTCATAGCCAAAGGCAGTGATTACACCGCAGATCAAGTCGTTGGCGGCAAAGAAGTAGAATCATGGGGTGGTGAGATTGCGCTCATCGACTTAGTTTCTGGCCGCAGCACTAGTAACATCATCAAAAAGATGAACAGCTAAATCCTTCATATCATGCCTATTGATAAAATATTAATTCTAGGTCCAGCCTGGGTTGGCGACATGGTGCTCGCACAAAGTCTATTCAAAACATTAAAATCAAATAATCCTGAGTGCAGTATCGATGTTGCAGCACCGAGTTGGACGCTCCCCCTCCTCGAGCGCATGCCTGAAGTGTCAGGGAAAATTTCACTCCCATTCAAACATGGTGAGCTTGCTTTTTTCGAACGTATTAAATTCGGAAAAAGTTTAAAAAATAATGGCTACACGCAAGCCATCATTCTAACTAATTCGTTTAAATCCGCTTTATTACCTTGGGCTGCAGGCATCAAAAAACGCACAAGCTACTTAGGTGAAATGCGCTACGGTCTGATTAATGACATTAGGAAACTTGATAAATCAAAACTCAAAAAAACGGTAGAGCGATTTGTCGCTTTGGGCTTACGGAAAAATGAAGATCTGCCTGATACACTCGCAGTTCCTGCTCTCATCTCTGACCACAAAAATGCACTAGATGCGCTTAATAAGCTAAATAAATCACTGCCAAGTAGCAAAATTTTGGGGCTTTGCCCAGGTGCAGAATATGGTGAAGCAAAGCGTTGGCCAGCCGAATACTATGCGGAAGTAGCCAATGCGGCACTTAATCAAGGCTGGCAAGTTTGGCTATTTGGCTCAGATAAAGACATTCCAGTCACATCCTCCATCAATCAGCAAACACAAAATCGTTGCGCTGATTTTGGAGGAAAAACCAAACTCGGTGAAGCCATTGATTTAATGGCACTTTGCGATAGTGTGATTAGTAATGACTCCGGCTTAATGCACGTTGCCGCCGCACTTGATAAAAAATTGATTGCAATATATGGCTCATCAGACCCGCAGCATACGCCCCCAATGCACCCCAATGCAATTGTTGAGCATCTAGGTTTAGACTGTAGCCCATGCTTTAGGAGAGAATGCCCACTGCAAGAGCAAAACAAGCACTTAGCCTGCCTAAAAAAAATCCAGCCGTCACAAATCATG
>CAYQZK010000048.1:0-12885 GCA_964422015.1 uncultured Methylotenera sp.
ATTTTTGCGCATAATCATCCCTCGGGGCTGGCGCAACAAAGTCAGGCGGATGAATTGCTGACTAAGCAATTGAAACAAGCTCTGGCGCTGGTGGATATTCGGGTGCTAGATCATTTTATTGTGGCAGGCAATACAACATTTTCGTTTGCCGAACGTGGATTATTGTAGATTAAGGAGAAGTCTTAATGATTGTAGATAACGCACTTTGGCTTAATCTGGCGGTGGCTTTGGGTATAGGCCTGCTTGTTGGTGCTGACCGTGAGCGGAAAAAAGGTGCCGAAAATGAGAAAGCTGCTGCGGGAATTCGCACCTTTACCATTGCGGCACTTCTTGGCGCGGTGAGTATGGTGGTGAATTTCTGGTTGCTAGTGGTCTCAATTGTGTGTGTAACGATTTTTGCTGCGACCTCTTATTTTGTGCGTAGTGACCAAGACCCTGGTTTGACCACTGAAATCACTCTTATTTTTACCGTAATGCTAGGTGGTTTAGCTATGAGTTCTGCTTCATTGGCGGCTAGTTTGGGCGTTAGTGCGGCGATACTGCTAGCTTCTAAAGAGCCTATCCATGGCTTTGTGCGCGCATCAATTACTAAAGATGAAATGATTGATTTTTTAATTTTAGCTTCTGCTACACTCATTATTCTGCCGCTTGTTCCTAATGCTTTTATTGGGCCATTTCATGCCATTAATCCCCGCAATCTTTGGATGATTGTGATTTTAGTCATGGTGATAGGGGCATTTGGCCATCTTGCTTTACGTTGGCTGGGCGGTCGAATTGGCTTGCCGATTGTAGGTGTGGCCTCTGGCTTTGTTTCTAGCATTGCAACCATAGGCGCGATGGGCGAGCGCGCTAAAAAAACACCAAACTTAATGGGTTCGGCTGTCGCTGGGGCTACATTATCCTCATTGTCGACAATTATCTTATTAGTGGTATTGTTGGCAGCCACTCATCCACCTAGCTTGCATGCGCTCATGTTTCCTTTGATTTTTGGAGGAGTGACGGTTGCGGCTTATGGTGCAGTGATTACGTTGAGTTCATTTAATGAAAGTGGCCCTGAAATGAATCATCTTAGTCGCTCATTTAGTATTAAAACAGCGCTTACTTTGGCGGCAATGATTGCTGTGGTGCTTATGGTTTCGGCAGCGCTGAAGGATTTGTTTGGTCAGACTGGTTTGGTTGTTGCATCGGGTGTGGCTGGCTTGGCTGACGTGCATGCTTCAACCATTTCTGTAGCATCATTAGCCGCATCAGGTAACTTAAGTACTGAGAGTACAGTGGTTCCCATCTTAGTGGCCTTTTCAGTGAATGTGGCCTCTAAGGCAGTTGCCGCGGTACTTAGCGGAGGTAAGGCGTTCGCTCAGCCTGTTATTGTGGGCTTGCTTCTACAGGTTTCAGCAACGTGGTTGGCTTGGTTTCTGTTTTAGGATTATGACAAATGCATAAAAATCTAAAATTCATCATTTGGCTGGCGGTAGCCTTATTGGGTGCAACGGCTGTGAGTGCTATTGCCATGAATCGTGGAGAGAGTATTAGTGCTCTATGGTTTATTGCTGCAGCATTGTGCGTTTATGCGATTGCTTATCGATTTTATGCCTCTTGGATTGCGGCTACAGTGTTAACTATAGATGAGACTAGAGCTACACCAGCAGAACGGTTAGATAATGGTCGTGATTTTATTCCTACGAATAGATGGGTGGTGTTTGGTCACCATTTTGCTGCGATTGCTGGGCCTGGCCCCTTGGTTGGCCCTACTTTAGCCGCTCAGTTTGGTTATTTGCCAGGCACCTTGTGGATATTGATTGGCGGTGTATTGGGCGGTGCGGTACAAGATATGGTGACGCTGTTTTTCTCATCACGGCGTAATGCGCGCAGTTTGGGGCAAATGGCGCGTGATGAGATTGGTTCTATTGGTGGTGCGGCAGCGTTGATAGGTACGTTTCTCATCATGATTATTCTTATTGCTGTGCTTGGTTTGGTGGTAGTGAATGCCATGAAGCATAGCCCTTGGGCTACTTCTACCGTGGCAGCGACCATTCCTATTGCCATGATTGTAGGTATTTACATGCGCAACTTTCGCCCTGGTCGAGTGTTGGAGGCTTCAACGCTAGGTGTGATCTTGCTGTTGTTGGCAGTAGTTAGCGGTGGTTGGATAGACCACAACGAAAGTTTGCGTGCGTTGTTTGATCATGATGGCTTAACCTTAGCTTGGGCAATTATTGTCTATGGTTTTGCCGCAGCGGTAATGCCGGTGTGGTTGTTATTGGCGCCACGTGATTATCTTTCAACTTTTATGAAGTTAGGGACAATTACTTTATTGGCAGTGGCTATAGTCATTTTGCAGCCGCATGTGCAAATGCCTGCACTAACGCAATTTACCGATGGCACAGGCCCTATTTTTGGCGGCAAGTTGTTTCCATTTGTCTTTATTACTATTGCTTGTGGCGCGATTTCAGGTTTTCATGCTTTGATTGCTTCTGGCACGACACCCAAGTTGTTGGCCAATGAGCGTGATATTCCTATGATTGGTTATGGGGCTATGTTGCTAGAAAGTTTTGTGGCGATTATGGCGATGATTGCTGCCACGGTGCTAGAGCCAGGCATATTTTTTGCCATTAACAGCCCAGCAGGTATTGTGGGCAAAGAGGCTGTAGATGCTGTTGCTAAAATCAATAGTTGGGGCTTTGCTGTTACGGTGGAGCAAATGAATCAACTGGCAAAAGATATGGGTGAAAGCAGTTTGTTTGCCCGTACTGGAGGTGCACCAAGTTTAGCAGTAGGTATGGCGAGTATTTTTGGCAGTGCGTTCGGTAAGGGGATGTTGGCCCTTTGGTACCACTTTGCCATTATGTTTGAAGCTATATTCATACTCACTACTTTAGATGCTGGTACGCGAGTAGGGCGATTTATGCTGCAGGACATGCTGGGGAATGTTTGGCCAAAAATGGGTCAAACATCATGGATGCCCTCTGTTGTATTGACTAGTGCGATAGTGGTTGCTGGTTGGGGCTACTTTTTATATATCGGTGTGATTGACCCCAATGGTGGTGTCAATATTTTATGGCCACTTTTTGGCATAGCAAACCAAATGCTAGCAGCGATTGCTTTATGTGTGGCAACAGGCATATTGGTAAAGTCAGGTAAATTGAAATTTGCATGGATTACCGGCTTGCCTTTACTTTGGCTGGTGATCATTACCAGTACAGCAGCATGGCAAAAGATTTTTAGTGAAGATGTTCGCATTGGTTTTTTTGCTGCGGCAAACGATATGTCAGCAAAATTGGCTGCTGGTGTATTGCCACCAGAAAAAGCCGCTGTGGCACCGCAACTCATTTTTAATCAGCAGTTAGATGCGTATTTGACTCTGTTTTTTGTTGCAGTGTTGTGGATAGTTATTTTGGATATGTTGTTTGTGAAGTATCGTTACCTGACAGGAAAATCACTTTTACCGTTGACCGAAGTGCCGTATGAGCCGACTAGATTGAATGATAAGTGGGTAAGAGACTAATGTTTAAGGCGGTTAAAAACTTTTGGAGTACGATACGTCGCTTATCTGGCGACGATGCTTATGAGCAGTATTTGTTGCATTATCAACAGCATCACTCGGATGTTGCTGATAGTGAAGTTCTACCGCAACCATTAAGCAGAGAAGAGTTCTTTAAGCAGTGGCAAGATGAAAAATGGCAGGGTGTGAAGCGTTGTTGCTAACTTAAGTAGCGATTGTTCTTATTGTTGCAAATCCAGAACATGAGCATGCCCGCCAATATCATTGGCAAACTTAGCCATTGCCCCATACTGAGTCCCATAGATAAAAGACCTAAATAGTCATCTGGTTCGCGCGTGAATTCGGCTAAGAATCTAAAGCTACCGTAGCCCATCAAGAATACAGCCGAAATCGTACCCGTAGCGCGTGGTTTTGCTGAGTAAGTCCAAAGAATGAAAAATAATGCAATTCCCTCTAGGCCAAACTCATAGAGTTGTGATGGATGGCGCAACAGATTATCCACTCTTGGAAAGACCATGCCGAATTCCATATTGGTTACTCTGCCCCAGAGTTCACCATTGATAAAGTTTCCCATGCGGCCAGCACCTAAACCAATAGGCACTAAAGGGGCGACAAAATCCATAATCCCCAGCCATTTAAGACGGTATTTTCGACCAAAAAGCCACATAGCCACTAATACGCCTAAAAAGCCGCCATGAAAGCTCATGCCACCTTGCCATACCGCTAAAATTTCTGTTGGATGTTCTACAAAATAAGAAAACTGGTAAAACAGTACATAACCAAGCCTGCCACCTAAAATAACGCCCAAGGCACCAAAGAATAGCGCATCGTCAAGCATGGGAATTGTCCAGCCATGCCATTTTTTATTGTTAATTTGCCATTTCCCTAAGCCTAGAAATGCTAAAAAGCCTAGCAAATACATCAGGCCATACCAGTGAATGCCAAAGGAACCTAAATGAATTGCAACGGGGTCAAATTGTGGGTGAACAAACATGTGGATAGCAGTGATTTGAAATAAGGCTGAATTTTACCTAAATTTGAACTATTCAGGCTTAAATATCATGGGGATGTTGTGATAGTAGCTTTTAATCTTCGTGAAAAAATGCCGCTTGGTTTTTGCCCGCTTTTTTGGCTTGATACATTGCGTGATCTGCCATGCGAAGAATATCTGACTTAGATTTGTTGCGACTAGGTTGAAACACGATGCCAATACTAGCGCCAACATTGACTTGGTAGGGCTCTTGAGCAATGTTCAGTGTAATAGGCTCATTGATAGCATTAATGATTTGATTTGAAAACTGAGTCGTTGCTTCTTCATTGGCTAGTTCATGGCAGATTAATACAAACTCATCACCGCCCAGTCTGGCAACAGTGTCACTTCTATGAATAAGTTGAGACAATCTTGACGCAATGGTTTGAAGAACAGTATCCCCTGCATCATGGCCAAACTGATCGTTAATGGGCTTAAAGCCATCTAAATCAAGCATCATCAAAGTAAAGGGGTGGTTACTAAATCCGTGCATTAATTTAGAAGCTAGCTCATCTTCAATATGGCGGCGATTAAATAGGCCTGTAAGTGCATCTTTAAAAGCCATCATGCTAAATTTATTTTTAGCTTCATGTGCCTCTTTTGCTAGCAGATGGAATTTACGTACGACAACAATAAAATTAGTTAAGGCTATAAAAAAAACGATTGTTTGTACAATACGTAAGAAATTTGCTTGATTGCGGGATTCGTTTTCTAGAGCAAAAGTGAGTTTATTCATGAGCTTGAGAATCTGTAAGTTCTTGCTGAGCATTTCACTTTGTGACTCGGCTAATACTGATTCTGGAATCGCGATATTGTTTGCAAAGTAAGGTGCCACTTTGTTGCGTGTAGGCTCCCAAATTTGTTGCGTTTCACTAATGAATGTAGCTGATAATCGATTGGTGACTTTATTAAGCGTCGTAGGTTTCCCATCACCACCAACGACTTCACCGCCCTGTGCAAAGGCTGATAAGGTTTGATCGAACATTTTGGTGGCATCACGAAATTCTTCTATAGTCTGTGCTCTTTCAGCATCAGATTTGGTATGTGGAAGCGCTAATAGTGATTTGGTAATGCGTTGTGACAGCATACGCTGACGACCTGATAGGTTGATCGCTATCGCGTCTTTGCTGATTTTATGGGCGATCCAGTAATTTATGCCCAAAATGGACAAGTCGAGGACGATGAATAACAAGACGCCAGCAAAAAGGTTGTATGTTCTTTTTTTCATGATTTTTGAAAGGTCATTCTAAGCTCAATATTACACACTTGCCAAATGGTTTTTTCGCCAAATAATTTCTTTACCGTGTTTAGCTTAGCTAGTCTAAAATTACACTTTAAATATTGTTGTTTACTTATTTTAGAGACTTTATCTATGCCAGTTTATCGTTCACATACTACTACTCACGGCCGCAATATGGCGGGTGCACGCGCTTTGTGGCGTGCCACAGGCATGAAAGATGGTGATTTTAATAAACCGATTATTGCGGTTGCGAATTCATTTACACAGTTTGTACCAGGTCATGTGCATTTAAAAGACATGGGGCAGCTAGTAGCACGCGAGATTGAAAAGGCGGGTGGCGTAGCCAAAGAGTTCAACACCATTGCGGTGGATGATGGTATTGCCATGGGGCATGGCGGCATGCTGTATAGCTTGCCTAGCCGCGATTTAATTGCCGATAGCGTGGAGTATATGGTGAATGCGCACTGTGCAGATGCTCTGGTTTGTATTTCAAATTGCGACAAAATTACACCGGGCATGTTAATGGCGGCCTTACGTTTAAATATTCCAGTGGTGTTTGTTTCAGGTGGCCCGATGGAAGCGGGTAAAGTGAATTGGCAAGGCGAAACGCTTAAGCTTGATTTAGTTGATGCCATGGTAGCTGCTGCTGATAGTAATGTAAGTGATGAGAAGTCTGAGGCTATTGAGCGTTCAGCTTGCCCAACTTGTGGCTCATGCTCTGGCATGTTTACAGCAAACTCTATGAACTGCCTAACTGAGGCGCTCGGTTTGAGCTTGCCAGGTAACGGTTCTACGCTTGCCACACATTCAGCACGTAAGGAATTGTTTTTAAAAGCAGGTCGTTTGATTGTAGATTTGGCTAAACGTCATTATGAGCAAGATGATTACACCGTATTGCCACGCAGCATTGCTAATATGCAGGCGTTTGAAAATGCGATGAGCTTGGATGTGGCGATGGGTGGGTCAACCAACACTGTGTTGCATTTGTTGGCTGCGGCGCATGAGGCGGGTTTGGATTTCACCATGAATGATATTGATAAAATCTCCAGGAAAGTGCCATGCGTGAGTAAAGTTGCTCCAGCAACACAAAAATATCACATGGAAGACGTACATCGTGCGGGTGGTGTGATGGGTATTTTGGGTGAATTAGATCGTGCAGGCGTTATTCATCGGGATACACCTACTGTGCATAGCCCAACGATGGGCGCTGCTCTGGATCAGTGGGATATTAAAGTGACTCAAGATGAAGCTGTAAAAAAATTCTACCGTGCGGCACCAGGGGGCATTTCAACGACTATCGCTTTTAGTCAAAGCATGTTGTATCCGACATTGGATGATGATCGTGCAGAGGGCTGCATCCGTGATAAAGCCCATGCTTACTCACAGGATGGCGGCTTGGCGGTTTTATATGGCAATATTGCTTTAGATGGTTGTATCGTTAAAACTGCGGGTGTGGATGACAGTATTTTAAAATTCACAGGTCGTGCCCGCATATTTGAAAGCCAAGATGCTTCAGTTGAAGCGATTTTGGCAGATAAAATCGTTGCGGGTGATGTAGTGGTCATTCGCTACGAAGGCCCGCGCGGCGGACCTGGTATGCAGGAAATGTTGTATCCGACCTCTTACTTGAAGTCTAAAGGTTTAGGTAAAGCGTGCGCATTGCTCACGGATGGTCGCTTTTCAGGCGGAACATCTGGATTGAGTATCGGCCATGCTTCGCCAGAGGCCGCAGAGGGTGGCGCTATAGGCTTGGTGGAAGAGGGTGATATCATTGAAATCGATATTCCGAATCGTACGATTCATTTGGCCATCAGTGATGCGGAAATGTCGCATCGTCATACAAAAATGGTAGAAAAAGGCAAAAATGCGTGGAAGCCAGTTAACCGTGAGCGTTCAGTTTCACCTGCATTGCGGGCTTATGCAGCAATGACCACCAGCGCGGCTCGTGGCGCGGTGCGTGATGTTTCACAAATTGAAAAATAGTATTTATTAAACAAATATTAATCACTCATAAAAGAGTAAAAATATGACACAGGCCAATGTTTTACCTCACCCAATTATTGATAATGCAGTGCCGACAAATGATGTGCATCATGTAAAAGATGAGAATGGGCTAGAGTATCTTGAAATTGATAATCGCCATGCTACGGCTAAGATTGCTTTGCAGGGCGGTCACGTGATGCATTGGCAACCAAAATCTGCAGCACAGCCTGTGTTATGGCTATCAAGTAATGCGCGTTATGTTGAAGGTCGTTCTATTCGCGGTGGTGTACCTATTTGCTGGCCTTGGTTTGGCGCACATCCTACTGATAGCAGTTATTGCCCACATGGTTTTGCACGTGTTATTCCTTGGCGAGTGACCAAGAGCTGTAAGTTGCCCAATGGCACGACTAGGCTTGTACTTCAAATGACTTTAACTGAAGTGGCTAAAAAACAACTTTCGTATCCTTTTGAGTTGACGCTTGAAATTACAATCGGTAATTATTTGCGTTTAGAGCTAACGACCAAAAACCTCGCTGAGCATCCGTTCATGATTGGAGAGGCATTTCACACTTACTTCAATGTGAGTGATGTTAAAAACACGCATATTACAGGTTTGGAAAACTTGGTTTATTCAGACAAAGTGGCGGGTTATTTGCGTGATGTGCAACATGGTCCATTAAAATTTGACGGTGAGTTTGATCGTGTTTACTTGAATAGCGGTGAAGATTGCGTTATTCGCGATAGTGGCTTCCACCGTGCAATTCGTGTTGCAAAGTCTGGTAGTAACACTACGGTTATTTGGTCGCCAGGTGCCGAGAAGGTTTCGCAAATGACTGATATGGGTGCACCTGATGAGTGGCGAAAAATGCTTTGTGTTGAGTCCGCAAATGCGATGGCAAATAGTGTGACGATTTTCCCAGGCGAGTCTCACACGATGGTGACAGAGTATTCTTTAGAGCTTCTTTAATTGATCAAAATTGTTAAATGGCTGTTTTAGGTTTAAGAGTTACGAGTGCCTAATCAGCTCATCAACGAAACCAGTCCTTACCTTCTGCAGCATGCAGATAATCCTGTTGAATGGTATCCGTGGAGTGAGCGTGCGCTCACTTTAGCAAGAGAGCAGAACAAACCTATTCTGCTTTCAATCGGCTATTCGGCTTGCCATTGGTGTCATGTGATGGCGCATGAGTCATTTGAAGATGCTGAAACTGCAGCCATCATGAATGCGCACTTTATCAATATTAAAGTGGATAGAGAAGAGCGCCCAGATATAGACCAAATTTATCAAACTGCACATAGTATGTTGTCGAATAAAAGTGGTGGCTGGCCGCTTACGGTATTTCTTACACCGAATCAGGAGCCTTATTTTACGGGCACCTATTTTCCTAAAACAGCACGTTATCAATTGCCTGGTTTTGCAGATTTAATTCCACGTGTTGCGGCTTATTATCATGAGAGAAAAGCTGATGTTGCCTTACAAGCACAGCAGTTGGCTGATGCTTTTAGGCGCACGATTCCTGTGGCTAATTCAACCGTCACTGCAGATGAAAATACAATCAAGTTGGGGTTTGAACAGCTAAAGTCAGGTTTTGATTTTAAGTATGGTGGGTTTGGTTCGGCGCCAAAATTCCCTAATCCGGCAGACATTACCTTATTGTTGCATCAAGCTTACGCGGGTAATCAGCAGGCTGAGACAATGGCTCTACAAATGTTGACTGCTATGGCGGCGGGCGGTATTTATGACCAAATCGGCGGTGGATTTTGTCGCTATAGTGTTGATGAGCGCTGGAATATTCCACACTTTGAAAAGATGCTGTATGACAATGGTCAGTTACTTTTTTTGTATGCTGACGGCTGGCAGCTTAGTAAAAACTCACAGCAACAGGCCATTTATCAGCAGGTCATTGAGGAAACGGTTGTTTGGGTGCAACGTGAAATGTTGGATGCACGTGGCGCCATTTTTTCATCTTTAGATGCTGACTCGCTTGATAATCATGGGCACAGTGAAGAGGGCGCCTTTTATGTGTGGCAGCCTGATGAAGTAAAAGCTTTGCTTACAGCAGAAGAGTTTGTGGTGACTTCACGTTGCTTTGGGTTTGATCGTGCACCTAATTTTGAAGGTCAAGCTTGGCATGCTTATATGGCAATGTTGCCTGATGAGCAAGATAAGCCTTTGTTGCAATCGGCAAAGGCCAAATTATTAGCGGCAAGAAATGAGCGCTCGCGTCCAGGTTTGGATGACAAAATATTAAGCTCTTGGAATGCTTTGGCGATTAAAGGTCTTGCGCGAGCGGGGTCTTTGTTTAACCGCAATGATTGGGTAAAGCTTGCACAAAATGCGGTAGATTTTATACGTGAACATTTGTGGGTTAAGGATGCTCACGGTGTTTTTCAGCTCATGGCCACCGCTAAAAATGACAAGGTGCATTTAAATGCTTACTTGGATGATTACGCGTTTTTATTAGACGCGTTACTGGAGTTAATGCAGGCAGATTATCGCGCTGTGGATTGGCAGTTTGCCGTTGATATTGCTGATGCTCTATTAGAAAACTTTGAGGCGAATGAGGGTGGATTTTACTTTACTGCACATCGCCATGAGCAACTTATCCATCGTGCTAAGCAAGGGTATGACAATGCAACGCCGAATGGTAATGGTATAGCGGCAGTGGCATTGCAGCGTTTAGGGCATGTACTTGGCGAACCCCGTTATTTAGATGCAGCAGAGCGTACCTTGCAAGCATTTGATGGTGTGATTAAGCGTAGCCCAGCAGGATGTGCCAGTTTAAGTCATGCCTTAAATGAATATCTCACGCTACCTACAACAGTGATTTTGCGAGGCAGCAGTAAGAATCTTCAACAATGGCGAGCCAAGATTAGGCAAGGCTATTATCCACATCATTTATTTTTCTATTTAGATGAGCGAGCAGACTTATTGCCAGCGACCTTACATAGGGATTTTGCAGACGATGTCAACGCGTGGATATGTAGCGGCGTTTCTTGCTCACATAGTATTGGTGATTTACCAAGTTTGTTAAGTCAAATATAATAAACGTCTGTACTTTATTAAACGATTTATCAACACTTATATGCGAAGTGTGTGCGTTTGGGTATTATTGAGTCGTTACACAATTACAAAAAATTTTTAGGTGTAAATTAAGGAGATAGCATGAAAGCATTATTATTATCAATCGCTGCTGCTGGTTCAATGTTTGTAGCGGCTCAAGCAAACGCAGTTGACGCTAAAGCTGCAGAAAGTTTGGCACAAAAGAGCGGCTGTTTAGCTTGCCACAGTATCGATAAAAAAGTTTTAGGCCCAAGCTACAAAGATGTTGCTGCTAAATACAAAGGCGACAAATCAGCAGAAGCTAAAATGGTAGAGAAAGTTAAGAAAGGTGGTAGCGGCACTTGGGGTCCTATGCCTATGCCAGCAAATAGCCCACAAGTTAAAGATGCTGACATTACAACTATTGTTCAATGGATCTTAGCAATGTAATTTGTTGTATTGAGTTGTAAAAAAAAGCCCGCAACTGCGGGCTTTTTTTATTGCTGCTTAACTTTTATGTTTTAGCTTACTGTGGTGCATAGAGTAAACAAAGTAAATCACCACCCCAACTAATATCCAAATGCCAAAGCGCATCCAAGTTGCTGCAGGTAGAAAGGTCATCAATGCACCGCAGGATAGTATGCCGAGTGCAGGAATAAGCGGGTTCCATGGGTTTTTAAATGGACGCTTTAGGTGAGGCTGACGTTTACGCAATACAATCACGCCAACACAAACCATAACAAAACTGGCTAAAGTTCCAATGTTGACTGTTTCTGCCAGCTCACCAAGCGGAATGAACCCTGCAACGATAGAAACTACCGCGCCACACATCAAAATAATTTTTGTGGGTGTTTGTCGATCTGGATTGATTTGCGAAAAAACTGGTGAAATCAAACCGTCGCGGCTCATTGAGAATAGTATGCGTGTTAAACCATAGAGCAATACCAGCAGCACAGTGATTAGCCCTGCTAATACACCCGTGGCGACCAATGTTGACGCCCAGGTATAACCAATTCTGGTTAAGGCAAAAGCAACAGGGGATGAGACATTCAACTCTGTATAAGGCACAATACCTGTGAGTAGCGCTGAAACAATAATGTAAATAACGGTACAAAATGCGAGAGAGGCAAGCAAGCCGATAGGCAAATCACGCTGTGGATTTTTGGCTTCTTCAGCAGCTGTTGAGACAGCATCAAAGCCAAAATAAGCAAAGAATACTAATGATGCACCGGCTAAAACGCCTACGTTTTTGCCATCCTCTAGCGTACTAAACCAGCCGAAGGGCATAAAGGGATGCCAGTTTTCGGTATTCAGATGCATAGAAGCTAATGCGATAAAAATAGCGATAGTGGAAAGTTTAATGACGACGATAATGTTATTGAAGCGAGCACTCTCTTTGACGCCTATCATCAATAAAATGGTCAGTACCCAGATAATTGAAAATGCCGGCAAATTAATTAAGCCACCAACCATGGGCGCCTTTGTTAGAGACTCAGGCAAAAACACATTAAAGTTGGATAGTGTATTGACCAAGTAACCGCCCCAGCCATTAGCCACCGCGGCGGCGCCTACACCATACTCTAGTAGCAGAATCCAACCCATCACCCATGCAATAAATTCACCAAACGCCACGTAACTATAGCCGTAGGCACTACCTGAGCCGCCAACTGAGGCAGCAAGTTCGGCGTAGGCTAGCGCAGCAAAACCGGAGGCAACACCTGCAATAATGAATGATAAAACGACTGCAGGGCCTGATTGTGTGGCAGCGGCAATACCTGTGAGTACAAAGATGCCCGTGCCGATGGCGCAACCAATACCCAAAAGTGCAAGGTCAAATGCAGTGAGGCATTTTTTTAGCCCAGTATCAGCATGGGGAACAATCGGTTTGGTACGAAGAAGCTGTTTGTGCATAGTGATAGACCTTTATTCAGTATGAATGAATCATAACTTAACTATTAAACATTGTTGTAAGTACTGCAATCATATGGCCGTGGTCTAGTACACCAGCACTTTCGCGAATGCTGTGCATCGCTCACATTGGGGAGCCTACATCGACACTTGCTATGCCTAGATTGGCTGCGATGATG
>CAYQZK010000049.1:0-12795 GCA_964422015.1 uncultured Methylotenera sp.
CGTGCTTTAGCATGCCTTGCGACATTGGTTAAAGCTTCCTGCACAATTCGGTAAGCAGTAATGCTGGTAGTTTCATCTAATAAATCTAAATCGCTGGAAATTTTAACGATACACCCAGACAAATGATTGCGCTGACGCCATGTGGAAATTAAATCCATCAAGGCAGGCTGTAATCCTAAAGCATCTAACACCTCAGGACGAAGGCGTTGCAACATGGCGGAGACCATCCCCATCACATGCAATGTCACATCTACGATTGCTTGGGCACTCTCTCTTGCAGAAGGAAATTTAACTTTGCTCATTTCTAGAATGACTTCTGCATCAGTACGGATTGCAGTAAGGCACTGCCCAAGCTCATCATGCAGATCTCGCGCCAAACTTTTACGCTCTTCTTCTTGTAGGTGGATTAGTTGCTGCGATAGCTTATGGTTACGGCTAATACTTTGCTGCAGAGTGTGCGCCATGCCGTTGAATTTTTCACTAATACGATCAAGCTCTGGCAAGTGAAAAGGTGGAAGTCTGGAATCTAACTTCCCTTGCTCAAGTTCATTAAGTGCTATCAAAATACGGTCCACTGGACGTAATGCTCGGCCTACCGCCCAGTAAACCATGAGGTTAACCAAAACAAAAAACACTAATACCAATGCAAGTAAATCAACGGTATCTCGCCAAATTTCAGAAATCTCATACGAGGGATCAGGCGTCACCGTAAGCTCTCCCATATGAACATTGTTCACTATTAATGGGCGTTTAACCGAAATAGGTTTGGGCATAGCAACAGTCATTAACCTAACAAACCATTGAGGTGACTCTTCAGATTCTGCTGTGTCTTTTGGATTTAAATTGCTATCTATCAAACGTCCAGTTGTATCGCGAAACTCTATGCGAAGGTGTCGCAAATGCTCTAACCCCTCAAGTCTGAAAGGTTTGTGGCGTCCTGCACTACGAATTGCACCAGCAAAATATATAGTCTCGGCATCTAATAGATGTGTTGCAAGCGCTGCTGTTGAATCAACTTCGGCAAGCACCTGCCCGCGTGCATTGTGAATGAGCATGAATGTACCAGCCAGCATAAGTATAGCGAGCAAGGCTGTAATCATAAGATTCAAGCGTAACTTAAGGTTCATAGATATTTTTTAAACTAATATTTGGGTAACAACACGTGAGGCAAAAAAACTCAAATACTGCTTACAGTAGGTATGTGAATGAATGTTAGAGCCGAGAAAACAGTGCTGGAATATTTAAAAAAGGCAGCAATGCCCAAATTATGATGACTGCTATGAGAGTAATATTAAATTGCCAGTGAGTTACTTCAGATTTTTTAGACATACAGTTTTTATCGCAAGCTATTACAACCTGCCAAATTAATAATAATGAATAGAACAAATTTCATTAAAATAAATGCACATTTAATGCCAAATAATTTTTCTATAAAAATCAATAATCTAAAACATTAGATACAGAAAGTTCAATTAAATTTGGTTAAAATGAACCAAATTTTCGATGAAGATTGGCTGAAAACAACCATACAAATCAATTAGTTAAGTTGATTTATGGATTAACCCTTGCTAACATTAAGGTCATGTACTTTGGTTAAAAAACCATGAGCAGTTTGACAACAACAAGGAGATGAAAAATGAATAAGAAATTAGTAGCAATTGCTTTAACGTCAATTTTTATGAGCGTTTCTGCTTATGCAGGTGATGCACATACTGGAAAAATGGAAACATGCCTAAAAGCTGCATTGGCGAAACATGCAGGTTCAATCGTTTCTTTAGAGGCTGAAATCGAAAATGGCAAACCAATTTATGAGTTTGACATTAAAGGTAATGATGGCAAGGAATGGGAAGTTGAATGCGACGCTAAATCTGGGAAAGTAACTGAGGAAGAACAAGAAGTTGAAAATGCCAAAGATCCATTATTCAGTGCAAAAGCTAAAATCACTCAAGATGAAGCCAAGAAAACTGCTTTAGCCAAATATCCAGGTGAAGTGATTGAAAGTGAATTCTCTGTAGAATCTGACGGTAATCCATCTTATGAGTTCGACATCAAAACTAAAGATGGCAAAGAGTGGGAAGTTGAGATTGATGCTGTTACTGGTAAAGTTCTCGAATCAGAACAAGAAATTTATCAAATTGGTTTGGACTAAATTTTAGTTAATGCATATGAATATTAAGCACTAGAATCAAACTAGATCTTGTATTCAATAGACAAGCCCCACCATTACGTGGGGCTTTTTTATTATTAGTCAAAGTAACATTAATGTCTGCTAACAATCAACTTAACTCGATCAAATCAATCCAGTGCCCAGATTCATCATCTCGGGCGAGGTCTAGATGATAGAAAATGATATAATCCAGTTCTCAGTTTCGTTCCTATTGGTGAGCTACATACAGTAAGCCCTGCAGAGATGTGGGGCTTTTTCTTTTGTACTGCTGAATTAACGAGTGTTCATCTGCTTATTCAAAATAGACCGAAACTTGTACGCGAGACCTTCAGCAATACTTAATCCCAATGGGTTTCAACCAATCCAAGGAGCAATACCAGTGACCAACGCACAACGCAGAGCACTCAGCCGCATGGCCGAAATGAATGCATCAAGCAACAGTAAACCTGAATCAACGCACAGCAACGCGTTCTGCCCTCATGCAGCAGGCGCGTATTACCTTGTCTCTGTGGGGACTGTCAGTAAGATTATTAATCTACTCGCCACGGAAATCGAGCCGCCCGTTCGCACTTACGACATTACCACCATTCTTTTTGAACAAGATGCTGATAGTAGTAAATGGATATGGTTTGATGGTAAAGAAAAGCTATCGCCACGCAAAAACCAAGATAGCTGGCGTCTTGGCAGCAAGAAGTTATATGACACTCGCGAAGCTGCAGAGTCTGAGCTTCAGCGTCAAATGCTTAAAAACGGTGACCGGGTGACCAAGGTACATGACCTACCTGACGATATGACTAAACTGAAAAAGATCCGTAGTGCCCACCATCCAGACCGCAATAACCCAGATTCGGACCATGATCTCTATCAGGCGGTTATTGAGAAACTTGACAGGATGCGTGCCGCCGCTTGACGGAGCACTCATTTTTGACCATCAGTTATCACAAGCACAATCGGAGTCAATATGAACACAACCACCATCCTGCAGTACATGAAAAAGCACGGTCAAAAGCTCGATAGAGAGATTGCTAAGGATACTGGGATTTCACTGCCACAAGTGCGTGTCACGATTGCTGAGTTGCAAAGGGATAAACAGGTTTCTAGTTGCAACGTAATTAACTTTGAAGACGGTGTAGCGATTGAAGGGATTTTATGCCGTTTTTCTGGCTACATTCCACCCGCTGCACCTGGTAGAAAAGCTGCGGCTCAGATGCCTGCTACTGTGTAGCAGCGCCTCTGGTGCAAACTCAGGTCGAGTAACCAGATACAGTAAGCCTTGCAGAGATGTGGGGCTTTTTCTTTTATTAGATGGGTTACGTTGTGAGTAATGTTTCTCATTAGATTCAGTTAATTTAAGGTACTCAATGAATTGACCCCTACTCACAAACTACAAAGGCCTATAATGCCTGAATGCTCTCTCCATACTTTGCAAATAATCTTGAAGAACAATTGAGTACTATCACAAAACACGGATTTTGCGTGATGGATAACTTTGCTTCCCAAGATACAGTTTCAGCGTTAGCTAAGGAAATCGGCGCATTAAATGCGGCATCAAACATGCATGCTGCAGGCACAGGGCAAACACAAATCACAATTAATAACCAGTTGCGCGGTGATTCTATTTATTGGCTCAACGAGGCTAATTCAAGCGCAGCACAGCAAACTTACTTAGATCAAATGGAGTTATTACGACTTGCATTAAATCAACACTTATATTTAGGATTATTTGCACTGGAAAGCCACTTAGCTCTATACCAGACTGGAATGAGCTACAAGAAGCATCTTGATCGATTTCAACACTGTGACATTGAGTCAATTGACCAAAGTGTCCGTCAAATCAGTTGCATTTTATATTTAAACCAAGATTGGCTTGAAATCGATGGTGGATGTTTGCGACTTTACCTAGATCCAACAAACACAACGACAGATGAACCACACCTTGATATAGCACCATTGGGCGGAAGATTAGTCTTATTTTTGTCAGATACTTTTTACCATGAAGTACTGCTCGCAAACAAAGCTAGAATGAGTCTTACAGGCTGGTTTTTAACTCGACAGTAAATGATTACAATGATTCATAACTAATGAATTGATACACCCCAGATAAAACGAAGTACAGGCACAAAGAGTTGAATGGTTAATAAGGTACACAATGAATATTGAACAAATCCGAGAAATTGCACGTCAGCTCCAGATTAACCCTGAAGGCTTATCCCAAACAGAATTGATACGCGCAATTCAAGGCAATGAGGGTAACGTCAACTGCTTTGGCACATCATATGGAGACCAGTGTGGTCAATATGCATGTCTTTGGCGTGAAGATTGTCTGCATCACTAAATACGAGCTAGAGTATTGATGATTAAATTCCGAATAGCCATTGAATCAGATGTAGCACCACTACTTAAAATGATCAATGGTAGCTATAGGCCAGAAAATAGCCATGTGAGTTGGTCTAACGAGTCAAAATATATGGCTGGCGATAGGATTAATGCGCCACAACTCCTTGAAATACTAAATCAACCCAATTCAGCAGTGCTTGTTGGAATTAATGACAGCGCATTAGTCTCTTGTGTACTCATAGAGCAGATTGAACATGCTGCAAAAATTGGATTACTAACCGTCGATATTGCTAAACAACAACTAGGTTATGGCAAAGCAACACTACACGCCGCTGAAAAGTATGCAATTAAAACATTTGGCTCAAGTGAAATAAAGATGCATGTGTTACAAATTAGATCGGAGTTAATTGATTTCTACATGAGGCGAGGCTATAACAAGACTGGCGTCATAAGAGACTATCCTGTGCACTTAGGGGTTGGGCGTCCTTTAATTGATCACTTGAAATACGAGGTGTTAAGTAAATTGCCCCCTACTCCATCTATACAACACAATAACCCTCTGCATGGGATTACGTTAGAAGCCATAGTCACTGAATTAGTTACCTATTACAGTTGGGCTGGGTTGGCTGAACGCATCCCAGTGAATTGCTTTATCAATGACCCTAGCATTAAATCAAGTCTAAAGTTTCTGCGTAAGACTCAATGGGCTCGCGATAAAGTTGAAGAGCTATATCTCACAATGTTACAAAACCAATAGGAAGTAAACTTCATATGAATAAAACCACCATCCTGCAGTACATGAAAAAGCACGGTCAAAAGCTCGATAGAGAGATTGCTAAAGATACTGGCATCTCGCTACCTCAAGTACGTATCACTGTTACTGAGTTGCAAAGGGATAAGCAAGTTTCAAGCTGTAACGTGATTAACTTTGAAGACGGTGTAGCCATTGAAGGGATTTTATGCCGATTCTCAGGTTACATTCCACCTGCAGCGCCGGGAAGAAAGGCTGCGGCTCAAGTGCCTGCCAATTTAGCATAACTGATGCTGATCTTAGCTTAGGTACTGTGGATGTCATGATCATTGTTCATTACGCTGAGTTACGCAATGCTTTTGAATTCGTTAGTTCAGGCTCCAGAAAAGAGCATCAGGCTTACATTTGCGGAGATACCGGTGCAATTTACTGGCATTCAAACGTGATTGATTTGGAGGATGAGGTGCCAGATGATCTTGAAACATCCGATCGATATCTCCCAGTACCCCATAAAAACATGCTAAAACTAGGCCAATCCTTAGCATTAGAATTTATTGATATGGAAATACCTGACGCATACAACACTGTGGCCAACCTATTCAGAAAAAGAGGCGCTTACAGACGATTTAGAGAGTTGCTGCAATCTGTAAACCTACTTGAAAAGTGGTACGCATTTGAAAAAAACGCATCTGATGTTGCACTCATGGCATGGTGTGCAGAACAAGAGATTCAATTAACGCATGCTGAATAAAGCCAAACCAACGCTTCCACGTGGCGTAGTAAAAGCACTTTCACTCAAACAACCCTTCGCATGGCTGATTGCTAATGGCTATTTACTGGTAGATGACCGTACTTGGGGGACTCCTTATCGCGGAGCGGTGCTGATTCATGCCAGCAAGGGGTTATACCAAGAATATTACGATTATCTCAAGGCGACTACTGACATTCCGTTACCCACCAAAGATAAGCTTGAATATGGTGGTGTGGTTGGTATTGCCAACCTAGTACACTGCTGCAGACCAAGAGATCTCCCTGAGGGTATCAGTCGAGAACAACGCTCACACTTTAGTAACGTACCTCCAAATGGCTTTGGGTTTCTGTTTGAACATGCAACGCCTTTACCGCTGATACCGTGCCGAGGAAAACTGGGTATGTTTGAAATCGATGTTGATGCGTTGTTGGCGGAGCCACCTGCTGCTCAGTCTGAATTATTTTAGAACTTATATTTCATGTCACGTCGCAAGCATCACAATGTTTATGTCATAGAGTTATCTAAGGATGTACTTTTTGAGGGTAAGTTTAAGAAGTGCAATCCCAATTACATAACTGGAAAACCCTGCGTATATGTTGGCATGACTGGATTAGACCCAGATGTGCGTTTTGACAAGCACAAAGCTGGCATTCAATCCAACCGATACGTCATGCAATATGGACTACGGTTACTGCCTGATCTTTATGAAGGCTTTAATCCGATGACCTATGACGAAGCCTCCAGAATGGAAGTTGAAATTGGCATTGATTTACGCAGTGCTGGATTTGGGGTTTGGCAAGCGTAATAAATATTATTTTTTCTGATTTAACTTAGCCTGCAGATCAGCAAAAGGATTGTGCGTTGCTATTGGCGCTTCAGTGGCTATTGTTCTCCCCCGTAAAGATTCATCTAGCATTCGAGCATGCTCGTTTTCATGGCAGTAAATGCACAACAACTCCCAATTGCTACCATCTGGCGGATTATTATCGTGATTATGATCTTTATGGTGAACGGTTAACTCACGTAGACGCTCCCCTGAAAACTCTCTCGCACATCGTGCACAAACCCATGGGTAAAGCTTAAGTGCTCTTCCTCGGTAGGTTGATTCTCGCTCTGAGCTATGTCGCCGTGCTTCAGTAACAATGCTATCAAGCTTTGACTGGTTAATATTTTCCATAGTGGGCAGTCAGGGTATCTTAGACTGTATGGGATTAATTATGCTTTGGTTTAATTAACCACAATCTTCATTTTCACATCTTCGCCCTGCACCATTTTCACAACATCATCTGAAAACTCATCAGAGCATTCGCTAGTCCAATCAGATTCAGGTTGCAGTTCTTGAGTAAACATAGGCAAGAAGCTCATATACATATATCGACCATCCCCTAGTGTTAACACGGGAACACCGTCAGGGTGATCAACCAACGTCCACTCATCTGGTATATCCATATCTAAAGTAATTGATACCTGCAGCTTTTTCATACGCATTTCCTATATTGATTTTCAAATTCATTAAACTCTTTTATCAGTGTAACAATCAAACTAGATTAATTGTTGTTACAATAATCAAATGAATAACAAATCAGATAACAAACGAGGCGGCACGCGCACAGGTGCAGGTCGTAAAGTGGGTACTGGCAAGTTTGGTGAAGAAACCTCAGTACTTCGCGTGCCTAACAGCCAAACATCAGTCATCAAAGACTTTCTAGCGGCTTATCAACGTAAAAGATTAGCTACCGATATTGATGTAGTAACCGACTTTGAGTGGCCAGCACTGAATGCAACCTCTATTAAATTACCACTCTACAGCTCTAAAGTATCTGCTGGCTTCCCCTCTCCTGCTGAAGAGCATGTAGAAAAACGCTTAGATCCTAGTGAGTTTTTAATTGACCAGAAAGACGCCACGTTTTTCGTGACCATACAAGGTCAGTCTATGATTGATGTGGGTTTGTTGCCGGGTGACAAAGCAGTAGTTGACCGCTCTAAGCAAGCCTCTATCGGCAACATAGTGCTTGCGGTGCTAGATGGTGAATTTACGATTAAAACGCTCAGCCGCAACAAAGATGGAGCTGTACGCTTATTGCCAGCGAATAAAGATTATTCACCGATAGAGATTACTGAAGAAATGAACTTTGAAATTTGGGGTGTGGTAACTGGTTCTTTCCGGCGGTTCAGATAAATCATGTATCAATCTTTTCCATTAGTACAGTGGCCAGCCATGATTAAACTGCATGCTGATGATGAACTGATATTCATCTCAGATGCTGCCCAGCTCGTCAGTGACAACGCTATTAACCTTAAGCATATTCAGGCGCAGGACATGTTGGTTGACAGTAGTGGTGCTATATATCGCATCAGCCATGGCCAAACACTTGAGGTCATTTATACAGGCTCAAAGCTGTCGCTTCATGATGTTGAAGCACTATTGAGATTGCATCTTTCCAACAATGGCAACTGCTGTGTCTCTAAATTTCATGCCTCTTCAATACGTGAAGCAATCATAAGTGTATTGGCATAAGGCGCTACTCCGCTTAAAAATTGAATTACTGAAATCGCACTCTTTAAGTATGAATATTAATAGACTGCCATAAAAAAACCCAGCCTAAGCTGGGTTCTGGTGTAACTAGAACAAATATTACTTGTTCATTACGTACATGGTTACTTCAAAGCCAAAACGCATTTCTGTAGCAGCTGGTTTAGTCCACATAATATTCTCCAATGTCTTATCTGTTTTGAACCGACAACATGTCGTGTTCGAGTGAATTCATTATGAACCTAGTTCAAAAGACAACACTATTAGTACTCATGAATGGAAGCTAAGTAAAATCATGAAAGAAACTGTACTACCACCAAAATGCAGCATTGCCCTAATTGATGTGAATAACTTCTATGTGAGCTGTGAGCGCGTATTTAATCCTAAGCTTGTGGGTGTGCCTGTAGTCGTACTCAGCAATAATGATGGCTGCGCCGTCGCGCGCAGTAACGAAGCTAAAGCACTCGGTGTGCCAATGGGTGCACCTTGGTTTAAATTGAAAGACTTAGCTAAACAACACGGCATTATTGCTTTATCGAGCAACTATGCGCTGTATGCAGATATGAGCAATCGTGTGATGAGTATCTTGCGCGAATACAGCCCAGACCAAGAAGTATATTCCATTGATGAATCATTCTTAGACCTCACAGGGTTTCAGTCACGCGACTTGGTTCAATATGGTCAGCACATGCGCAGACGTATTCTTAAGTGGACTGGCCTGCCTGTATGCGTCGGTATAGGCGCTACTAAGACCTTAGCCAAGCTGGCCAATCACTGTGCTAAAAAACAGCCTGTATTTAATGGTGTCTGTAATTTCAACACCATGACACCAGCAACATTGAACGACCTGCTCAGCCACATTGATGTGGGTGAAGTTTGGGGTGTAGGACGCAAATTAGCCCCTAGGCTACAAGCCCTCGGATTAAATACAGTGCTAGATCTAAAACGTGCAAATCCAGCGCAGTTAAGGCAGCAGTTCAGCATCGTGATAGAAAAAACCATATCTGAGCTTAATGGTACGGTGTGCATAGCACTAGAAGAGGTTAGCCCACCTAAACAGCAAATTATGAGTTCACGTAGCTTTGGTCAACCTGTACGTGATTACAACAGTCTTGCAGAATCTATAACGCTCTATATGAGTAGCGCTGCTGTGAAATTACGCAGGCAGCAGTCTTTTGCTGGCTCAGTGCACATCTACATCAGAACCAGTCCGTTTAAGTTAGATAGTGCGCAATACAGCAATAGCATGACTATTCCACTACCCTGCTCCACCGATGATACTCGGCAATTAGTCAAAGTCGCACTATGGGGCCTAGAACAGATTTACCGACCACATTATGACTATGCTAAAGCGGGGGTAGTGCTAAGTGAGTTGGTGAAAATAGAGAAAGTGCAAACTGATTTATTCAGTGCGTCCGTCTCACCAAAATCAACTGCGTTAATGGCGGCCATGGACAGTATTAACCGTAAGATGGGTAAAGAATCGATTAAGCTCGCCAGCGAGGGATTTCGGCGGCCTTGGAAGATGAAGCAAGAGAAAAAGAGTTCAAGCTATACGACTAGATGGGATGATTTGGCGGTGGTTTTCTAAATTAGGCTGCTAAGATAAAAAACTAGCGCATCAGCTTCAATACTTGACTTTGCACTATTGAGCTTGGCTAGGTATGACTTTATTAAAGCTACTTACATATAGCACTCGATAGCGACTAGTTTTCAGGTACTATCTGGCCTCACTCACTCAACAGAAACTTCCCTCATGCAGAAAGAAGTCAAAGACAAGCCCAAGTATGCCATCGTAGCTGCCGTTCAGGTGCCAAGCGTCACAGACCTTGAGTTTGACGCCTCTCTTACTGAATTGCGCGAACTCGCAAAAACGCTGGGCTACGTGGTGGTCAAAACATTCGTACAGAAGCGCGCGGGTTTCGATGTGACTGCCTACCTTGGTACTGGTAAGCGACAAGAAATTCACGACTATGTGAGTCAGGTAGCTGAGCTTACCGAATTAGAAAATGTCGCCTCCAACCCTGCTGGTTTTTACATCGAAGCGCTATTGGTCGACCACGACATATCGCCCTCGCAGGCTCGTAACCTAGAGCTTGAAGTCGGCTGCATGGTGATGGATCGCACCATGGTCATTCTAGAAATCTTTCACCGCAATGCCCGCTCGCGTGCGGCGCGTGCCCAAGTTGAAATCGCACGATTAGGTTACATGGCCCCACGCATGCGTGAAGCGGCAAAACTAGCAGGCTCACAAGGGCGGCAGCGCAGTGGCGAAGGAGGTCGAGGTGCTGGCGAATCGCAAACTGAGTTGGATAGGCGCAAGATTCGTGACCGTATCGCTGAGCTGCAGTTGGAAATTGTTGCGATGATTGCCGAACGTAAAACGCAGCGTGCAAGACGGCAAGAGCGTCAGGGGCTGGCTACTGTTGCACTCGTCGGCTATACAAACGCCGGCAAGTCAACCTTGATGCGCGCCCTAACAGGTAGCGAAGTGCTGGTTGCAAACAAGCTGTTTGCAACGCTTGACACTACTGTGCGCACACTTTATCCAGAAAGCGTGCCACGTATACTCGTCAGCGACACGGTCGGTTTCATTAAAAACCTGCCGCACGGGCTTGTTGCCTCTTTCAAATCCACGCTCGATGAGGCACTTGATGCCTCGCTGCTGCTGCACGTTATAGATGCCAGCGACCCTGGATTTGAACGACAGCTAGAAGTGACCAATGAAGTACTTGATGAAATTGGGGCGAATGTCGTGCCACGTATTCGTATTTTCAACAAAATTGATCATGTTGGTGACGCAACAGCGCAAGCTGAATGTGAAGCCGCGTTGTTGGAAAAGTATCCACATTGTGTAGTGATGAGCGCACGCCGACCAGATGATGTTGCGAAACTGCACCAAGCCATCGTCGCATTTTTTCAGCAGGATCTTGTGGAGGACGAGTTTTTTCTGCCTTGGTCAGCACAGCAACTGCGTGGCGAAATTTACGCCAATTTTCAGGTGTTAGAAGAACGCTCAGATAACGAAGGTGCATTCTTCCACGTTCGCGGTTCGTCAGATGCTATTCAAAATCTGCGCAATCAGGTTAGCTAATTTACTTATAGCCACTGTAGAAACAAAAATGCTCGGAAAGGATTGTTTTTATTGATGTCTTGGTGGAAGAATACGCGGCTGCAAAAGTCGTCTATTATTAATGTAAATCAATAAAATCAAATAGACAATTTTTTTACTTCACTACTTTCATATTACTATGTACGACTATTCAAAACCAAAGTGAGACTTAAAATGACTGAAGAGAACAAAGTAGTAAATTCAACACCAACATGTGGTTGTGGCAAAAGTTTACATATGCCATATTGCGACGGCAGTCACGGTCGCTCAGAAGAGCAGTACGCTGAGTGGAAGCGTCAAACAGAGCTGGAAAAGAAAAGCTCTGACACCATTAAATAATAGGAAAACACTATGTCAATTTCTATGTATCAGGCCTCAGTGCCACCAATCATTAAAACACTGAGCAATTTACGCAACATACTTGAAAAAGCTGCTGCCCATGCTGAGGCTAAGAAAATAGAGCCTTCTGTGCTCATCAACGCCCGCTTATACCCTGATATGTTTCCGCTATCACGTCAGGTGCAGATTGCTACTGATATGGCAAAGGGTGCAGCTTCAAGACTTGCAGGAAAAGAAGTGCCTAAGTATGAAGACAATGAAACTACCTTTGCTGAGTTAATTGCACGCTTAGATAAAACCATAGCGCTTCTAGAAACCTTTAAACCAGAAGAGATTGATGGTTCAGAAGATAACACCATCACACTACCAATGCGTGACAGAACGCTGACATTTAAAGGTCAACCTTATCTCATCGAATATGCGCTACCTAACATCTATTTCCATACCACAACCGCCTATGCGATCTTGCGACACAATGGAGTGGAGATTGGTAAAAAGGATTTCTTAGGTAAAGTAGATTAATCTCATAGCTATACCAACAACCACCTTGCTTTGTGTGGGGTCGAATGTGTAGCGAAAACAAAAAACGCCCCGTAAGGAGCGTTTTTATTGATGTTCTGGCGGAGAGGTGAGATTCACATTATCCGCCTTTAAGGCATATTTAAATTGGTTTTAGTGAATTCAAGTTTTACACTTACCACGTTATTTACCACGAAATACATTTAGCTGCCTTAACTTCAATGGCAGCCACCGTAGCGGCAAGTTCTCTTACTGCCACTATGCTAGTCAGGCGTTGCTCGAATAT
>CAYQZK010000050.1:0-12729 GCA_964422015.1 uncultured Methylotenera sp.
ACAGAAAGCGATTTAAATGCTTTTTTAGCCGCCGCTATAGTCACAGCAATATCTTCATCAGTGTGTGCTGCAGACACAAAGCCAGCCTCAAAAGCAGACGGACCTAAGTAAATGCCAGCATCTAACATGGCATGGAAAAACTGATTGAAATGCTCTTTATTGGATTGCATAACTTCCGCAAAGCTGGTCGGGCATTCTTCACTGAAATATAAGCCAAACATACCGCCAACATTTTGTGCGCTAAACACCACACCCACTTCTTTGGCCGCAGCTACCAAACCATCCACTAGCTTCTTAGTTTGCGCTGTCAATTTAGCATGAAAATCAGGCGCCTGAATTAGTTTTAATGTTTCCAAACCCGCAGTGACCGCCACAGGATTACCTGACAAAGTGCCCGCCTGATAAACAGCCCCCAATGGCGCCAAACAACTCATAATATCCTTGCGACCGCCAAAGGCACCAACAGGTAAGCCGCCGCCAATTACTTTACCAAGAGTGGTCATATCCGGCTTAATGTTATACAACGCTTGCGCGCCGCCTAAAGCCACACGAAAGCCTGTCATCACTTCATCAAAAATCAATACCGCACCATGCTTAGTGCAAAGCTCACGCAAAGTTTGCAAAAACTCTGTTGTCGGTACAATCAGGTTCATATTACCCACTACTGGCTCAATAATTACACAAGCAATTTCATTGCCGATTTGAGCAAACAAGTCTTTTAACGATTGCACATTGTTGTACTCAAGCGTCAAAGTGTGCGCAGCCACTTCCGCAGGAACGCCTGCAGAACTTGGCTCACCAAAAGTCAGCAAACCTGAACCCGCTTTCACTAATAGCGCGTCAGAATGACCATGGTAGCAACCTTCAAACTTAACTAATTTATTACGCCCAGTAAACCCACGAGCCACACGAATTGCACTCATCGTGGCTTCAGTGCCGCTACTCACCAAACGCACTTGCTCCATACTTGGCACCAGCTTATTAATCAACTCAGCCATTTCAAGCTCCAGACCCGTAGGTGCGCCAAATGACAAGCTGTTTGCCGCAACCGCTTGCACTGCTTTTGTTACATCAGGGTGTGCATGACCAACAATCATCGGCCCCCAAGAATTGATGTAATCAATGTATTCCTTACCATCTACATCCCACAACTTAGAACCCAAGCCTTTTTTGAAAAAGATGGGCGTACCACCTACGCTACGAAAAGCACGCACAGGTGAATTCACGCCACCAGGTATGAGTTGTTGAGATTTTTCAAAAAGAGTTTGATTAGTAGAGGTCATGATTGGAATAACTTTGTAAATTGTTGAGTGGTTAATTTTACGTCATCAGCATTAAAAATTGCGTTTATTACAGCGATTGAACTAGCTCCTGCTTTAATCGCCAATTCAGCGTTGCCTAAGGTAATGCCTCCAATCGCAACTGCTGGAATTTTCAACTCCGCGATAGCGCGCTGAAATAAGTCCAAACTAGCAACAGGCGCTTTAGGCTTAGTACTTGAGGCAAAACATGCGCCAAACGCCACATAATCCGCTCCCGCTTGTTGGGCATTGTTTGCTAAATCAAATCGGTTATAACACGATGCACCCATTATCTTACCTACACCCAGTCTAGCGCGAGCTTCGGTCAAATTGCCGTCATCTGCGCCCAAATGCACGCCTTCTGCATCTAAGGTTAGGCAAAGCTTAATTGAATCATTAATAATGAGAGGCACATTGTATTGCCGACACAATTCTAGAATCGGACGCGCTTGTTGCGTTTGCAATTTGTGGCTCGCTTTTTTATTGCGATATTGCAGCACACTGATGCCGCCCTGCAACGCAGCTTCCACCTTACTTAACAACAGCTCCGTGTCAACCTCATCAGGAGTAACTGCATATACGCCACTAATCATAAACACGCCAAGTTAATGAGGCTTAACGCTACCATCACCACTGTTCACTACCGCATCCTCTTCATCACGCGCCCAGAACATGCGGTCAGGGATAAATTGACCCATGCCCGGCCTAAAACCATTTTTGAGTGTTTGCCAAGTGTACTCTTGGGCTTCAAGCACGGCATCCTCCATATTCAAACCATGGGCCATACATGCGGCAATTGCGCTAGTCAGCGTGCAGCCAGAACCATGATAACTTCCAGGCAATCTGTCCCATTTATAAGATTTAATGAGCTGATTATCGCCATATAAAGTATTCGTGACATCCAAAGTGCGCTCATGGGTACCTGTAATCAACACAAACTCACTGCCCATTGCCAATAAACGTGAAGCACTTTCATCTAACGAGGTTGACGCAACATCATCTATGTCATCAGCAAAAGCAAAGCGACGAGCCTCTAAACTATTTGGAGTAATCAAAGTAGCTTGTGGAAACAATAGCTCAACCATTGCTTCCATCATCTCATCGTTAGCTAAATCGTCACCGCGACCAGAAGCTAGAATCGGATCGATTAACAATGGAATATCAGGATAATCTGCCATGATTTCTGCAATCACAGCCACATTCTCTACCGACCCCAACAAGCCCAACTTAAACGCAGCAACCTGCACGTCTTCCAAAATAGCGCGTGCTTGGTCATTCACCCAATCAGAATCCATCGCCAAAACACCATCAACACCTCTGGTATCTTGCACTGTAATAGCCGTAACCACAGACAATGGATGGCAACCAATACTGGCAAAAGTCAAAATGTCCGCCTGCAATCCTGCCCCGCTACTAGGATCGGTGCCCGCAAATGTCAGAACTGAAGGTGGTGTTTGATTAGCCATTATTTTTACCGATATGTCATGTAAATCGCAATAAAATTGGAGCGGGATACGGGAATCGAACCCGCGATTAAACTTTGGGAAAGTTTCGTGATGCCATTTCACCAATCCCGCACAGGTGGAAATTATACTTTAAACAGTCAGAGCTCAAGCTTAGAACGAATGATTTTGATAAAAATCAATCATTCATGAAGCTAAATCATTTAGTATTATGCACGGTCAATATACAGAACTTAACATGTACAGAAATAAAATCGTAGTCAGCCTCTGCTTAACCCTGTTGATACTATTTAATATCACCGCACAAGCCGCTGAATGGACTGCTACCGAGCTGAGGTATAAACACGGTCAACTAGTTGCGCCAGAATTTGCAGGTGGCGGCGAAGCCGAAACCAATATCTACACCTTGCAACATGCGAGCGGCTGGAGCTTTGGTGATATATTTTTCTTTGTTGACTCACTGCACGATAATAAAAATGATGATTTTAATGACAACGACTTATATGGCGAACTTTATGTCAACTTCAGTCTAGGAAAATTATTAGCGAAACCAGTATCATTTGGTGCAATAAAAGATGTAGGCTTACTTGTCGGCTTTAATGCAGCTGATGATGCTAAGGTACGTAAATACCTACCTGGCATGAGACTCTCTTGGGATATTCCAGGTTTTACTTTCTTAAATACCGATTTCATGGCGTATTTGGATGACAGCGCAGGTGTAAAAAAAGGCGGTGCACCTAAAGAAACGGATAGTTTTTTAATTGATGTTAATTGGAGGCGGCCATTTAACATAGGCACACAATCTTTTAGCATTGAAGGTCACGTAGAATATGATGGTAGTCGCCGTAATGAATTTGGCAAGACTGTAAGCTATTCTGTGCTAGCGCAACCACAGTTTCGCTGGGATGCTGGCAAAGGGTTTGGCAGTAAAGCAAACCAATTTTATCTTGGGATTGAACATATGTATTGGCGCAATAAATTAGGTGACAAGCACACCACTGAAAACCGCCCACAATTTTTAGCAGTTTGGCATTTCTAAAACATAGGCACATGAAAATACAAACTAAATTTTTAGTGTTAATGACTGCCATATTGGCCAGTCTTTCACTTGCCGTTTGGATATTCTCACAGCACTACATTGATCGCATGAATGAGCGCTGGGCCGTACAAATCACAGAGCGACACGCTCAATTTGATAAGCAAAGAACTCTGCAGCCAATGATTAGAGAAATTAATCTTGCCCGCAAACTTGCTACAGAGCCTGCGATTATAAGCATGGCACTCAACGAACACGACCCTGCCATTAAGGAAGAAGCACTCAAAGTACTTGAAGATTACCGATTGGATTTTCGTGATCGTAGCTACTTTGCTGCTTTTGCAAAAACAGGACATTACTACTTTAATAATTTAGATAATCAATTTGCTAACGACCAACTGCGCTACACGCTCGCCAAAAACAATCCAAATGACAAATGGTTTTTTGCTACAGTTTATGGGGATAAGGACTATCGCATCAACGTTGATCGCTCAGCCAATTTAGGCGTAACTAAAGTATGGATTAACGTTGTTATTAAACAAGGTAATCAAGCACTTGGTGTTATTGGCACAGGCATCGACATAACTGATTTTCTTAAAGAAACTGTCGATATTGTTCAGCCAGGCGTACACAACTTATTTATTGATAGTGATATGGCCATTCAGTTGCACTTGGACGCCAAGCTCATAGATTATTCGTCTTTTAGCAAGGAGGATCGCTTGCGCAACAAAGTAGACCTTTTGCTTAAAGATGCAAACGATGTAGAAAACTTAGGCCAGCTAATAAAAGAAATAAAAAATACCGACAAAAAGATTGGGACTACTTGGGTGACTTTTGAGGGAAAACAACACCTACTTGGCGTAGCCTACCTGCCCGAACTAGATTGGTATGATTTAACGCTAATGAATGCAGAAAATCTATCTCTATTTGACAACGCCGCTCGCGCGCCACTGCTCATCGCCCTATTACTTTTGATTGCACTATTAATCATAGGACTCATGCTTCACCGTTGGGTGCTAGAACCCATTACTCAATTACAGAACTCTATGTCTGAAATTCAGCACGGAAACTATGATATTCAGCCGCTATTAGTGGGCTCTGGAGAAATTCTCAACCTGTCCAGAAACTTTCTAGCCATGGTGGAATTTATACGCTCCAGCAACAATTCGCTTGAGGAAAAAGTCAAGCAGCGCACAAAATCTCTTCATGAAAGTGAAGACCGCTTTCGCTCGATGATCGAAGCCATTCCAGATGCAATCTTTCTTAAAGACCGACAAGGTCGCTGGCTCATTATCAATGAAACGGCAAAACAACTCTTCCACTTAGAAGACATTCCATGGCAGGGGAAAACTGAAATGGAATTGGCTGCGCTACACCCTGAATTTCTTGAAGCCCATAAGAAGTGCTTATTGGATGATGAAAAAGCATGGGAACAAAGCGGGCTTTCTTTATTCGCAGAAACAATCATTGGCGAAGATGGCACACTACACGATTTTGAAGTGCGCAAAATGCCAATCTATGATGAATTTGGGCAACCTGAAGCACTGCTCATTATCGGCCGCGACATCACTGAAAGTAAACGAGCAGAGAATGAACTTAGAATTGCCGCTACTGCTTTTGAGGCTCAAGAGGGCATGATGGTAACAGATGCGCACAATATCATTTTGCGCGTTAACCGCGCTTTCACTGAGATAACGGGCTACTCCGCTGAAGATGCTATAGGCAAGCCCACACAAATACTTAACTCTGGTCGCCAAGATAAAGACTTTTACGCAACCATGTGGAACAGCCTACACAATAATGGCGCATGGAGCGGTGAAGTGTGGAACCGCCGTAAAAATGGTGAAATATACCCAGAATTTCTCACTATTACCTCAGTTAAAAATAATGAGGGCATAGTCACCAATTATGTAGCCACATTAGCCGACATTAGCTTAAGTAAAGCTGCCACTGAAGAAATTAAAAATCTCGCGTTTTACGATCCACTAACAAATCTACCTAATCGTCGCTTGTTATACGATCGTGTCAGTCATGCCTTAGTTTCCCATGCAAGAAATGGCAGAGATGGCGCAATACTGTTCCTTGATCTTGATCACTTTAAAACAATCAACGACACGCTAGGTCACAACATGGGTGACTTATTGTTGCAACAGGTTGCCAATCGCCTATTAAGTTGCGTTCGAGAAGGTGACACTGTTGCTCGCCTAGGTGGCGATGAGTTTGTGATTATGTTAGAAGACCTAAGCGAACACTCGCTAGAGGCTGCAGAGCAAGCTGAGGTTGTTGGTGAGAAGATTCTTGCTGCACTTGCTTACCCTTACCAATTAGAAGTTCATGAATTCGAAAGCACACCTAGCATAGGCATTGCTCTTTTCAGCGACCACAACCAATCACTGGAAGAGCTGTTCAAGCATGCAGACATTGCTATGTATCAAGCTAAAAAAGCTGGGCGAAACACCTTGCGCTTTTTTGACCCGCACATGCAAGATGCAATCAATATTCGCGTCAATCTTGAAAGTGAGTTGCGTAAAGCCATTACACAGCAAGAATTTGAGCTGTATTACCAAATGCAAGTCAATGAAACAGGCCAAGCACTTGGGGCAGAAGTGTTAATTCGCTGGATACACCCAGTACGCGGCATGATATCGCCTTTCCACTTTATTCCCCTTGCAGAAGACACCAACCTCATTTTGCCATTGGGACAATGGGTACTAGAAACAGCTTGCGCACAACTCAAGTTATGGCAACAGTCAGAGCTAACCAACAAACTCACGCTAGCGATTAACGTAAGTGCTAAACAGTTCTTGCAGCCTAATTTTGCCGATCAAGTACAAAACAGCATCAAACAACACAATATTGACCCTAATCTAATCAAACTGGAAATTACAGAAAGTGCTTTGCTAGACCACACTGACGAAATCATTTCCACCATGAATCAACTCAAAGAAATTGGCATTAAATTTTCTCTAGATGATTTTGGTACAGGTTACTCCTCGCTACAATACTTAAAACGCTTGCCCTTATACCAACTAAAAATAGACCAATCATTTGTACGTGATTTAGCGATTGATAATAGCGATAAAGCTATTGTGCTTACCGTCATCACCATGGCACACAGCCTAGATTTAAACGTCATTGCCGAGGGTGTAGAAACAGAAGATCAGCGCCAATTCCTATTTGAAAATGGTTGTATGCAATATCAAGGTTATTTATTCAGCAAACCTTTACCGATTAAAGAGTTTGAAGCACTACTAAAACCATCACTCGACGATTGAAGCCATGCTAGAAAGCAATAAAAATTTTTATATTGATGTAGATCAGCTCACCATTGGCATTTACGTCCATTTGGATTTAGGCTGGATGGATCATCCATTCAAAACTAGCAACTTCAAAATTAGTAGTGTTGAACAAATTGCAACCATTAAAAAAATGGGGCTTAGAAGACTACGGTACGACCCAAAACGTAGTGATTCTGAACCTCTACCACTCACGGAAAAAGCAAACGATGCAGATACAGTTCAACAAACGAGCATCACGACTCCTGTTCCCAACCCAATAATTCAACCTCAAGAGCCAACACAAACTCCACAAGAAAAACGTATTCAGCGCTTGCAACAAATGCATCAAACAATGGATGAGTGTGAAAAAAAATTCATCTCCGCAGGCAATACAGCCAAAATGGCTATGAAAGACATTTTGTACCATCCTAAGCAAGCCGTTGAGCAGGCTGAACAACTTGTCAATGAAATGGTGGACAGTGCGCTGAACGAAAGCGAAATTGCTGTAATTGCTGTTAGTGGGAACCGCTCTGATGAACGCAATCACGTGCACTCACTTAATGTGATGGTATTGGCGCTGATGATGGCGCGCACATTAAACATGACCGAAGAAGATGCGCGCCTACTAGGCACCGCTGCCCTTTTCCATGACGTTGGAAAGGCTGAGCTCCCTACTGAAATCCTACTTAAAAAAGAACCTCTCAGTCATACAGAACAAATGACCTATGAGCGCCACAGTCAAATAGGTGCTGAGATTGCCAAGAAAGCCGGTTTATCAGACCGAATTGCAACCATCATCATGCAACACCATGAATATGCTGATGGCACAGGTTACCCAAAACATCTTAAAACAGCACAAATAGACCCTTTAGCTAGTTTATTGCTGATGATTAATCACTATGATTATTTATGTAATCCACACGATATTGCGCACTCAAAAACGCCCTATGAATCATTGGCACACATGTTTGCTCATGAGCGGGCTAAATTTGATGATGCATTACTAAAACAACTGATTAAAACTTTAGGCGTTTATCCGCCAGGCAGTATCGTGCAATTATCTAATGGATTATATGGCATTGTCGTGTCCGTAAATCCACTCAACCCATTAAGACCAGTGGTGATGCTGTATGACAAAGCAATGGACAGAAGCTCACCACTGATTGTCAGCTTACGTGAAAATACAGAACTCAGTATTAGCGTCTGCATCCGTCCAAACCAGCTGCCTCAAGATGCTCTCGCATATTTAAGCCCACGTAAACGGATCAATTACTACTGGGGCAATAAACTAGACTCTGAACCGCAGCCTTAAAATTAGGCTAAGCAACACTTAATCTAAATCAATTAAACACAAACTCTTTAGGCAAGAATACCCACATCTTACCTGTTTGCTTCATTGCACCTGCTTTTGTGCCAGCCTCAAAACCAGCACCCCAGAATAGATCGGCGCGCACGCCACCTTTAATGGCACCGCCCGTGTCTTGCGCCATCATCAAACGTTTAAATGGTTTTGTGCTATTGGGTTCAGTTGTAGATAAAAACACTGGTGCGCCTAAAGGAACAAATTTAGGGTCAACCGCAATCACCCTTTCGGCAAGAATAGGCACACCTAATGCGCCTAACGGTCCAGGCAAACCAGCTGGTAACTCTCTAAAAAACACATAGCTTGGATTATTGTTAAGTAGCTCGCGCAACTTAGCCATATTGTTACGTGCCCAATTTTTAATGCCCTGCATTGATGCCGTTGCAGGTGTGAGTTCGCCTCGCTCAATCAACACGCGACCAATCGAATTATAAGACTGACCATTTTGGTCGGCGTAGCCCACGTGGACCTGTTCGCCATCTTCTAGCTGCACTAAACCAGAACCTTGTATCTGCAAAAAGAAAACATCAATAATGTCATCAATATAAATAAGCTCTCGCCCTTTAATTGGTGAAGCATCTACCTCAATTTCTGACCGATTATAATAAGGCACTAGTTTGTTGCCCACTAGCCTGCCACGCACACGTTTATATTTAAGCTCTGGGAACAGGCTATCCAACTCAACCGTCACCAAATCTGCGGGTGGTGAATATAAAGGATGAGGATATTTAGCAGACTTTGTACGACTACCTTTTAACAATGGCTCATAGTAGCCAGTAATCAGTCCATTTTCAGTGCCATCAACATTAGTTGTTTTATATACAGAGAAATATTGTTTGAAATAAGCCTGAACTGCATCAGAACTAGGTTTTCCGTTGCTAGTGCTATTTAATTGCTGGCCTGCACTACACACTTTTTGCCACATGGGTCTAAGCCCTAAAGCTGAGCAGCTTTGCATCCATGCAGGCCATGACAAGTTTAAATTAGCTGCATTTTGACTAAAGCCATCTATCTCTTCCCATTGAGCCGGTTTAAGTAAACCATAATCAGCAATTTTTGGAGTTTCTTTTGGTGGGATAGCCTTAATTTCAACCGGCTTAACATCAACGACTTTAGGCTCTAAACACTGGGTAACAGGTGTTTCAGTTTCTTTTTCTGATGGTTTTATTTCAGCACAATCGCATTTGGCTTGGCTTGTCACTTCAACGGGCTCAGTCTTTTTAATATTCTTAAGTACGCATGAGCTTTGCACTAAACATACCAACATCAACCCAAAAACTGCCGTTAATTTTTTCATGATGATTTAAGTCTGCTGAAGCTTTAGTGAAGAACTCTGGGCATGCTCAGGGCAAAGGGCGGAATCACTGCATCAAACTTAGTACCGTCTTCAGCCACCATTTGATAACTACCACGCATTTCACCTACGGGCGTATTAATCACAGCACCACTGGTATAAGTGTAACTTTCATTAGGTTTAAGTAGAGGCTGAGCTCCCACTACACCCAAACCGTTCACCTCTTTTTGCTCGCCATCAGCCTCTGTAATAATCCAACGACGGCTTATAAGCTGTGCTGCAACATTACCAGTATTCGTAATGGTAATCGTGTAAGAAAATGCATATCGATTAAGCTCAACATCTGACTGCTCAGCAATAAAAGCTGGCGCTGCTGTCACCGAACACGAATAATGTTTAGCGCTACTCATCGCTGTTTAAATAAAGTCTAGGCAATTAAGCCCGAAGTAGGCGAACTTGGGCTAGCAGAATAGAGTTTTTTCGGCATACGCCCAGCAAGATAAGCTTCACGGCCCGCTTCAACTGCTTTTTTCATCGCTGATGCCATTAAAACAGGGTCACGCGCTGCCGCAATAGCCGTATTCATCAACACACCTTGACAGCCAAGCTCCATAGCAATAGCCGCATCTGAAGCCGTACCTACACCAGCATCCACCAATACAGGAATGTTGGCATTAGCAATAATGATTTGCAGATTCCAGGGATTCAAAATCCCCATACCAGAACCAATTAACGAAGCTAAAGGCATCACCGCACAACAACCAATTTCTTCTAGCTGTTTGGCAATAATCGGATCATCGGAGCAATACACCATCACATCAAAACCATCTTTCACCAAGGTTTTTGCCGCAGCAATGGTTTCTATCATGTTTGGATAGAGTGTATTTGGGTCGCCCAATACTTCTAGTTTCACCAATTTGTGCCCATCCAGCAATTCACGTGCTAAACGCAGGGTGCGCACAGCATCATCTGCAGAGTAGCAACCTGCGGTATTAGGTAGATAAGTAAATTCTTCTGGTGGTAAAAAATCTAATAGTTAAGGCTCACCTGCGGTTTGGCCAATATTGGTTCTACGAATCGCCACCGTAATAATTTCGGCGCCACTAGCATCAATCGCTGCTCGCGTTTGCGCAAAGTCCTGATATTTACCAGTGCCCACCAATAAACGTGACTGATAAGTTTTACCTGCAATTTTTAAGAGATCTGACAATTTCGTATCCTTTTATGACTTTAACCGCCACCTACTGCGCCCACTATTTCTAACTTATCTCCATCAGCCAACAACACTTCACCAAACTGGCTACGCGGCACAATTTCACCATTGCATTCAATCGCAAGGCGTTTACCTAACAAATTAAGCTCTATCACAAGTTGTGCGACACTGAAATTTTCAGCATCAAAATCACGAGATTTACCATTAATGAAAAGTTGCATAGTGTGAGTTATTTCATTGTGAGCTATAGGGTGAAAAGATCTAGCTAATAGGCCAAGAAGCAATGTAAAACACTTACATTTCCATACGCCATTTTACGAAAATAGTAAGGCATTTAGCAAACCTTATATGGATTATTTATAGGCGCCATATCATTCAAACACTATTGCTTGTACATCTAAAATAACTAGTGACGTTGTACAATATACCAAACACTCTAGCGTGAGTTATTTTTGAAATTACTTTTAGAAAGCAAGCCATGAACGTTCAAAGCGAAATCACAGACCTTAACACCCCAACCGGCACCATGCGCACCTACATTCACCGCCCAGTGGGTGATGCAAAATATCCAGCCATTCTGTTTTATTCAGAAATTTTTCAGCAAACAGGCCCTATTGAACGCGCTGCCAAAATCATCGCCAGCCATGGTTATGTTGTGCTAGTACCAGAAGTGTTTCACGAACTCAATCCGATTGGCACAGTACTAGGCTATGACGATGCCGGTCGCGATAAAGGTAATGCTGACAAAACCAATAAAGATGTGCAAAGCTACGACACTGACAATGTTGCAACCATCGCTTTTATCAAAGAACAGGCTTGGTATAACGGTAATATTGGCGCTATGGGCTTTTGCATAGGCGGCCATTTGGCTTTCCGTGCCGCGTTACAGCCAGAAATAAAAGGCACAGCCTGTTTTTACGCCACAGATTTAAACGGACAACTCATCCCTAACAAACCAGGCCAGCACAGTATGGATCGCCTAAGCGACATCACTGGCGAATTACTCATGATTTGGGGCAGACAAGACCCCTACATTCCCACAAAAGATCGTGCAGATATTCAAGCCAAGCTCAATGCTGCCAACCTTAACTTTACATGGCATGAGTTCAACGCAAAACACGCATTTATGCGCGATGGTGATGACCGCTATGATGCACAAACAGCAACCTTGTGTTATCAACTAGCGCTTAATTTGTTTAGTCGCACATTGTCACAGTAATCAAATTATCAAAACTTAAAAAGCAAAAAGGGCAGAAATTTCTGCCCTTTTTGCTTTTTACTGAAACTAGACTAAATTTCTAGCTGTGGGCGACCTGCCTCTGGCCAATCTAAGTGGTAGAACTGACCACGTGGTTGGTCTTTACGCTCATAGGTATGCGCGCCGAAGTAATCACGTTGACCTTGCAACAAGTTAGCTGGCAAGTCTGCACTGCGGTAGCCATCGTAATACGCCATCGCCGCACTAAAACCTTGCGCAGGAATACCATTTACAACCGCTAGCGCAATCACTTTACGCCAACCTTCTTGGCCATCGTTCATCGCCTTAGTGAAATATGGGTCTAGCATTAAGTTTTTTAAACGTGAATTTAATGCATATGCTTCTGTGATTTTTTGCAAGAAACGTGCACGAATAATACAACCACCGCGCCAGATTTGTGCAATTTCACCGAAGTTCAATTTCCAGTTGTAAGCCACTTGTGCTTTATCAATCAATTGGAAGCCTTGTGCGTAAGCACAGATTTTTGAGCAATATAAAGCGTTTTTAATCGCTTCAATGGTCG
>CAYQZK010000051.1:0-12620 GCA_964422015.1 uncultured Methylotenera sp.
AAAAATATGAGTGGGATGAAATCAAACCGCAAGTGGATCATGTGATTTTCCCTGACGGTAAAAAGATTATTCTTTTGGCTAAAGGACGCTTGGTAAACTTGGGTTGTGGTACAGGTCACCCTAGCTATGTGATGAGCTCTTCATTTGCAAATCAAACTATTGCGCAAATCGAGTTGTTTACACAAACGGAGAAGTATCCGGTCGGTGTTTATACTTTACCTAAGCATTTGGATGAAAAAGTGGCTGTGCTACAGTTGAAGAAACTGAATGCACAACTTTCTACTTTAACCGACCAACAAGCGGCTTATATTGGTGTGCAAAAACAAGGCCCATTTAAGCCAGATACTTATCGCTACTAAAAAATTAAAGGTGGCCACATGGAGTTAATAATCACTTGGGTGCTTAATGCCTCGTCATTACTGGCGGTGGCCTATTTGGTTCCTGATATTTATGTGGCTAACTTTAAAACGGCGTTGATTGCAGCGTTGGTCATTGGTTTTTTTAATTTATTGATTAAACCAGTTTTGGTGTTATTAACGCTGCCAATCACGGTGCTAACATTAGGGCTTTTTCTCTTTGTGATTAATGGCTTGCTGTTTTATGCAGCAGGCAATTTCTTGCAAGGTTTTGAAGTAAAAACATTTACTTCCAGCATTGTTGGAGCCTTACTTTACAGCATACTTTCCTGGTTGCTAACATCAATACTCATAAAATAACAAAGATCATTGCATGAATATCTCTGAGAATAAAATAGGCATCAGTTTCGAGTTTTTTCCACCAAAAACTGCTGATGGTTCGCAGAAGTTGCGCGAAACCCGAGCTAAGTTGGCAAAATTTAATCCTGAATTTTTCTCTGTAACTTTTGGTGCAGGCGGATCCACTCGTGACAGAACAATGGACACGGTTTTAGAAATTCAGCAAGAAGGTTTTAATGCTGCACCCCATATTTCATGTATCTCATCGAGTAAAGAAGAAATCCGAGAGTTATTGCAGGCTTATCAATCCAAAGGCATTAATCGCTTAGTCGCTTTGCGTGGAGACATTCCTTCTGGTGAGGTGAGTGCGGGTGACTTTCGCTATGCAGCAGAATTAGTAGAGTTTATTCGTGCAGAGACGGGAAATCACTTCCATATTGAAGTTGCAGCTTATCCTGAGTTTCACCCCGAGGCTAAAACGCCAGCGGCTGACTTGCTTAATTTAAAACGTAAAATGGATGCCGGTGCAAACTCTGCTATTACACAGTATTTTTATAATGCAGATGCTTATTTTAGATTTGTTGATCAGTGTCGGGCTAGTGGTATTAGCATGCCAATTATTCCTGGTGTAATGCCCATTTATAATATTACTCAGTTAGCACGTTTTTCTAGTGTGTGTGGGGCTGAAATTCCACGCTGGTTGAAAATGCGGCTTGAAGAATATGGAGATGATATGACTTCACTCCGCGCATTTGGTGTGGATGTTGTGAGTGAATTGTGCGAAAGTCTGCAGATGTCGGGTGTGCCGAGTTTGCATTTTTACACATTGAACCAAGCAGGTGTAATTGGCACAATTTTAGAAAATATAGGACATTAGGCTGATTTAAATCACCAGCTTTTTTCTACCAAATAAAAACCGGCGACTAATGTAGCGTCGGTTTTTGTTTATTGATGAGCACATCTTCAATAAACAAATATTCTTTTGTTTTATCTCGGCCAGATTTACTAGCACCCCATGTGGTCATGAGTACAATCCAGCGCATTTCTTCAATGTTAATTTTTAATTGAGGCAAATTCATCGCGAGCTCAAGCACCAGTTCACGTTGAGCGGTATTTAGGATGTTGGCTTGAACAAGAAATAAAACAAAACCGATGCTTTCTCCACTGATTTTTTTTAATTCAAGATCAGTAAAGATGCGAGTGTTAGTATGGCTAGCTTTTGCGTAGACGTCTGGTTGATCTGAAAGGAGTTCTAGCTGGTTAAACCAGTCAAAGGCATTGTTGATATCTCTTTCATCAAACCCTGCGGCAAACAGTTCTTTTGAGAGCGTGTTTTCATCTGGTCTGTAGTGAGTGTCAATGTAGTTCTGAAACATATAAACCAATACTTCAAACATAGTGTTAATCCTTTATCAAAAATTTCGAATGAAATGTACTTACAGATTTAAGGATTGCAAATTCTAGTTGATGCAGATATTGAGTTACTTGCTACTAAGTTTTATTAAGTAAGTCTTTGGTATTGGCTTCCAGCCAAACTAACCACCCTCCCTTCTAACTCCAGCAACATTAGCATGGATGAAACTTCGCTTACCGTCAAGTTACTTATGCTCACTAAGTTTTCCAAATTAATAGGGTCATAACCCATTAAGTCTAGCAAGGGATGGTTGTTTGTTGGAGTGTTTTTAGATTCTTGAATAATATCTGTGAATGCGTTGCTTAAATTGAGCTCTTCAACAATATCTTGTATGCAGTCTACCAATTTTGCACCTTGTTTAATCAGTTGGTGGCAGCCTTTAGCCATTGGTGAGTGAATGGAGCCGGGAATTGCAAAAACTTCGCGGCCTTGCTCAGCGGCTAAACGCGCGGTAATTTGTGAGCCGCTTTGTAAATTAGCTTCAACGACTAAGCACCCTTGGCTTAAGCCACTGATGATGCGATTGCGTTTAGGAAAGTTCTGCGGTTTAGATGGTGTGCCTAATGCGAATTCAGAGATGATCAGCCCGCGCTCTGCAATTTGGTGTGCTAGGTCACGATGTTTTGCTGGATAGACAATGTCCAACCCAGTGCCAACTACGGCAATGGTCGCACCGTTGGCTTTTAATGCCCCTCGGTGCGCTGCACCATCAATGCCTAAGGCTAGGCCACTAACAATGCATAATCCATGTTCGCACAAATCATGAGCAAAAGCCTCAGCGTTTTTCTCCCCTTGCACAGATGCGTTGCGACTGCCGACGATAGCAATGCTAGGTTGATTGAGTAGGGTTAGATTACCCTTTGCATAAAATAAGGGAGGAGGGTCTGTGATTTCTAACAAGGCTTTTGGATAGTGCTTATCAGCCAGTGTCACAAGGTGATTGTTTGTATGTGATAACCATTGCAAAGTGTCCGTCAATGCGTCTTGATCTGGACCTTGAGCAATCATAGATGCAATCGAATCTGAAACTACTTTGGTGAGCTGGTGGTAGCTGGCAGCGTAAACATTGGCAGGACTGCCAAAGATTTTGAGTAGTTGGCAGAAGGTTTGAGAGCCTATGCCGTGAATTTGATTGAGGCTAACCCACAGCGACTTTTCTACTAAATCTTCGCTGTGGTTGTCCTGCATGAGGATACAAAGTTACGGCGTGGTAACGGAGTCAAGTTTGTTGATAGATTGTGAGGCTTGCATGACTAATGCGTAGGATACGCGATCGAACACACGGAAGACCATGAGTAAGCCAATGCGCTCATCAGGTAGTTTAACCATGCCTGGTTCAAGAGCTAACTCAGTATTAGTTTTTGCTGGTTGTTTCTTGAAATTGACGATAGCTTTACCATCAGCGTCACGTTGCACATCAAAGTTCAACTCATTTAACTTTGGTTTTGAATCGGTATTGTCTTCTTTCGCTGCTTCAGGGTCTTTAATGACGCGACCATAACGATTAATCGCTAGCACATGACCAACCTCTATCCCATCAGCAGAACCGCGGCTAATTGAAACGATGCTTTCTGGTCCGGCATCTGCAACACCGCCATAAATGTTAATAATGCGTCCGGAAATGTTGGTTTCAGGCGCGTGCGGTACAAAGTTGGTGATGACATCATCACCGCTTGGAACTAAACGATCTTTGGTGAAAATTTCTTCCTTAGCTTTAGTGATATTTGCGCTTGCAGGCTCGCCGTATTTGGCAATTTTTGCATCACCTAAATAGGTGGCCTCTACACCAAGCACCTCATTGGTGTCAGGATCTACTAAATTGCCACTAGGACGATAGACAAACCAATTGATACCATCGCCTTCTTCAATTTTGTTAATGTAAATGCGGGTGCCTGGACTTAAAACCACACGATCATCTTGACCGGCAATAATTCGAGGCGATGACGCCAGTTGATCTTTTTCAATGATCAGAGGTTGGCTTAAAAATGGCGCAATGACATTCAAAGGTATGGTTGAGATGGCAGCCTTTTCTAAAGGCTCTATTACTACACCTGGTTCTAATGTAACGGTTTCACGTAGTAGTTTGAGTTCGGGTTTCCCGCTACTTAAATCCAGAAAAACAACGTCACCAGGGTAAATTAAATGGGGATTTTTAATTTGAGCACGATTTAGCTTCCAAACTTTTGGCCACTGCCATGGGTCTTTTAGAAATTTAGCTGAAATGCCCCATAAAGTGTCGCCCTTTACAACCACGTGGCGATCGGGGTGATTGGTCTTGAGGGCAACTTCCTCTGCATTAATGTTGAAGCTTAAGCAACAAAACATGAGCAGCGTTATAATATGACGGAACATATATTGATGACCTCAGTCAAAAATGCATTAAGAAATATGCGGTTAAAAATAGTCATGCAGTTTGCAAAAAACTAAATAAACTGCTTGAAACAACGTTAAATTTATCACGTAATTCATTCAACAATCAAGCTTTTATAGAAAACCAGGCTTTATACATTAAGAGAAATAAACGGGAATTATGGCAATTTTAGATATTCTTCACTATCCAGACGCACGCCTACATAAAGTAGCCAAGCCAATTAAAGACATTGATGCAAGTATTAATCGCCTAATTGACGATATGGCAGAGACTATGTATGCCGCACCAGGTATAGGTTTGGCGGCAACTCAAGTGGATCAGCACATTCAACTATTGATTATTGATACTAGTGAAACCAAAGATTGCTTGCAGGTGTTTATTAATCCTAAAATCATCAGTAAAGATGGTGAGCAGCATTACGAAGAGGGTTGTTTGTCTGTGCCTGGAATTTATGAAGACGTGGTGCGAGCTGAAACTATTAAAGTTGAAGCGCTGGATAGACATGGAAAAAAATTCACTCTCAATGCGGATGGATTATTGAGTGTTTGTATTCAGCATGAAATGGATCACCTGTTGGGCAAGGTGTTTGTCGATTACTTGTCCCCACTAAAGCGGAACCGTATTAGAACCAAGATGCTGAAACAGCAACGCGACCATTAAATCTCTACGAATTAAATACGATGAAAATTATTTTTGCTGGTACGCCAGAATTTGCAGTTCCAGCGTTGGCTGCGCTGATTGAAGCTGGGCATGAAATTGTAATGGTGCTCACTCAGCCTGACCGTCCAGCAGGACGAGGTATGAAGCTAAAAGCTAGTCCAGTTAAAGTGTTGGCAGAGCAACATGGCTTAGCCGTGTTTCAACCTTTGACGCTTAAAGACGCTGAGGTGCAAACGCGTATTAACGACACTAATGCAGATGTCATGATTGTAGCGGCTTATGGCTTAATTATTCCAACGGTGATATTAAATAAGCCGCGATTTGGTTGTTATAACATCCATGCTTCTATATTGCCACGCTGGCGTGGAGCTGCGCCTATTCATCGCTCTTTATTAGCTGGTGATACGGAGACTGGGGTGACGATTATGGAAGTTGTGCCAGCTTTAGATGCGGGTGCAATGGTGAGCGTCGGTGTTGTACCCATTACTGAGCACGATACTACGCAGACCTTACATGATGCATTGAGTGAAAAGGGTGCTGCGCTGATGGTTGTTGCTATGGCTGAACTTGAAAAGAATGGTGCATTATCTGCAATTCCCCAAGATGAGTCTTTAGTGACTTATGCACACAAGTTAGAGAAATCGGAAGCTGCAATCGACTGGCAAAAAAATGCAATAGAGATTTCACGTCAAGTGCGTGGTTTTAATCCGTTTCCTGTAGCGCAAAGTGTGCTTAAGGGTGAAGTTTGTCGAATATGGATGGCAACAGCCAAAGCAGGTAAAGCTCAACCTGGGCAAATTGTTGATGTTCACGATGGTATTTTGGTGGGTTGTGGTGAAGGCTTACTACACATTACGGAGTTACAAGCGCCAGGTGGAAAGCGTCTCAATGCTCAAGCTTTTGTGCAAGGGCATCAATTGAAAATCGGTGATGTATTTACCTCGCAATAACTTGAATTTTCGATTTAAGGCCACATCTTAATTTCAATAGTAATATTGTTAAGGAGTAGCTTAGATGTTCGGTAATTGGTTAAAAACCGCCATGCTCATGGCGGGAATTGTTGCCTTGTTTGGTTTGGTGGGCACTGTTCTTGGTGGCAAGGGCGGCATGATGATTGCGCTGATGATTGCAGCATGCATGAATATTTATGCGTATTGGTTTAGTGATCAGGCAGTACTTAAAATGTACAACGCGCAAGAGATTACTGAGGATAATGCGCAGTTCCGTTCTTTTTATAGCATGATCAAAATGTTGGCGGAAAATGCGCAAATTCCTATGCCTAAGGTTTACGTGATTGATGAGGCGCAGCCGAATGCGTTTGCCACTGGTCGCAACCCGGAGCATGCTGCCGTTGCGGCCACCACTGGTATTATGAGGGCGTTGAGCGATCGTGAGTTGCGTGGAGTTATGGCGCATGAGCTAGCACACGTTAAAAATCGTGATACGTTAATCTCTACAATCTCAGCCACAATAGCTGGTGCTATTTCATCTATAGGTAGTTTTGGTATGTTGTTTGCGGGACACAACTCAAATGGCGAACGTAATGTTAATCCGCTAGTAGCGATGCTGGTGATGATTTTGGCGCCTATTGCAGCGATGTTAATACAAATGGCCATTTCACGTGCTCGTGAGTTTGAAGCCGATAGAATGGGTGCTGAGATATGTCGTGACCCTCGAGCTTTAGCGAGTGCGCTGGAGAGAATTCATCATTATGCACACCAGATTCCGATGAATGCTGCTGAGCAGCACCCTGAAACAGGGCAAATGATGATTATCAATCCGCTATCAGGTGGTTCAATTGATAGTCTTTTTAGCACACATCCAAAGACTGAAGAGCGCGTGGCTAGATTGCTGGCAATGTCTAATTTCTACTAATCGATACTAATGTCACATAATCGGCGTGCATCCATGCCCATCGGCGGTTAGAATAGGCCTTTGATGTTAATTGAAAGCTTTGTCTTTTGTATATCTCTCAACAAATCGCTGCCAATGCAGTCAATCAGGTACTGTCAGGCCGTAATTTAACCTTGGCAATACCTGCTGCCTTGGCTTTTTTTCCTCAAGCTACGCCTCAGCAGCGCGGTGCAGCCCAAGATTTAAGTTACGGTTCTTTACGTTTTTATGGCGAAATCGATGCTTATTTAAATCAGTTATTAGAAAAGCCTCTGACGGATGATCGTATTCATGGTTTGTTGCTTGTGGCTATTTATCAGTTGCTGCATGATAAAGCAGATTCTTTCACGGTTGTCAATCAGGCGGTGCATGCAGTGAGTCAGCTTAAAAGACCTGCTCCAAAAGCTTGGGCTAAGGGTTTGGTCAATGCTATTTTGCGTAACTTTCTACGCCAAAAAGACGTGCTTGTTACCAAATTAAAAAACAGCGAAGTAGCAACCTATTCTTATCCCCAATGGTGGATTAACAAGCTCAAGACTCAGTATCCTAACCATTGGCAAAGTATGCTGGAGGCTGGTAATCAGCATCCGCCAATGACGTTACGTCTAAATACTAAAAAGGTTGGTGTTGAAAAGTACTTACGTGAGCTTGCAGAGCAGGGTTTAGAGTCTGCTCATATCGATATGCAAGCGATTAAGGTTGCAAAGCCTATGCCTGTAGAGAAAGTTCCAGGTTTTGTTGCAGGAGATGTTTCTGTACAAGATTATGGTGCTCAGTTAGCTGCACACTTTTTAGCTGCGCAGCCTAATATGCGCGTATTAGATGCATGTTGCGCGCCTGGGGGTAAAACAGGCCATATTCTAGAGATTGTTGATGTGGATATGACCGCGCTAGATAGTGATGCTGGGCGATTGAAACGGGTTCAAAGTAATCTCGATAGATTGGGGTTAAAAGCGAAATTATTAGTAGGTGATGCTGCATCTTCAGCGTGGTGGGATGGTGAACTGTTTGATAGAATTTTAGCTGATGTGCCATGTACAGCATCAGGCATTGTGCGTCGTCATGTGGATATTAAATGGCTAAGGCGAGAGGCAGACGTTGCTTCATTTGCAGCACAGCAAGCAAAAATTTTGCAGAGTTTATGGCAAAAGCTCGCAAAAGGTGGTCAGTTGCTTTATGTGACCTGCTCAGTGTTTGATGAGGAAAATCAAGCGCAGGTAAATAAATTTTTACACAACAATTCAGATGCGGTACAGATTGGTTTGCCGCAAGTCGATATGAAAAATGAAGTTACTCAAATCAATGGTCAGCTTATTCCATCAATCGCACACGACGGTTTCTTTTATGCCTTATTACAAAAAAATTAAACAATTATGCTGTCTGTATTTTTTCGCATTGTTTGTTGCGGGCGCTTTGCCAGCCAATGCTAGCAGTAGTAGCTTGGTTATTAAAGAGGCTGAAATATCAGCAGCTGATGAAAGCTATGTCTTGAATGCCGATGTTGATATTAAATTTAACTCGGAAATTGAACAGGCCATCAGTAAAGGTTTTGAACTTCATTTTTTAGTGGAATTTCAACTGTTATCTCCACGCAAATACTGGTTTGATGATGAAATTGTTACGGTGACACACCGTATTGTTTTAAGTTATCACGCGCTTTCAAGGCAATATTTACTGATTCGAGGTGATCAGCAAAAAGTATTTGCTAATTTGGATGAGGCTAAGCAAGCACTTTCTGAGATTCGTGATTTGAAGGTATTTCAAAAGTCAGACCTTGAAAAAGGTGAGGTGTATAAAGCGATTTTGTTAATGCGATTGGATTACACCAAGATGTCAAAGGCTTTGCAGGTTGATGCGATGGGGTCGGATGATTGGAAGGTTGCTTCACCACGTTTTGAGTGGCAACCTAGTTTAATGAAGGTGGAAGCTGGTAAATGAGATATGTAGTACTCATTAGTGCGGCTTTAGGTGCATTTTTACTGTATTTGCTTTCTAATGCGAGCGCAAATACAGCAGCATCGGGTGAGTATTACACTCTACTGGTTACGCTCAATGTGATTTTGGCTGTGTTTCTTGTTGTCCTAATTGGGGCGCAGCTATTTGCTTTGTATAAAAAAATTCGACAACAGGTGATGGGTAGTCGTTTTACCTTACGCCTGTTAGTGACGTTTGCATTGATGGCTATTTTGCCTGGGTTAATTGTGTATTTGGTATCAGTTAACTTTTTAACGCGATCGATTGAGTCATGGTTCAACGTTAAGGTGGAATCGGCACTGGAGGGTGGTTTAAATCTAGGCAGAACAGCCTTAGATATTATGCTGGCCGATGTTAAAGAAAAAGGCGAGGGCATGGCCACTAATCTTGCTTTTCAGCCAGCTAACTCACATTTTGCGATGCTGAATGATCTACGTGAGAAAAGCGGCATTCAAGATGTTACCTTGCTGACGCTACAAGGCAGGATTTTAGCCGTTTCAAGTAGTGATTCAACTTCTTTTCTCCCAGAGCTTCCTAGTGTCACTCAGTTGCGACAGGCGCGGCAGCGTATTTATGGCAGTATTGAGCCTATCGGCGGTAAAGGTTTGTATTTGCGAGTGCTAGCGCCTGTCACTGTTCAAGATATGGCGGGAGAAACGCGTATATTACAGTTGTTGCAACCCGTTCCTAAGACGCTTGCTACAACGGCTGAGGCAGTACAGGATGTTTATCAGGATTATCAACAGCTTTCTTATAGCCGAGCTTCATTAAGAGAGGTTTTTGCTTTAACGCTAACCTTGGTGATGATGCTGGCGATGTTGACCGCTGTGGCTATTGCATTTGTGCTCAGTCGTAGGTTATCTGCGCCGCTTACCGTGCTGGCGGAAGGTACAAAAGCGATTGCCAGTGGTGATTACAGCATCGTATTGCCTGAACATGGTAAAGATGAGTTGGGTGTATTAGTCAAATCGTTTAATAGTATGACGCGACAATTGGCAGAGGCGATTAAGCGAGCTGACAGAAACCGTGCTCGCGTAGAAGCAGCGCATGGTTATTTAGAAACGATTTTGTCACACCTGTCTTCAGGTGTGCTAGCGTTTAATGAGCGAGGTGAATTGCGTACTTTTAATCAGGCTGCAACAACTATCTTAGCGGTAAAGCTAGAGAATTGTGTGGGGTTGACGCCAGAAGCAATGTTAGCAAAACAAACTAAGCTGGAAAGCTTATTGCTTACGATTGCGGTGAATCTGAAATCAGACAGCGTGCAGAAAAATGACATGCAAACGCAAGTGGAGTTGGCTAATGCTCAAGGCAAGCAAATTTTAGTGGTACGTGGTACGCCTTTGCCAGATGGCGGTTATGTAGTGGTGTTTGATGATGCGACAACTATGGTACAGGCGCAGCGAGACGCTGCGTGGGGCGAGGTGGCGAGGCGCTTGGCTCATGAGATTAAAAATCCGTTAACGCCCATTCAATTATCGGCAGAACGCATGGCGCATAAGCTACACGAAAAGTTAGATGCCGCTGATGCGGATATACTTAAACGCGCCACAGAAACCATTGTAAATCAAGTAGATGCAATGAAAAAAATGGTGAACGAGTTTAGCGAATATGCACGCTCACCTGCACCTCAGTTAAAGCGATTAGACGTGAATGCTTTAATCCGTGAAGTGGTGTCTTTTTATGATTTGCCCAGCATTAAGATAGAGCAGGTACTGGCTCAGCAGGCTTGTATCATTAAGGGTGATAGCACCATGCTCCGACAAGTTATCCATAATTTATTGCAAAATGCACAAGATGCGCTTATTGCTAGCTTGGCACCGATTATTTTAGTGAAAACAGAAGTGCTGAATGATTTATTGCTGATTACTGTTCAAGATAACGGTACTGGCTTTCCTGCTGAAATGATGTTGCATGTGTTTGAGCCTTATGTCACAACAAAATCGCATGGCACAGGTTTAGGGTTGGCGATTGTTAAAAAAATTGTTGAAGAGCATAAAGGCAGCATTAAAGTTGAAAATGTTAAAGATACACAGGCGACAGGTGCTGTAGTAACAATGAGTTTTCCATTGTTCCAATAAAAGTGTTTCTTGAAAATTAATCTTTTGAAAAATAATTGAAGTCTTATCAATATGGCATCAAAACGTATATTAGTAGTAGATGATGAAGTCGGCATTCGCGAATTATTGCGTGATATTTTGCAGGATGAAGGTTATCACGTTGAGCTAGCAGAAAATGCGGCTACGGCTCGTTTAGCACGCTTGCGTGAACGCCCAGACATTGTGTTGCTGGACATTTGGATGCCAGATTGTGATGGAATCAGTTTGCTTAAAGAGTGGGGCAATGGCGGTCTGCTTACTATGCCGGTTGTCATGATGTCTGGGCATGGCACGATTGATACAGCGATAGAGGCTACTCGATTGGGTGCATTCGACTTTTTAGAAAAACCCATCGCTCTGCAAAAGTTATTAAAAACGGTTGCTGCGGCCCTGAAGCATAGTGAATTGTTGCCCAAGTCCGAAATGAGTTTAATTCATTTGGGTAAAAGCCCAGTGATTACCGCGTTGAAAGAGCGTTTAGATAAAATTGCAGCAAATGCAAATCACGGGCTTAGCCCCGTTCTGTTGATTGGTCCGAAAGGTTGTGGAGCAGAGTTGTGTGCTCGATTTTTGCAGGTTAATAACACGCCATGGCTACAATTAACAGAGTTTCATCAATTAGTCAGTGCGCCTTTGGATATATTAGAGCCTATCAGTGATGGTGTGCTTTACATTGGCGAGGTCGCGGAGCTTAGTAAAACTGAGCAAAAGGGCTTGTTGTTACTAATCGCCAAAGCAGATAAATATAATGTGCGTGTAGTGTGTGGCACCAGTGAGAATTTACCAAAATTACAGACTGAATCACTGTTTGATCATCAGTTGTTGCAAGTCCTTTCAGCAGTTTCATTGAGAGTGCCCGCGCTCGATGAGCATAAAGAAGATATTCCAGATTTAGCAGTAGCCATTGCTAATGTGCAGCTAGAGCAAGCGGATGTTGAGTATCGTGAGTTTGATGTCGCTGCACTTAACGGTTTGCGTAATGCAGACTGGCCTGGTGACTTGGCACAGCTAGATGCCGTAGTGCGCAATTTAATACAAACCAGTTTAGGTGAAAAAATCAGCTTGGATGATGTACACCGTGTATTGCATCAGTTTGATTTTGCGCCGGTGAGGGTTGGTGGCTTTGTGCAAGAGGTGCCTGTTCAGGATACTGTGTCAGGTGCACAAATAGATCAAGGTATATTAAGCCAGCCCTTGCGCGAGGCACGAGATGATTTTGAGCGGCTATATTTTGAGCATCACATGCAAGATGTGACGAACAATATGAGTAAACTGGCTGAAATTACAGGACTGGAGCGTACGCACTTATATCGAAAACTTAAGCAGCTTGGAATAAAGATTAAAAGCTGATTTACGCCATTTCTAATACTACAGGCGTATGGTCAGAAGGGCGCTCTAGTTTACGCGGCGCTTTGTCAATATAAGCGGCGGTGCAAGCAGGTTTAAGTGCGTCACTGACTAAAATGTGGTCAATGCGCATGTTGAGCTAGATGCACGGTTAATGAAAACTACGA
>CAYQZK010000052.1:0-12103 GCA_964422015.1 uncultured Methylotenera sp.
GCCAGCTAATCTACCAGAACCATATCCATTTTGCGTCAAATTATTGATGCTGAAATTTGAACCAAATTGAGTGCTACTTGAGAAGTCTATAGTCAGAGGGATAGTTGTCGCTGGACTTGTGATGTCAGTGTCAAATGTTATCGCTTGTGGAGCAACAGGTAACGGAGCAACTCCCGTTGCATCAAATGTCATTTGATATGAGGGTGGAGTAACGGCCGCGTTGCCTCCAGGAATGTAGTCACCACTTACGTATGAATATACATCCCAAGCTCCTGGTGTTGCGTTTTTAACAAAATAGCTTTGCAACGTATAAGGGTTGCCTAAGGTATCATAAACCGTTACTGCGGAAATATTGTTGTAGGTATCAGGTTGTGCCGGATCGAAGGCTAATGCAGGAACAGATTGCCTCGAATCTAAATTTAAAGTGCCAGTGACAGTGGATGTGACATTTGGTGGTGCATCGGCTGTATCAATTTGAAGTGGAATTGGGTTGCTGGGAATTACAGCTCCATTAACGTCTACTGGGTAACCAGTTAAAAATTTTCCACCTGAGTCTACGATAAATCCGTTGTTGTTAATTTGAAATTGCCCATTGCGAGTGTAAGTTGGAATGCTGTTTTGTTCCATACGAAAAAAACCATTTCCGTTGATTGCAATATCTAATGGATTGCTTGTTGATGTGATGTTCCCTTGGGTAAATTGTTGCGCTACGGTGGCTAAATTTACACCAATACCCACTTGAGAGCCACCAGAGCCAGTGAGTGATGCTGCAAATACATCAGCAAATTCTGCGCGCGCTTGTTTAAAACCCACAGTGTTGGAGTTGGCTACGTTGTTCCCTACCACATCTAGTTGTTTAGCTGCCGCATTAAGTCCACTTAAACCTTGTTGAAAACTCATTTTATTCTCCTATATGCTTTTATTTTATATTTGCGATATATCTTTGAGTGATGATATGGATAGTTAAAAAATCTCCCTTACATCACTAGTATTTGCTGATGTAAGGTTGCTCAAATTCAGTTTAAGGCCGGCACTGCTGTTTGAAATGCTCATCACTTGTGCGTAACTTAAGCCTGAAGCAGTTTGGGCTTTACCCGCAATTGTCGCTTCAGCGCTAAATTTATAGTTGCCTGCATTTGCTAAAGTGCCGCTATCTGTATGACCATCCCATTTGATAGGTACTGAACCAGAGTTTTGAGCTCCCAATGACATGGTTTTAATGATGTTGCCTGCTGCATCTTTAATGGTAACGGACAATTTGTCAGCACCTAATGGCAGTTCCACTCCAAAATAACCACCTTCGCCATTCGTGCTTACTTCATTTCCTGGAACCAGAACATTGTGTCCAATCATGCTTGACGCTTGGTAGGATTGCCCAGCTTGAACGCTACTAATTAAAGACTCTAAAGTTTTATTCAACTTATCAATGCCCGTTACAGTCGATAACTGCGCCATCTGACTTGTTACTTGCGCATTATCCATAGGGTTGAGCGGGTCTTGATTCTTCATCTGCTCAACTAGTAGCTTCATGAAGCGGTCTTGAGCAATGGTGACATTGTCTTTTACAGTATCCCTTTTACCGTTAACGCTATCAAGCAGTTCTTGGGACGGCGCTTTTGAAGTGCTTTGTACGATTGTCATTTTATATTCCTTGCATATTAATCATTGGTGATTTGAGGTTAGTGCAACCTAACCTTGCCCAATGGTAAGGGTTTTCAGTAGCATGGTTTTAGCTGCATTCATTGTTTCTATGTTATTTTGATAGGCGCGAGAGGCGGAAATCATGTTGACCATTTCTTCAGTGACATTAACGTTTGGCATGGTGACATAGCCTTTTTCATCAGCTAACGGATGGTTAGGGTCGTAGAGCATTCTTGGTGGCGAGGCGTCCTCTACTACTTTTAACACCTTGACACCATTTGCATCAGGCGAGTTGGTTGGGGTCGCACTAAACACCACTTGCTTGGCTTTATATGGCGTACCGTTAGCACTGGTCGCACTATCGGCATTAGCTAAATTACTTGCCACTGCATTTAAGCGCTGCGCTTGAGCGCTCATAGCCGAGCCGGAAATATTAAACACATTAAATAAAGACATTATTGACTCCCAATCCCATTAGTTACAACATGCGCTACTGGCTTTGTAATGCAGCCATAATTGATTTAAGCTGACCGTTAATCATCGTTAAACTTGCTTCATAACGAATTGCATTGTCAGCAAACTGGTTGCGCTCAACATCCATGTCAACTGTGTTCCCATCAACGCTGCCTTGTATGATGGGTCGGAATAAGGTTTCGCTAGACATGTTGCCACCACCATTGTGGAGGCCATCTAAATGCAAACTCGATGTTTTTGCCATTGATTGGGCAGATTGACGAGAGTTGCTTTGCACATTAGTCATTGCATTTTGCATGGCAGATTTAAAGTCAATGTCACGCGCCTTGTAGTGCGGAGTGTCAGCATTGGCAATGTTGGCTGCAATGAGCTCTTGTCGTTGACCGCGCACTCTCAGTGCGGTCTGATGAAAGCTTAGAGTGGAATCTAATTTATTTAACACAACGTCCTCCAATTCTTTTTAAGTGCAATTCAGTAATTAAATTAAAGAAAAGCCAAAAAAGTACCGTAACACAATAGAAACAATAATCCTTTTATACGTAATTGCAATACTAAAGTGATTAAAACTATTGCAATTTAAAAATGAAGAGGGTGAATGCGGTCCTTTTCATAGGTTTGCTAGACAATTGCCTCAGTAGAATCCATATTGAATTTTTGTAATTAAAATTGGATTTAATATGAATTTTGCTGGCGTCTATTTGCGCTTTACAAGACGTATAACGCTTGTAATGATTCTTGCGTTGACGCCAATTAGTTCTTATTCGGCAACGTCAGCTACTGCTCAAGTTGCTGTGCCTGTTAAACAAAATTTGGCTGTGGTTAAAAGTAAAATAGTTGAATTTTTAGAAACGCAAGCGATAGGGTACCCTGGAAAAGTGAATGTGACCGCCGGGGCTATAGATCCTAATTTGCGCTTGCCACAATGTCCTGATTTGCAAATATTTTTACCTAAAGGTAGTCGGGCGTGGGGTAAGACTAGCGTAGGTGTCCGTTGCGAAGCGCCAAGTGCATGGATGATTTATGTGCAGGCGACAGTAAATGTTTTTGCACAGTATTTGGTTGCAGCTGTGCCGCTTTCTCAGGGTAGTGTAGTTACAGCTCAGGATATTCTTTTTGAACGCGGTGATTTAGCGCAATTACCGGCAGGCGTTTTTACTGATGCCTCCCAGGCTATTGGTAGGACGGTTAATGTTTCAATGGTTGCGGGTACGGTGTTGAGGCAAGAAATGTTAAAAATGCCACTAGCTGTTCAGCGTGGACAAACTGTAACGATTATTTCTAAAGGACAGGGCTTTACCGTTTCAGCTGAGGGTCAGGCGATGGCAAATGCTAATGAGGGGCAGGTTGTACAGGTAAAAGTGACTAGTGGACAGGTTATTACTGGCGTTGCAAAAATTGGCGGCCAAGTTGAAGTGGGTTTTTAGATAAGTTGAATATAAAATAAGCTAAATTAATTGCTTCAAAGTATTAAAGTTAGACTAATAGTTGCCGATAAAAGCACTATAGAAGCGTTCAGAGCGCAAAAAATAGCAAAAGGAAAGTGCCATGAAAGTGAATGACTCAGTTAAAAGTCCTTTAAGTTTGGGTCTTGATAAACCTAGTATTGATAAGGTGGCTGCTCAAAAAGTGGAGCCGGAAGTTAATGCTAGGGTTGAAAAGCCGCAGGTTGATCCGACAGTTGCGGGCAATGTGACTTTGTCTGCAAGAGCTGCTCAATTGCAAATGTTAGAGTCTAAGGTGGCGACCAGCAAAGTTTTTGATACTGAAAAAGTTGATGCAATTAAAGCGGCTATTGCAAGAGGTGAGTTTAAGGTGGACTCTGAAAAAGTTGCAGATGGCTTGCTTGATACTGTTAGAGGTTTGTTAACAGCTCGATAATGAAGTTCTTGTTCGATTAAAGATATGGGTGCGTCAATTTCATTTGAGCAGGATATACAGTTAGCAAATGAATTGCTTGAGCTACTAGCTCGCGAGCAAACTAATTTAGTGATGATGAAGCTCGAGGCGATAGAAGCAATGCTGAGCGAGAAAGCTGAGTTGTTACAACAGATTAGTCTTACAGCAAAAAAACGTTACGATATTTTGGCTTTAAATCATTTTGAAGCGAATGAATCTGGAATGCTTGATTGGCTTAAGCAGCAGGGTAGTCCTGCAGAGAATGTGAAGTGGGTGAACTTTCAAAAAGTTTTAACTCAGGCAAAAGAAATGAACCGATTGAATGGCATGCTTATTAACAAGCATTTTAATCGTAATCAGCAATTGTTAAATACTCTTCAAGGCAATTCAAACGCGGGGTCTGTCTATGGTCGTGATGGCCAATCTAAGTCTCAGACTTTAGCGCGTCCTACAGTTAAGGTGTAGACTCTTTTACCTCTAAGTTAGTAGTTTCATACCCTGCTAATATTTTAATTAAATTCATAAAACCGTCATAATCGGCGCATATAATCAATGCGTTAATAAAATTGAAGTGACTATGCGTTTAACCTACCCACCTTTGAAGTTGCTTAATCGTGATCTTAGTATTTTAGCGTTTAACGAACGCGTTTTGAGTCTTGCGCAAAATGCCAATTATCCTTTGCTTGAGCGTCTGCGATATCTGTGTATCGTTTCATCGAATTTAGATGAGTTCTTCGAGGTGCGCGCGGCGCCACATGTTGATGCAATGCGCTCTGGTGAACAGCAAGCTGATATTAATGTGCAAAGCTATCAAACTATTGCGATGGCAGCACATGATTTAGTTGAAAAGCAATATCAAATTTTCAATATGGAGTTAATGCCGGCTTTGGCTGAGAAGGGCATTCATTTGGTGTCGCATGGTGATCGCACCCCAGAACAACGTCGTTGGGTTGCTCGTTATTTCGAGTCTGAAGTACGTCCTTTACTCGTGCCTGTTGCTTTAGATCCATCGCACCCATTTCCGCAAGTGGCCAATAAATCACTTAACTTTATCGTGTCTTTAGGTGGGCATGATGCTTTTGGTCGGGCAAACAATATTGCTATTGTTCGCGTACCTAGGGTGCTGTCACGACTTATTCAGCTACCTAAAAATTTATGTAATAAACAACAGAAATTTGTATCTTTATCTAGTGTGATTCGTGCACATTTGGATAGCTTGTTTGCTGGCCGCGAAGTGCTTAATTTCTCTCAATTTAGAATCACGCGTCACTCTGATTTGGCTGTTGATGAAGAGGATGTGAAGAACTTGCGTACTGCGTTAAGAAAAGGTCTAGTACAACGTAATTTTGGTGATGCGGTGCGTTTGGAAGTGTCACAAGGCTGCAATGAAAAGTTAGCTAAGTTTTTACTGCAGCAATTTGATTTGCCGAAAGAGTCTTTGTACCGCGTACATGGCCCAGTAAATCTTGCGCGATTAATGCAATTGGCAGATTTAGCAGAAGGTAAAAATCTTAAATTTAAGCCGTTCGAACCTAAGGTTAGTCAGCAATTACTGGCTAATCAGTCATTTTTTACGCAACTTAAGCAACATGATATTTTGATCCATCAGCCTTACGAGAGTTTTGAGTCTGTGATTGATTTTCTGCGAGAAGCTGTACATGACCCTGATGTACTATCTATTCAGCAAACCATTTACCGTACGGGGTCAGATCCACGTATGCTCAAACTTTTGCAAGAAGCTGTTCGGCGTGGCAAAGAAGTGATGGCTGTCGTTGAACTTAAAGCGAGGTTTGACGAAGAAGCGAATATTAACTGGGCAGAAGATCTAGAATCAGTTGGTGCTCAAGTGGTTTATGGTGTTGTAGGTTTGAAGACGCACGCAAAAATGTTATTGGTGATGCGTAGAGAAGGCGCACATTTAAAGCACTATGGGCATGTATCTACTGGTAACTATAATCCTAGAACTGCTCGCCTTTATACAGATGTCAGCATGTTAACGGCTGATCCAAAAATCACGCGGGATATGGAGCACTTATTTAGGCATATTGCGAGCCAAGTTCAGTTGCCACGTTTGCAGAAGCTTCTTGTTGCACCATTTAATTTACATAAGCAAATGTTGGCTAAGATAAAAGTTGCAGAGCTTGCCGCTAAGGGTGGTAAGCCGGCTCGTATCATTGTGAAAATGAATGCGCTGACAGATGAGGCTTTGGTGATGGCTCTGGTTAAGGCAGGCCGTGCTGGTGTTGAGGTTGATTTAATCGTCAGGGGGGCATGTATCTTGCCAGTTGATGCTCCCGGCTTGGATGGACGTATTCGAGTGCGATCGATTATAGGCAGGCTTTTAGAGCATTCACGAGTTTTTTATTTCAATATAGATCATGTCGAAACGATGTGGCTTGCCAGTGCGGATTGGATGAATCGGAATATGATGCGTCGTGTAGAAATCGCATGGCCAATTGTCGATGAGAAGCATCGCGCAAGAATTTTGCAAGAGTGTTGTCAATCGAGTTTGGAAGACAACCAAGATGCATGGATACTCAATGCGGATGGAACTTATGTTGCTTCTGCATCTTTAGCTAAATTAAACGGTAATGAGCAAGGGCTACCATATAGTGCGCAACAACAACTTATTCAAAAATATGCTGATGTGTATTGAGATGATGAATGGCTAATCTTATTTTATGGCGACATGCTGAAGCTGAAGTGGAAAGCGTGAGTGGTAAAGATGCTGATCGCGTGCTAACTAAACGCGGCCGTAAAGATGCTTTGAAAATGGCCACATGGTTACAACAACATCTGCCCGAAAATACAGAAGTTTTATCTAGTCCAGCGCGTCGGTGTTTGGAAACTGCGGCTGCATTGCAGTGTGTCGATACTGCGCATAAAACTAAACGTCAACAGCAATCAGCAATGCTGAAGGTGTCTGTATGCGATTTTTTATCTATTGATAGTAGTGTTGAAATAATAGCTAAAAACCTGATCAATTTGGGAGAAGATAAAACGCTATTGGTCGTAGGTCATCAGCCCAATCTTGGTTTGTTAATCGCCAAATTTCTTGGTATGAAAGAGCACGCGTGTTCCGTGAAAAAGGGGTCTGTTTGGTGGTTGCGTCAGCAATTGGTGAATGGCGCACTGCAAACATCATTATTCACAGTGCAGCTTCCACGTTATTAAATTATTTCTTAGGTCTGCCCGTTTTAATTGTAGGCACTTTGTTCATTGCTGCTTTTAGTGCAGCGTCTGTCATGGCTGAAAGTTGCATGATGCCAGCACGTAATAACTCACTTTTTTTCGATGGTTGCCCTAGTTTTGCTAATCGATCTTTTAGTACTGAGAATTGAGCATATTCAGTCTTGGGCATGGTAAAGCTATCACGCTCCATTTTTAGTTTTGGTATCTTTTCTTTTGTGGACTTTGCCTTTGCATTTTTTTCTGCGGTAAGTGTCGGGTTTGTCTTAGTGTTTGCAGTCTTGCTGGGTGTTGTTTTTACAGGGGCTTTCGTTGCAGATGGTTTCTTAACTGGAGCCGCAGCTGGTTTGGTTGCAGTAACAGGCGTTTTTAGTGCTTCTGCTTGTAACTGATTGATTTTTGACATTGTAACCTCCTAAATAAACGGTATAAATAGTTTATACCGTTTGTTGTTAAATGCAACGACTACTTTCTATTAGCAATTTCAAGGTGTTTAGTTGTTAAGAATTTCAAATTTCCAGTTTGTTTTTGACCAGTTCAAGGTTTCTTCATCTAATAAATAATAAGATTGGGGATACTTTTCTGGCCAAGCTTTTGGCAGGCTCAGTTTAATGGTATTGAGAGATAGCCTAAGCTGTATGCCTCGTAAATTTGGGGCTTGCCGCGTGTGGCACAGTATGACAGCTAAGCGTAAGCAGATGAGTTGCATGGCAAAAATTCGATTACTAAAATCGATTTCAATTTTTTTGAATTTAGCCCTATGACCTAAAATGAGTTGGCTTAAACAGTGCAATTCGCTTTGTGCAAAGCCGGGTGGATCGGTATGTTCAAGGATGTAGGATCCGTGTAGGTGAGCATCAATTGGGGAAACAATGCAACCAATTTCATGTAGAGTTCCGGCCCAGCGTAGTTTTTGTGCATGAATTTCTTGTTCACCTGGTGCGAAGTTGATGTCTTCGCAGATTTTATCAAACAGTTTTCCAGCAACGTCTGCAACGGTTTTTGCTTGTTTTTCATCAACAGAGAATTTGCGAGCTAAACGATTGACAGAGGCGTTTCTTAAATCGAGCATGTCATTTTCTCGAGCAAGCATGTCGTAAAGCACGCCGTGTCTTAGAGCCCCTTTTGCGACATTTAAGGAGTCCATTTTCAGGAAATCGAAGATGCCCAAAAGAATCGATAAGCCACCTGCAATAACGGGTTTGCGATCTTCTTTTAATCCCAGTAGTCGCAATTTATCAACATGACGTGTGCGAAGTAGCTCTTCACGAAGCCAATATAGACCTTCTCTGGTAATGGTGTCCACAGGTCGGCCATATTGCACTAACACATCACCAACGGCACCCACCGTGCCTGATGCACCATAGGCAACGTCCCAATGTTTTCTGTTAAAAGTTACGCCTAAAGTGTCGAAAATAGATTCGGCGGCAATTTCTGCACGTGAAAAGGCTCTTTCGGTTAATTCTCCCGTTCCAAAATGCTTGAGTGACCATGCCACAGAGCCTACATGCAACGAAGCGGTTTGGTGTGATTTGAAGCCTTGTCCTAATATAAATTCGGTAGATCTGCCGCCAATGTCAATGACCAGTTTTCTTTCATTGGATTGTGGCAAAAAGCGGCTGACACCTTGGTAGATGAGCCTTGCTTCTTCAACGCCAGAAATCACTTCTACATCAAAGCCGAGAGCCTTTTTTGCCTGTTTAATAAAAAGGTCTCGATTGTTGGCCTCACGTAATGTTTGGGTGGCTACTGCACGAACATTTGCAGGATTAAAACCCTGAAGGCGCTCACCAAACCTTGCAAGACAGCGTATGCCTCGCTCCATGGCTTCTGGAGTTAGGTTGCGATCTTCGTCTAAATCTCCACCTTGGCGTACAGCTTCCTTCAAATATTCAACACGTTCAATATGGCCGCTATCTAAGCGGCCAATTTCTAGCCTAAAGCTATTGGAGCCTAAGTCAATTGCGGCTAGTAGTGACTTGTCAGCTGGAGTGTTGTTTGTGTTATTTTCCATTGCGAATTTAATCCACTGTGTACGGTTTTTGTTGGCTGAAAATGATTATAACTTTTTATTGAAACAATAATATTGTTTCTATTTTGCATTAGCCTCTTGAAACTTTTATGACAATGCCTAATTAACAGTAAAGGATTTAATAACAACATGGAGTTAAAAATGGCAGAAAAAACGAGTGCGCAACCAGAAAAAATGGCATTTCAGGCAGAGGTGAAGCAGCTTTTGCAGTTAATGATCCATTCTCTATACAGCAATAAAGAAATTGTTTTGCGCGAATTGATTTCAAATGCTTCAGATGCGGCAGATAAGCTACGTTTTGAGGCTTTGGCAAATGGTGCGCTATATGAGAACGATAGTGAGTTGAAAATTCGCATCGCCTTTGATAAAGAAGCTCGTACTGTAACTATTGCCGATAACGGTATTGGTATGAGCCGTGATGAAGTGATCTCTCACATTGGTACGATTGCCAAATCAGGGACTAAAGAGTTTTTTAATGCTTTAACTGGTGATCAGGCAAAAGATGCTAATTTAATTGGCCAATTTGGTGTGGGCTTTTACTCGGCCTTTATTATTGCAAATAAAGTTACGCTTACGACACGTCGTGCAGGCGCCATAGAGGCGGTGCGCTGGGAGTCAGCAGGTGAAGGTGATTACACCCTAGAGTCGGCAGATAAGGCAAGTCGTGGTACTGAAATTGTTTTACATTTACGTGATGGTGAAGATGAATTCTTAAGTGACTGGAAGCTTAAAACCATTATCCGTAAATACTCAGATCACATCACATTACCTATTGTGATGAAGAAATCAGAGTGGAAAGATGGCGCGGAAGTGGCCACAGATGAAGATGAAACCGTCAATAAAGCTTCTGCTTTGTGGGCTCGTAGCAAAAATGATATTACTGAAGAAGAGTATCAAGAGTTTTACAAGCATGTTTCGCATGATTTTGAAAACCCGTTAGCGCATACGCACAGCCGTGTTGAGGGCAAGCAAGAATATATTTCATTGCTATACATCCCTAGTAAAGCGCCGTTTGATTTGTATGACCGCGAGCGCCGTCATGGCATTAAGCTGTATGTGAAGCGCGTGTTTATTATGGAAGATGCAGAGAAGCTGATGCCACAATATTTACGTTTTGTACGTGGTGTGATTGATACTTCAGATTTGCCACTCAATGTTTCACGTGAGATTTTGCAGTCTAGCCGTGATGTTGAGGCGATTAAGGCGGGCTCTGTGAAAAAAGTGCTAGGTCTGCTTGAGGATATGGCAGAGAACAAGCCAGAAGACTACGCTAAATTCTATCAAGAGTTTGGTCGCGTGTTAAAAGAAGGTCCGGGTGAAGATTTTGCTAACAAAGAAAAAATTGCGGCTTTGTTACGATTTGCTTCAACTAAGGCAGATACTGATGCGCAGGAAGTTTCACTTAAAGACTATATTGCCCGTATGCAACCTGAGCAGGAAGTGATTTACTACATCACTGCTGATACCTTTGCTGCAGCACAACACAGCCCGCACTTGGAAATATTCCGTAAGAAAGGCATTGAAGTGTTGTTAATGAGTGACCGTGTGGATGAGTGGTTGCTAGGTAGTTTGACTGAATTTGAAGGTAAAAAATTACAGTCCATTGCTAAAGGTGATTTGGACTTAGGCAAGCTAGAGTCTGATACTGAAAAAGAAATTCAGAAAAAAATTGAAGAAGAAGCTAAAACCTTGGTCGAAAGAATCAAGCAAACACTAGGTGATCAAGTGAAGGATGTACGTGTTACCCATCGCTTAACCGATTCACCTGCATGTTTAGTAAGTGACGCTCATGATTTATCAGGTAATTTGGCGCGCATGTTAAAAGCAGCAGGCCAAAAGGCTCCTGAAACTAAGCCGATTTTAGAAGTAAATCCAACGCACAAGCTGGTGAAGCGTCTTGAAAATGAATCTGCAGAGGCTTTGTTTGCTGATTTGGCACACGTGCTTTTTGACCAAGCGTTGTTGGCCGAGGGCGGTACTTTGGATGATCCAGCCAGCTTTGTGAAACGCATGAATAGTTTGATTAGTTAAATTTCTGCTACGTAAAACAGCTTAACATGGCCCATTAGGTGAAAACTTAATGGGCTTTTTTTTAACATATTGATACACATTGTATTCTTATAGTCACATTTTTCCTGAGAAGTTTGTTGGTATAATCTCCTCAAAGATTATCCACTCAACTTGCAAATGAGACACCCACATGAGTACAGCAGAAAAGCCAACAACTAAAACAAAATCTAAAGCAAAACCCGTTGCAAGCACCAAAGTAAGTGAAGCAGAAAAACCTAATAAAACAGTTAAACCTAAAAGCGCGATTCCAAAGTTACCTTCAATCGCCCAATCATTGCAAAATCATTTAGCTTATTCAGCTTTTAAGACTAGCCCTACAGCTACAATTAGGGACTGGTATGAGGCTGCCAGTTTTACTGTGCGTGATCATGTGATTGAGCGTTGGATTAAGACGGCAGAGTCTTATTATCATGAAGATCCAAAGCGTGTTTACTATTTATCTTTAGAGTTTTTAATTGGTCGTATGTTGAGCAATGCAGCGCTTAATTTGGATGTAAAAGACGAGTTGAACGCTGGGTTAGCATCCTTAGGGCAGGATTTAGAAAATGCCGTAGAAATGGAAACGGATGCTGCTTTAGGTAATGGTGGTTTGGGGAGGCTTGCAGCTTGCTTCCTTGATTCAATGGCAACCATGGATATTCCAGCAGTAGGTTACGGTATTCGTTATGAGTACGGTATGTTTAAGCAAACCATTGAAGATGGTCAGCAAGTGGAAAACCCAGATAACTGGTTACGCTATCGTAACGTTTGGGAGTTTCAACGTCCAGAAGTAACTTATATCGTGAAGTTCTATGGCGATGT
>CAYQZK010000053.1:0-11993 GCA_964422015.1 uncultured Methylotenera sp.
GTAATAACCCAAATACGGCACAAATATCACCGCTGCAAACCATGAGATCACCAAGGCAATGGCTGATACCTGAAATATTGACCGTGTATATTCACCCGTAGAAGAGGCTGCAGTGGCAATTGGTAAAAAGCCTGCCACAGTCACCAAGGTTCCGGTCAACATAGGCTTCGCTGTAGAGGTATAAGCAAACGAGGCTGCTTTTAATCTATCCCAGCCCTGCTCCATTTTAGAGGCCATCATTTCTACCGCAATAATTGCATCATCCACCAACAATCCTAAAGCAAGAATCAATGCTCCTAGGGAAATTTTATGCAAACCGATATCCAACAGATGCATCACCAGAAACGTAGCGGCCAACACTACTGGAATTGTAATCGCCACCACAACACCGCTGCGCAAACCTAATGAAATCAGACTCACACCAAGCACAATCACCAACGCCTCTATCAAAGACTTCACAAAATCATTTACTGAGTTCGCCACAATTTTCGGCTGCGAAGTTACGGTATCAAGCGACAAACCTACAACCAACTGCTGCTGCACTTTTGCTATCGTGTCATCAAGTGCATGCCCAAGCGCAATCACATCACCTCCACTGGTCATACTCACACCCAGCAATAGCGCATCTTTACCCTGAAAACGCACACGGTCATGCGGCGGGTCTTCATAACCACGGTAAACACGCGCCACATCTCCTAAACGAAAATCTTGCTTGTTAGCACGCAAGCGCAGCTCGCGTAAATCTTCTAATTTGCCATAGCGTCCAGATACTGCAATACGAATACGCTCCGAAGCGGAATCAAACGTACCGCCACGCACTACGGCATTCTGTGCCTGTAAGATATTAATCAGTGTGTTGGTGTTGATGCCAATAGTGGCAAGTTTTGCATTGGAGATTTCAATGAAAATTCGCTGTTTCTGCTCACCAAAAAACTCAACTTTGGCCACATCCTTTACTTTGAGCAATTCAGTTCTAATCAGCTCAGCTTGTTTTTTCAGCGCCGCATAATCAAAACCATCACCCGTTAATGCATACATGCTGCCATAGACATCACTAAACTCATCATTGAAAGTTAAGCTCTCAACCCCTTGTGGCAAAGTATGGCGAATATCACCAATTTTTTTGCGCACCTGATACCACACTTCAGGAATATCTTTTGAAAACGTACTGTCTTTGGCCACAATAAAAATGGTAGATTCACCCGGCCTGGAGTATCCGCTTGAATAATCCAGATGTGGCACTTCCTGAATTTTTTTTTCCAACTTATCGGTAACTTGCTGCTCCACTTCCTGCGCACTCGCACCCGGCCAAGTTGTACGCACCAGCATCACCTTAAACGTAAATGGAGGGTCTTCAGACTGACCAAGCTTAGTATAAGCAAGCAATCCAGAGAGAGTAAGCACCAACATCACATACAATACCAAGGCGCGATGTTTTAATGCCCAATCGGACATATTAAAGTGTGAGCCAACTACACTTTCGGCACTAAAATCTTGCTTATCACTCATGGCTGAGCCTCAACAACAGGCCGTACTCGTTGATTTTTTATCAAGGTATGCACGCCAGCAATCGCTATTTTTTCACCGGCTTGCAAGCCGCTTATAATCTGCACGCCATTTTCACTGAACTGACCAGCAATTACTTCGCGCGGTTGTGCTCTATTATCGGCATCAATCACCCACACCAGTTTTTTGCCATTGATTTCAGTCAACGCGCTAGTGGGCACCAGTAACTCTGCCGCTTGCTGTACCGCTGGTGCAGAAAATTTCACCCCAGCAGTCATGCCTAACTTCACAGCTTCGTCAGCACCTTGAATCATTACTCGCACATTAAATGCACGTGTAGAAGAATCCGCAGCAGGAGCAATTTCACGCACAACACCTTCATAGCGCTTTTGTTGATCTGCCCACATTTTAATGGTTACCGCGTTATTCAGTTTCACTTCTGCCATACGCGATTCAGGCACCGCCACTAGCACTTCCACTTCCTTGGTATTGGCAATCTGCACTACCGCCTCACCAGCTTCAACCACTTGCCCAGGTTCTGCGCGTATCATCGTCACCACACCGTCACGATCTGCCGTTAAATTTGCGTATTGCGTTTGGTTTCCAGAAACATTAGCCTGTGCCTTCACTTGCGCTAATCGCGCGTTGGCTGACTTCAATTCAGCTTCACGAATATCCAAAGCTGAAGCTGAAATAAATTTTTTGGCAAATAATTGGCGTTGCCGCTCCACCTCTGCCACAGCAAGCGCATGGCTAGCTTCGGCAGCACGAACATCAGCCAAAGCGGCATTAGCTCTCAAATGCGCATCAGCGGCATCTAGCCTGGCAATCACTTGTCCTTTTTTAACAACCGCGCCCACATCCACCTTGCGCTCAATAATTTTTCCAGCCACCCTAAACCCTTGGCTGGACTCATAGCGTGGACGCACTTCACCAACCAAAGTCATTGCACTAGACATTGACTTTTCACCAACCTCCATTACCAAAGCTGGGCGCGGCGGTTGTGGTGGCAGTGGCGCTTTCTCACAAGCGATCAACAGAACAAAAAATACTAAAAGAAAGTTTTTCATGGATTTAATCTTTAATTGAATCAATCACTCATTTAATTAATTCTGGATTTCTTAACAAACCACTCAATACTGCGCGTTGCATCAGATTAAAACGCGCATCTATTTCTGCCCACTGCACCCAGGTTTCATTACCTAAAGCAATTTCAAGTGAACAAACACCATGGGTACTCGCCCACAAGGTTTGAGCCACTAATTCATAATGGCTAATTTCCGGCCTAAACAAATCTGCATCGAATGCTTCTTTCACCACTAGCTTGAGTTGCGCATAAGCATCCTGCTCAATATTGCCCTGCTGAATTTTAGTGGCATCCAAATTGCATGGTGTACGCGGCGTCATAAACATTAGGCGGTAATGACTAGGATGCTGCAAAGCAAACATGGCATAACCCTTACCCAAAGCTTGAATGCGCTCAATCAAGTTGGGCAACTGCATTACCTCACGCATGCCTCTAGCTAATTTTAGAAAGTCCTCATCACATACCGCCTGTAACAGTGCTTCTTTATCAGCAAAGTGGTGATACAAAGTGGTTGCAGAATAATTAATCTGTCTGGCAATTTCACGCATAGAAACCGCCTCTATGCCACGCTCTACAAACAAAGTCCGCGCGGCGTCTAATATGCTTGTACGCAGCTTTTCTCGATCTTCAGGGGATTTAATTTTAGGAGGCATTGCAAACATCAAGTTAAGTTAACATCGTTAATTTAACATCGTTAACTTTAAAGGTAAAGCACAAAAAATTTACTAGCGAACCAATTCTGCTTACATGGAGCGCTCATGATGATTGCACCTGACTTAATCGGCGCAGTGTGTGCAAACGTGACTACCCAGCGAATCAATTAAATGATATTCAAAAATTAGTTCACGCCCTTAAGCACACTAACGTCGAAAGCAAATGAGTCAGCATGGCGCTACTGCTTGACCGTTATGCTAGGGTTTTGCAGGATAAGATGAAAGTTTTTCAATTACGAAACTCACAATGTGCTTTGGCATTTCGATTGACAAGGAGCGGAACTGGTCAATTACCGGAGACGCACTAAATTCCCCACTTACATAAAGAAGTGGGGTTTCTGACTCCCCTGGTAATAAATTGCCTTCATCAACAACATAGTGGCGAAAGCCCTCGTTAATTTGCCAAGATATTGAGTGTTCATTTCGGTATTTATTGTATGCGAGTTGAAACCCAGTTGGGTTTTCTACGTCATCAAACCAAACAACCAAATCCAATTCATGGCAAAAATACCAACGGCGTTTCTTTTCACCAGGTAATGGTTTCTTCTCGGGCAATTCTCGGAGCATAAGAATCCTAAAATAAAGTAAACCTCAAATAAGAACTTAATGTTTTATTGAGAAAGATTAATAATTATTTCCTAAGTAAATTTGATATTGCTGTAGTCATAACTAAGAAATTTGATACTGACTCAACTTATACCAAAGCGAACGCTCGCTCACTTCAAGCAGTTTGGCGGCGCGGGCTTTATTGCCATTGGTCATGCTGAGTGCTTCGGAAATTAAACGTCTTTCCAAAGCCTCTGTTGCGCTTGGTAACGCGAGTGGATTACTTACTGCGCCCACCTCCGCGATTGGCGCTACTGAAGTATCTTTTGCCACCATTTCGGCAGGTAAATGTTGCGGCAGAATCGTTTGATTTGCACTCATGATGGCGGCGCGCTCAAGCACGTTTTCAAGCTCGCGCACATTACCCGGCCAATCATATTGTTGCAATGCGCTCAGTGCCTCTGCCGAAATATCTACGCGACGTTTGGACAGGAAATGTTTAGCTAATGTTTCTATATCAGATTTACGAGCTTTGAGAGGAGGCAAATCGATGCGAAATACATTGAGGCGGTAATACAAGTCTTCACGCAATTTACCATCTTTAATCGCTTCACGCGGGTCACGATTGGTAGCAGCTACCACCCGAATATCCACCGCTATGGGGTGATTACCGCCTACTCGCTCAATCACACTTTCCTGCAATGCGCGCAATAGTTTTGCCTGTAGTTGCATAGGCATTTCGGTCACTTCATCAAGAAACAATGTTCCGCCATCGGCCAGTTCAAACTTACCAATGCGTTCTTTAATCGCGCCAGTAAACGCGCCTTTTTCATGGCCAAATAATTCCGATTCCAACATTTCATTGGGAATTGCTGCGCAATTTACCGCAACAAATAAAGCCTTGTTACGCGGAGAGCCTGCGTGAATGGCTCGAGCAACCAGTTCTTTACCCGTGCCCGTTTCACCTGCAACCAGTACCGTGGCTTTTTCAGGTGCCACTTGGCGTATCGATTGCTGCAACTGTTGCATCACAACGCTGTTGCCAACCAACCCTGTATCCGCAGCTTTTTCTTCACGCAGATACTGGTTTTCTACCACCAAGCGCGCAAATGACAAGGCTCGTTTAATGGCAAGCTCAAGCTCTTCTAGATCAAACGGGCGCAAAATGTAATCTGAAGCGCCATTTTTCATGGTTTCAATGGCTGATTTAATCTCACCTTGCGCAGTCACAATAATCACCGGCAACTCTGCATTAGTGAGGCGAATTTCCTTAAGTAACTGCAAGCCATCCATGCGTGGCATGTGCAAATCGGTGACGACGCAATCCACACTTTGATTACGAATAATATCCAGCGCCTCACGCCCGTCCTTTGCCGTTAAAGGCTTGTAACCTGCTTGACGCAGGCTGATTTCCAGCAAGCGCAACATACTGGGCTCATCATCTACGGCTAATATTGTTTTGGTGCTGTCTGACATAAAATCACTCTGGAATTTAATAAAATAGCCTTAATGTACAAGGTTTAATGCAACTGCCTTTTTGGTAACTTTACTCTAAAATCTGCGCCCGTATTGCCTAAGGCATCATGGATTAACTCACTTTTTTCAACAGCAAGCGAGCCGAAATGGGCTGTAACTATTTGCTTGGAAACCGCCAAGCCTAAACCTATGCCACCAGGTCGCTGCGTAAAAAATGGGTCAAAAATTTGTGCTTTTTCCGCTTCACTCACACCGGTGCCATTATCAGCCACACTAACTGTGATGCTGTCTGCGCCTTCAAGCAAAGTGACCAGCACTTTGCCTCCAGTCGGTAGTATTTGAATGGCGTTCAACAATAAGTTAAGCACCACTTGAGTAATTTGTTCGCCATCGCACTCGACTATTATTGAAGTATTTAGCGTTGAAGTATCTGCTGTTTTTGTATCTTCTTCATAGCGCTGAATCACAAACTCTAGGCTAATGTCTTTTTTATTGGCTTGCATCCTTAACATAGCAACCGCACGCTCAACCAAACCAACCACATCATACATGGCAAATTCAGGATGACGTGGTCGAGCAGAGTCGACCAAAGTAGACACCAGCTTATTCAGCCGCTCTGTTTCTGTTGTAATGAATTCAACAACTTCCAAACCATCTGCGCTCAGATTCTTTTCACGCTCCAGAACTTGCGCAGATGACCGCAATATACCCAATGGCGTTCTGATTTCGTGACTCATAGCTGCCGCCATTTCACCAGCAACCGCCAACTTGGCTGCACGCGTTAAATTATCTTTAGAGGTTGCTAAATCTTCCATCATTTTTGCAAAAGCATTTGCCATAGCACGCACTTCTTCAGGCCCATCGGATTCTGGCAAACGACCTTGCGACGAGCGCATAAAATGATTGGCATAATGAGTCAGCGTCTTTAAAGGGCGGGTAATATTTCGTGCTAAGGGTGCCGCAATAAGCGTTGCAAGTACTGCCGTCACAAATAAAAAAAGAATAAATATATACCCCATACGATGCACCGGCGCCATGACAACGTATCTGTACTGCGCAATCTTTACACCCCAATTAAAAAGAGGGGTTGTAGCATGATTTTTAGTCACAGACTGTACTGAAATATCATGCGCCTCAATCACTTCTTTCCAGTTTTTGGTTTCTGCGAGCACTTCATTTGCCGAACCTTTTTCATTTAAATCAATCAATGCCGCCGCACTGCCAAGATTTTCAGTATTCTTCAATATATTGTGAATATAAGCCCAGTCAAACACAGCAATCAATTTGCCTACTTTTTGTTGATTAGCATCTAGAATGTCGCTTGCGATTGGTAGTTGCTGATCAACCACTTTTGATAAATTCACAGCTTGGTTAGCAAATTTTACTTGCTGCCAATGAGCGCCATCCTTTGCAAGCTTACCTATACGTGCTGGATCGCTTGAAGCAATAACAAGCTGTTGATTATTAATCACGTCTATTGATTGATAAACGCCACGGTAGCCCACTTTTAGCTCATTGAGAAAATTAGACAGGCGCTTATCAACATCACCCACCACCACCTCATCCATAATTTCCAGCCGACTCCAAGATGACACATTCTGCAAACGCTCAAACATCATGTGATTAATCTCACTGGCTGCTGCAGTGGCACGCGTTTGCATATCGCGCACAATTTCTTCTCGCAATACGGTCCGAGCCTGATAAAACGTAAGTAAGGTGACGATGAGAAGAGGGAGTAATGCTGTCAACAAAAAGCCTAGCAGCAGCATCTTTTGGATTGGTAGTGACTTAACTAAAGATATCTTATTCAAGATGGACATTAAAGTTGAAGGTATGCCGTAAAAATAGGTTAATAGCCATTACACAAGACATCATGTAACTTGTATAGATATAATTCGTTCATGTACCCTACCCCGTCTCGTTTAGTTGATGTCCGCTTGGAGTCAAAATGCGTTTAAACAATTTAATCCGTATCAGCAGTGTAGCTTTGCTACTCTTGCTGTGCAAGGCTGCAAACGCAGATGCCATCAGCTCACCAAAGCATGATTTCTTTAACGCTTTAAGATTAGGTGGATACAGTAGTGCAGGAATTACTGCACCAAGAAATGATGACGCAAAGGCCGCGATCAATGAAATTAGTCTAATTCTGACTTGGGAAAACGAAAGCCGCTTTAAGTTTTTTAGTGAACTGGAATTAGAAAAACCGCTGTTATGGGATAAAAACAATCACTTCAATAGCAAAAAAAGCTACCTCGATTTAGAGCGGCTTTACCTAGACTACAACTTTTCAGATCAGATCAATTTACGCACTGGTCGCTTCTTAACACCTTCAGGACGCTGGAACGAATTGCATGCTGCGCCTTTAGTATGGACAAGTTCGCGCCCTTTAGCCACCAGCAGGCTTTTTCCAACCGCGGCAAATGGCTTGATGGTATTTGGGGCCACGAAAGCCTTGGAGTACGCAATGTTTATTGAGGCGCTTCAAGATCAGAATGATGATGACGATGAAATCAAATACAACAACGTTAAAGGCGGACGCATTAGATTTGGACAAGAAAGTAGTGTTGGCCTAAATTTCATGTCCTTCAATGAGAAAGTTATTTCACACCCAAGCTATCGCATGCTTGGTGTTGATTTTATTACTCACTATAAAAACATCGAGTTCTCGGGAGAAGCTTTTCAGCGTTGGGATGTACGTGATCAAGATGGCGGCAGTGGCGCTTATGTACAAGCCGCTATACCGCTTCCGTTTGCACAAAACTGGACAGGCATCACACGTATAGAAAACCTTCATCGCCCCGATGAAGGACATCATCAACGTTGGCTAATAGGCACCACTTGGCACGTCAAGCCGACGCAATTACTCAAGCTTGAGTTTACAGGCGGCAGTGGTGATTTACCTGAATCACCACGCGGTTTTCTAGCTTCATTTGCGGTGCTGTTTTGATGCATCAATTAACCTCACAACGTGTTTTCATGCTGATAATGCTCACGGCATTTATCTTACTCACGGCCTTGCCTAGCCTTGCTAACGACAAATCAGTAATTGCCATCATCGTTTCTAATGACCATCCAACAAAACTACTATCACTCTCAGAACTCAAAATGATCTATTGGAGAAAAAAGAGCCATTGGGCAAATGGTCAGCGCATGCATCCAGTCAACCTACCATCAGCCCACCCCTTACGCCTACAATTCTCAAATAGCGTGCTAGGCAGTTTACCTAACACACAAAATAGCTATTGGAACGGCCTGTATTTTCACGGCATATCTCCACCACACGTTGTACATTCTGATGAGGCTGCCATTCGATACGTACAGGAAACAACGGGAAGCATTGCTTATATAGATGCCTGCAAGATCGATAATCGAGTAACAGCGATTTTATGGATTATGCCTAATGGCGATACCACTAGCGATGAAGTGCATATTAACTGCAACTAACATTATCAATGTTCGATTACCATAAACTCTTTCAAAGACCCACTCTTATAGGCGCGTGCCGCAGCTTGGTAATATGCAATAGCCTCGGTTTCTAGTCGCTCATCACCCTCACGCAAACTAGCTTCCAAAGTTTTGGGATCTACGTGATATGTCTCGACCAACTGCTTAGGTGATAGCACAACCAGAGTGTCATTTTTATAGTAACCCAAGGCCTGATAATTGCTGATAAATGCTCTTTCCGGTGCTTTGTTAGCTGACGCCGTAAACATGGACTGCCCATAAAAATGTTCAGCCCCTAAGCTACCCAGCACATCTAATAAAGTAGGCACAATATCTATTTGGCTAGCAATGCGTGAATAATGCCCTGCAGGGAGCAAATCAGGCGCATAAAAAAACAGTGGAATATGATATTTAGCCACAGGCAATTTGGTCTTACCCGCAACAGACGCACAATGGTCAGCCACAATCACAAATAAAGTGTCGCTAAACCATGGTTTTGTTTTGGCGTTTTTTATAAATTGCCCTATTGCGTAATCGGTATACTTCACTGCACCACTTCGGCTCCCTTGTGGCAAATCAATTTTGCCTTCAGGAAAAGTATAAGGGCGATGATTGCTGGTGGTCATAATATGTGCAAAAAACGGTTTTTGGGTTTTAGCGTTTTCATCCAATATTTTCAGTGAATTATTAAACAAACTCTCATCATCAACACCCCATACGTTTTCACTTTGAATGGTAGATTTATCAAAATCAGTACGATCTACCACTTTATAATCATTACTTCTAAAGTAAGAGTTCATACTATCGAACACACCATAACCGCCATAAATAAAGAACGCCGCATATCCTTTCGCTTCAAGTAATTCGCCAATCGTCGCCAAATGCTCAATATTGGGGCGATGCACAATGGCCTGACCAGGAATGGGAGGGACGGCAATTGACAGCGCATCCAAACCACGTACTGTTCGCGTGCCAGTTGCAAACAGCCTATCAAACACTAAGCTCTCACTTGCCAATTGATCCAGATAAGGCGTCAAATTTTCTTTATTTCCATAAGTACCCAAATATGATGCCGATAAACTTTCCACTGAAATCAACACTACATTTTTTGGCCTGCGTTTGAAAGGCCCTAGAGCTTCGTTTACTTGCTCGCTTGAGTTAACTGAAGCCATTTCACTCATTGTTTTACGATTAACGCCTAATGACTCTAAAATATTTAACGCTTGTGCTTGCGGTAAGGTTTTATAGAATTTATCGTAATCCAACTCATTACGACGCGCTGCGGCAGAAAAACTAAAAATACCATTACCAGCCAACTCATTGGCATAAGCATTTTTACTGAACTCCATTTGATCTACATTGGCAAACTTAAAGCTTAATAAGGGCAAGGTAATAGCAACAGCAATTAATCCCAACTTCTTCTTGGCTGGGCGGTGCTCGGTTTCAAAACGTAGCCATTTACTTAAAGCAAACAACACAATAAGCACAAATAACGCTATCACCATCAATATAAGGGGGACAGGGTAAGACTCGCGAATATTGCCAATCACCTCATTGGTATAAATTAAGTAATCCACGGCTATAAAATTAAATCGTGTGGTAAATTCCTGCCAAAAGATGAACTCAGATACCGCACCAAAAAACAGGCCAAACGTGACTAAAAAAGCCAGCCCCCAACGCGCACGATTAAACCAACCTTGGCTACGTAATTGATTAGGTACTAATGCCGAAATTAACATCCAAGGCACAATCAGATATGCCAACGTGGCTAAATCAAACCAAAAACCTTTGAGAAAGGCGCCTGCAATGTCACTAAATGCCATTTGAGAAAAACCAACTTGCAGACTCAACACCAGCCTCAACAACAACCATACTGCCAATGCAATAATTGAAATAAAAAGAGAAAATGAAACAGCACGGGTTTTACTACTTGATAATTTTGGCATTTTTAAAATCTTAAGTTGATGTTAATCATTGATATTTATTTTTTCGTTATTCAACAGTGTTATTAACATTTATATAGTAGTTGCTGAAGCGTTCTGATAGGGCGGCCATATCCAGTACAACATCAGCAAAACAGCCCACACAAGCCAGCCACTCCATAGCACATGCGATAGAAAATGTGCACCTCGCATCACCTGCACCATTCCCATCAGCACCCCCATGACAACACCAATCTGTAAAAGATTACGAGCTAAATCTGGTTGACTATGCATAAAAGCAAAATAAAAAGACATCAACGAAAATCCGCCAGAAGCATGCCCAGCAGGAAAGCAATGCCCAGGACTAACTCCTTTTGGCAATGATTCAAACAATCCCAATAACGGCAAATCCCCGCCATATATTGCAAGATCCCAAGGACAACCATGCTGGTCATAATGCTTGAATACTGCAACTGCAGATGTAGAAAGCAACATGCCCACAAAAGCCCAAAAAAATGACCTCTTATACGCACGTAGTCTAGAAAATCTATTAGCAACCAATGATGTTATCAAACTACCTAGTGCAATAACAACCATTAACCACTTCCAGTCATCATGCATCACCCGTTCTAAAAAGAAATTGTGCTTCAAAAGAAAGTGATGCTGGTCCGCATCGAAGAAAAAATCTGTCAAATGCCTATCAATGTTAAGTACCGGGTAAACCAACAACATGAACATCGCCAATATCAGCGTATATAAACCATATTTAAGCCTCAATCTACGAGATATTGCATTTTCAACAAATCGATCCGCGTGCATAACATACCAATTAAACAATTTGGCACGTATTACTGCAAATTTCATTCCAAACCACTAACTTCATGTTTAAAATGACTAAAAACACATTCATCCAAAAGAAATATGCAAGATTTGCAGGTTAGTTGCCGTAACGCATGGTTAAATACCTACATTTTTTGCAGGGTAGACTTAGCTTTCAAAAATCTACTTGGCAAAATGAGCCAATCTCAACGACCATCACACTCCAAGACGTAACTCGTAAATCTCAATAACATACTGATTAATATGTATTTATATTGAGTCTGGACGCAAATTTAACATCTGTTTTATGAAATCAGGCACACAATTTGCTGGATCATATGCAATACAACTCATGGTGATGCATAAAATGCTTGCTACTCAATACGCAAATTTATTTTTTCCTACAAATTCATTATTTTTTAACGCTGAAGCTGCATATCAAAATCGCACTCATACAACAACAAAAAGACAGCGTGCAAA
>CAYQZK010000054.1:0-11883 GCA_964422015.1 uncultured Methylotenera sp.
ATATCGGTACTATCAAAGGTGTAATCGATGTTGCTAACAAATACGGCAAAAAAGCACAAGTTGACTTGATCAACGTTGCTGACAAAAAAGCGCGCACAATCGAAGTTGCTAAGTTAGGTGCTCACATCATTGGTGTTCATACAGGTTTGGATCAACAAGCTGCTGGTCAAACACCTTTCAATGACTTAAACATGGTTGCAAGTTTAGGTTTGGGTGTTGATATTTCAGTTGCTGGTGGTGTTAAAGCTGCTACAACACAACAAGTTAAAGATGCTGGTGCAACGATTATTGTTGCTGGTGCAGCTATCTACGGTGCTGAAGATCCAGCTGCTGCTGCTGCAGAAATCACAGCAATTGCTCATGGTTCAACAGGCGGTGGTTTGTTCGGTTGGGTTAAGAAATTATTTAGCTAAGATTTTATTTAGTTAAGTTAAAAAACCCCAGCCTAAAACTGGGGTTTTTTATTGGCTACTGTAAATTCATCATGTAATTATTCGTAGCTGTCTTTTAATGAGTTAAAATGTTCACCAATTCAACAAAGTATATTGATTATGCGTAGCGCTACCATTACACGGAATACCTTAGAAACACAGATTACGGTTGATATTAACTTGGACGGTACGGGTGTATCGCAATTTAATTCTGGATTAGGCTTTCTAGACCACATGCTGGATCAGATTTCTCGACATGGCATGATGGACATTCAAGTGAACGCTAAAGGCGATTTGCACATAGATGCTCATCACACGGTAGAAGATATTGGCATTACCCTTGGTCAAGCTTTCGCCAAGGCAGTGGGGGATAAGAAAGGTATTCGTCGTTACGGGCATGCTTATGTGCCATTAGATGAAGCGCTGTCCCGTGTGGTCTTAGATATTTCAGGTCGCCCAGGCTTAGAGTTTGATTGTACTTTTACACGCGCCACGATAGGTGAGTTTGATGTGGATTTAATCCATGAGTTTTTTCAGGGATTTGTGAATCACGCTAACGTGACTTTGCACATTGATAATCTAAAGGGTGCAAATGCGCACCACCAGGCAGAAACGATATTTAAGGCATTCGGCCGAGCCTTGCGTATGGCGATTGAACTAGACGTGCGAATGGAAGGTATTATGCCATCCACAAAAGGTAGTTTGTAAAAAGCGTAGGTGCTCTAAGAGCGCTGAATACCTAAAGATGTAAAGCATGAGTAAAATAGATATTGCGGTAGTCGATTATGGAATGGGCAATTTACGCTCTGTATCCAAAGCCTTAGAGCATGTTGCTCCATCGAGTTCTGTGCTTGTTACTAGTAATCCTGTAGATGTGATGAATGCGGATAGAGTGGTCTTTCCTGGTCAGGGAGCAATGCCAGATTGTATTCGTGAATTGGATGCGCGTGGTTTGCGAGATGCAGTTTTGCATGCGGCAAAAAATAAGCCATTTTTAGGCATTTGTATTGGTTTGCAAATGTTGTTTGAACATTCCGAAGAGGGTGATGCAAAAGGATTGGGCATCCTTAGAGGAGATGTTAAGCGCTTTGCAACTGTTGATATGATAGACAGCAATGGCGATAAGCTAAAAGTGCCACATATGGGTTGGAATGAAGTCTACCAATTAACAAATTCTAATTCAGCACCTCATGCTTTATGGCAAGGAATTAAAGATGGTGAGCGTTTTTATTATGTGCATAGCTACTATGTAAAGCCGGCAGATGATGGCATTATTTCGGGCTATAGTTTATATCCAAAGAAATTTACCAGTGTGATTGCGGAAAATAACTTATTTGCTGTGCAGTTTCACCCGGAAAAAAGCGCTAACGCAGGTTTGCAGTTGCTTAGTAATTTTGTGAGCTGGACACCTTAATTTGGTCATATGATTTTTTCAATTTTTTATAACTGATTATTTTTACTTTTAAATTTTATTATGTTAATTATTCCTGCAATTGATCTTAAAGATGGCCACTGTGTAAGACTAAAACAAGGCTTAATGGAAGAGTCTACAGTGTTTTCAGAGGACCCTGGAGCAATGGCACGTCATTGGGTTGACCAAGGTGGCAAGCGATTGCATTTGGTTGATTTGAATGGTGCGTTTGCGGGTAAGCCTGTGAACGAAGCTGCAATCAAGTCAATCGTGAGAGCGGTTGGTGGCGATATTCCTATTCAGTTAGGCGGCGGTATTCGAGATTTAGAGACGATAGAGCGCTATTTAGATAATGGTATCGATTACGTGATTATTGGCACCGCAGCAGTTAAGAACCCAGGCTTTTTGCATGAGGCGTGTGATGCGTTCCCTGGTCAAATCATGGTTGGCTTAGATGCAAAAGACGGTAAGGTTGCAGTAGATGGTTGGTCCAAACTCACCGGACACGATGTGATTGATTTGGCTAAGAAATTCGAAGGTTACGGTGTAAGTTCGATTGTTTATACCGATATTGGTCGTGATGGTATGTTGACAGGCGTGAATATTGAGGCGACTGTTGCTTTAGCGCAAGCCTTAACGATTCCTGTAATCGCCTCTGGTGGTGTGACTAATCTAGATGACGTGAGAAAACTCTGCGCTGTTGCAAGCGAAGGAGTCATTGGTACGATTACAGGTCGTGCGATATATGAAGGTACTTTGGATTTTGCTGCAGCCCAAGAACTTGCGGATGAGTTGAGTTAATGGCGTTAGCAAAACGAATTATCCCGTGCTTAGATGTTACCGACGGTCGCGTTGTTAAGGGTGTTAATTTTCTTGAATTGCGTGATGCTGGTGATCCGGTAGAAATCGCAAAACGTTATGATGATCAAGGTGCAGACGAGCTGTGTTTTTTGGATATTACGGCCAGCTCAGATAATAGAGGATTAATCTTACATATTATTGAAGAGGTTGCCTCACAAGTATTTATCCCGCTCACAGTAGGTGGTGGTGTACGTGAAGTTGAAGACGTGCGACGATTACTTAATGCTGGTGCAGATAAGGTGAGTATTAATACTACGGCTGTGTTGAATCCACAAGTGGTGGCTGATGCGGCGAGTCGTTTTGGGTCGCAATGCATAGTAGTCGCAATTGATGCTAAAAAAGTTGAGAATCAACCGTTTGAGTGGGAAGTTTTTACTCATGGTGGTCGCAAAGCTACTGGTTTGGATGCGGTTGAATGGGCCAGAAAAATGGTGGCTCTAGGTGCTGGTGAACTGTTGGTTACTAGCATGGATAGAGACGGTACAAAAATAGGCTTTAACAATCCACTCAATAGAGCAATTTCAGATGCGGTGGCTGTGCCGTTAATTGCTTCTGGAGGGGTGGGGAATTTACAGCACCTAGTGGATGGTGTGAAGCAGGGTGGGGCGGATGCTGTTCTGGCGGCAAGTATTTTTCATTATGGTGAATATACCGTAAAGCAAGCAAAAGAATACATGGCTCAACACGGCATAGAGGTAAGGCTTTGAAACAGCTTAACTGGTTAGATGAAGTACGGTGGGATGCTAATGGATTAGTGCCCGTTATAGCGCAAGAACACGATACTGGCAGTATATTGATGTTTGCTTGGATGAATAGAGAGTCCTTGCAATTGACGCATGAAACTAAGCAAGCCGTTTATTGGTCTCGCTCACGGAATAAGTTGTGGCGTAAGGGTGAAGAGTCTGGCCATGTGCAACATGTGCGAGAAATTAGGCTAGATTGTGATGAGGATGTTGTTCTAATCAAAGTTGAGCAAGTAGGAGGTATGGCTTGCCACACAGGTAGACACGACTGTTTTTATAGAAAATTAGAAAATGAGCATTGGCTGATAGATCAGCCTGTCATTAAGAATCCTGAAGAAATTTATAAACATGAATGATGTATTCAATCGCTTGAGCGAACTACTTGAGCAGCGTAAAAGCGCTGATCCTCAATCGTCCTATGTGGCTAAGCTTTATGCTAAGGGCATGGACAGTATTTTGAAAAAAGTGGGTGAAGAGTCAGCCGAAACGATTATTGCTGCGAAAAATGGTGACAAAGAGCATCTGATTTATGAAACCGCCGATTTGTGGTTTCATACAATGGTGATGTTGGCTCAAGCTGGCTTAAAGCCGCAAGACGTATTGGATGAGTTGGCTAGGCGCGAGGGCTTGTCTGGTATTGATGAAAAAGCCAGTCGTTCGGAAAGTGTTTAGGTTTTAACTAAAACCAGCGAAAGTAGAAAATGAGCGCAGACTGTATTTTTTGTAAAATTGTGGATGGACGCATTCCATCAAAGAAAATCTTCGAAGATGAGGATGTTATTGCCTTTAATGACATCAACCCTGCAGCAAAAGTACATTTTTTAATTGTGCCTAAGTTGCATTTAGATAGTTTGATTACCTGTGAAGAAAAGCACCAAGCATTGCTTGGAAAGATGTTGCTACTTGCACCTAAACTCGCTCAAAAGCAAGGTTTGAAAGGTTTTAAAACAGTCATTAATACGGGCAGAGAGGGTGGCCAAGAAGTATTTCATTTGCACATACATGTCCTTGGCGGCGGTAACAAGTGATATTTTGTGATGTTGATTTGTAACTCTTTTTAGGAGCGTTGCCATGGGGTCTTTAAGTATTTGGCACTGGTTGATCGTTTTGCTGGTGGTTGTTTTGGTTTTTGGTACAAAAAAACTACGTAATATTGGTGGCGATGTCGGTGGAGCAGTTAAAAACTTTAAAGATGCAATGGCTGCTGAGCAAGTTAATTCAGCGCATCAAGATGCGCCTAGTCTCATAGAAGCAGAGATTAAAGAAGTGCCAGTGGCAAAAACTCCACCAAAGAAGAAGGCTGTAGCAGCAAAGCCGGCTGTTAAAAAAGCTGTTGCATCTAAAGCAACAGCAAAGCCCCGAGCCACAAAGGCTAAAGCTGAGTAATATAGCTAATAGTTTTTGATTTACATTTTTAATGTTTGATGTTTCTTTCTTGGAGTTGCTTGTTATTGCTGTTGTGGCATTAATTGTCATTGGGCCTGAGAAGCTACCTAAAGTGGCGCGAACATTGGGTGCGCTTACTGGGCGCATGCAAAGATATGTAACCCAAATCAAAGAGGAAGTTAATCGCGAAGTGCGATTTCAAGAGTTACAGCAACTTCAACAAGAAATTAAAGAAACCGCGACAAAAACACAAGGCAAAGTTCAACGCAATGTTGAAAACTTAACGCAAGATTTAGATTTCGAAACTTCTGACAAAACTTCGAATCAGCCCACTGAAGCAACGTCGAATCAACTTAAATAATTAATCATTTCAGTGACCCCTACCGATAATTTTATTTCACATCTAATTGAATTGCGTGACCGATTGTTGCGCATTGTGGTTGGTTTTGTTGTTGTATTTATTTTACTTTTTCCGTTTGCAAATAAAATATACGCCTTGCTTGCGCATCCATTATTGAGTAAGTTGCCTGCGGGTGGTCAGATGATTGCAACTGCGGTTACCACACCTTTTTTTGTACCCATGAAAGTGGCGATGATGGCTGCTTTCATTATTTCATTGCCTCACACGCTTTATCAGGTTTGGGCATTTGTTGCGCCAGGTCTTTATGCGCATGAAAAGAAATTTATGGTGCCTATGATTTTGGCTAGCTCTTGCTTGTTCTTAATCGGTATGTCCTTTGCCTACTTTCTTGTTTTCCCGGTGATTTTTGGGTTTATTGTAGGCACTGCTCCGCAGGGTGTTGCTGTGATGACGGATATTGGGAATTATCTCGATTTTGTTATTACTTTGTTTTTTGCATTTGGTTTGGCGTTTCAAGTGCCGATTGCGGTAGTGATGGCAGTGAGATTTGGTTGGGTTGCAACTTTTGCGCTTAAAGAGGCTCGTGGGTATGTCATTGTAGGGGCATTTGTACTTGGCGCAATATTTACACCACCTGATATTGTTTCTCAGTTTATGTTGGCTGTACCCATGTGGTTATTGTATGAGCTGGGTATTATTGTTGCGGTCTTTACCAAGCAAGCGCCGGAAAAAAAGATGCTTCCACCAGTTTAATAGTGAGGTCATTAAACTAACGTTTACTCGACAGTATTTGCTGGTTTGGGTCGTTTTGCGATTAAGACGGAAATATCCATAGTTTTTTCAGCGCGGGAAATTCTCATTGTGGCGCGTTGATTGGGTTTTAAAACAGCGATTAGGTTAAGCATGCTACTGCTATCTGTGACTGTTTTACCTTCAATTTCTAACAATATATCCCCTGGGTGAATACCTGCCTTGTCGGCAGGGCCACCGCGCAATACGCCAGCAATTAATGCGCCTTGAGCAAGTGTTAGTTTGAAGGATTCAGCAAGTTCAGGCGTGATGTCTTGAACTTCAACGCCAATCCAGCCGCGTGTAACAGTGCCTTGAGTAATAATTTGATCGACTACTTGTCTTGCAAGGGCAGCTGGAATTGCGAATCCAATTCCCATTGATCCACCACTGCGTGAGTAGATGGCACTGTTAACGCCTACTAAATTCCCCTCGGTATCTATGAGTGCTCCACCTGAGTTTCCGGGGTTAATTGATGCGTCAGTTTGTATAAAATTTTCGTAAATATTAATGCCTAAATGGCTTCTGCCTAGTGCGCTGACAATACCTTGTGTCACGGTTTGCCCAACACCAAACGGATTGCCTATAGCCAAAACCACATCTCCTACATTGAGTTTCTCTGAGCTTGCAAATGTAATCGCAGGTAGGTGATCCGAATCAATTTTGATAAGAGCAAGGTCAGTATCAGGGTCCGTGCCAACAATTTTTGCGGAAATTTTTCTGCCATCTGGTAAAGCTACCTCTATTTCATCTGCTGCTGCGATGACATGATTATTGGTCAAAATCAATCCTTGTTCACTCACAATAACACCTGAACCTAGGCTATTCTCGGGCTGTGATGTGGGGTTGTCTTGATCTTCAAATTGATCGCCAAAGAATTGCCGGAAAGTAGGGTCGTCCCAATATTTTTGATTGTTATTAAGAGATTTCTTGCTGGTGAAAATGTTTACAACTGAGGGCATGGCTTTTTTTGCGGCATGGCTATAAGACGCTGTTGCGCGTGAGTTGGGGCTGTTTTCGATTTGCTTTACAACAAATACGGAGTCTTTAGTGCGGAGAGTATCTGGGGCGAATGTACGCAGAATTAAAAGTAGGGCTAAACAAATGGTCACAGCTTGTGTGAAAATGAGCCATAATTTTTTGTACTGCAGAGAGTTCATAAAGATTAATAAATATAAGGTAAGCGTTATGACAAAGATTGAAGATTTGCTTCATTATACCCAACAACTCATGCAAGTAGAGAGTTTCAAAGATTACTGCCCTAATGGTTTGCAAGTTGAGGGGCGTAGTGAAGTTCGTAAAATTGTGACGGGCGTGACGGCAAGTATGGCGTTATTGGAGGCGGCCTATAAAGCCAACGCTGACTTAATATTGGTACATCACGGCTATTTTTGGAAGAACGAAGATGTTCGGGTTGTCGGAATGAAGCGAAAGCGGCTTGCCTTTTTATTACAAAATGATTTGAACCTGATGGCATATCATTTACCTTTGGATGCTCATTCTAAATTGGGTAACAATGTGCAATTGGGAATGCAGCTTGGTATTGATGTTGTAGGAAATTCAGAAACTTCTAATATGGTTGTTTATGGATATCTTGATCAAGATATTAAGTTGGCTGATTTTGCAATGTTAATAAATTCAAAGCTCAAGCGTGAGCCAACGGTATTAGGATGTGATGATAAAGTCGTGCGTAAGGTTGCGTGGTGTACGGGCGCCGCACAAGGCTATTTTGATGCTGCAATTGAGTTGGGTGTGGATGTTTTTATTAGTGGTGAAATTTCCGAACAGACGACGCATCAGTCTTTGGAGTCGGGGGTTGCATATATTTCTGCAGGGCATCACGCAACCGAGCGATATGGTGTGCAGGCACTTGGCTTACATTTAGCAGAGAATTTTAATTTGGAGCATGAGTTTATTGAGGTAAATAATCCAGTTTAATTGTTTATTTTCAGTGGGTTATAAAATAGTTCTTTAATTAAGTGATGGAAAATTGTATAATCTCTCACTTTGTAAACAAGCTCAAAAGTTAGTGTGCAGAATTTTCCTGCCATAATTTTTTTAATACTTTTGTTAAGTGAGTGATATCTTCCTCAAAAGGGAATAAGTCATCGCTCAGATCATGAGGAAAACATGTCAGACAATCACAATGACAAGCATCAAGACGCTGCGCCAGTTGATTTGGAAAAGCGTAATTTTTTAATAGCTACATCTGCCGTGGGTGCCCTAGGATGTGCTGTGGCGGCTGTGCCGTTTGTAAAAAGCATGACGCCGAGTGAGCGAGCGAAGGCGGCAGGCGCCCCGGTGGAGGTCGATATTAGCAAGATTGCTCCTGGCACGATGATGACTGCAGAGTGGCGAGGTAAGCCAGTGTGGATTATCAATCGTACGGATGAAATGACCGCGAATTTGGCTAAGCATAATGATCAATTGTCAGATCCTGCTAGTGAGGTGACTTCTCAGCAGCCTGAATATTGTAAAAATTCCAGTCGTGCGATTAAGCCAAACTTGGCAGTGATAGTGGGTATTTGTACGCATTTGGGTTGTTCTCCAAGTGAAAAGTTACAGAATGGCGGTGATATGGGTGAAAATTGGACTGGAGGTTTTTTCTGTCCATGTCATGGTTCCAAATTTGATTTGGCTGGTAGGGTTTTTAAAGGCTCGCCAGCGCCAATTAATTTAGTTGTGCCCCCTCATAAATATTTGACTGAAAATACCTTGTTAATTGGTGTTGATACTGAAGAGAAGGCTTAAATCATGGCTGACAAAAAAATCGTTCTGGCTAATGTATTGAGTGATGGTGTTAAGTGGGTGGATGACCGATTTCCACTGACTAGCAATGTTAAAGCTCATTTGACTGAATACTATGCGCCAAAGAATTTTAATTTTTGGTACTTTTTTGGCTCATTAGCCATGTTGGTGTTGGTGTTGCAAATTGTCACTGGCATCTTCTTGACTATGCACTATAAGCCAGATGCAGAGCTAGCGTTTGGTTCTGTGGAGTACATTATGCGCGATGTGCCTTGGGGTTGGCTCGTTCGCTATATGCATTCAACTGGCGCATCAATGTTTTTTGTTGTGGTTTATTTGCATATGTTCCGTGGCATTATTTATGGGTCGTATCGTAATCCACGCGAATTAATTTGGTTGTTTGGCGTTGCAATATTTTTAGCGTTGATGGGCGAAGCTTTTTTTGGCTATCTTTTACCTTGGGGACAGATGTCTTATTGGGGCGCTCAAGTTATTGTGAATCTTTTCTCAGCAATTCCATTTATTGGTCCAGATGTTTCTGAGTGGTTGCGTGGTGATTATTTGGTTTCCGATGCTACGTTGAATCGATTCTTTGCTTTTCATGTAATTGCATTGCCATTTGTGTTGGTAGGCTTGGTTGTTGCGCACTTAATTGCTTTACATGAAGTGGGCTCAAATAATCCTGATGGTGTTGAGATTAAGAAATTAAAAGATAAAGTGACGGGAGTGCCTTTGGATGGCATTGCGTTCCACCCTTATTACACTGTTAAGGATATATTTGGTGTTGCAGTGTTTCTTTTCGTGTTTTCAGTAGTGTTGTTTTTTGCGCCAGAAATGGGTGGCTATTTCTTGGAGGCAAATAACTTTGTTCCCGCAAACCCATTGGTGACGCCGGCACACATTGCACCAGTATGGTATTTCACACCTTACTACTCTGTATTGCGTGCTGTACCACCAATATTGAATTCACAATTTCCGGGTGTTGCGGCAATGGGTTTGTCTGTTATGGCATTTGCATTGCTGCCTTGGTTGGATAAAGGTGCGGTAAAGTCTATTCGTTATCGCGGCAGTCTTTACAAGAAATGGTTGGCTGCATTTTTGGTGAGTTTCTTGGTTCTAGGTTATCTTGGTACGGAGCCAGCAAATGTTTGGGGTCAATTTGGTGGTTGGTTAGGTGGTGCTGACCGTGCAACAGTTGTGGCACGTATAGCGACAGTTATTTATTTCGCATTTTTCATCTTAATGCCTTGGTATACCAAGAAAGATAAAACTCTACCAGTGCCAGAAAGGGTGACGGGTTAAGAATATGAAAACTAAAAACATGATGAAACTAGCTTTGTTGGTTTTGACAATATTGCCGACACTTGCTTTTGCTAATGCAGCAGTACATTTGGATAAGGCGCCGATTGATGCGTCTAACCATGAGTCTTTGCAGCGTGGCGCTCGTACCTTTGTAAATTATTGTTTAAATTGCCATAGTGCGAATTACATGCGCTATAACCGCTTATTGGAAATCGGCTTAACTGAGCAGCAAATTAAAGATAACTTATTGTTTGCTGGCGAAAAAGTTGGTGACCAAATGAAAGTGGCTATGAATAAAGCTGACGCTAAGAAATGGTTTGGAGTTGCGCCACCTGATTTGTCAGTTGAAGTTCGTGCACGAGGTGCTGATTGGGTTTATACCTATATGCGTGGTTTTTATAGAGATAGTGCTAGTGCGACTGGTTGGAGTAATTGTGTGTTTGACCCAGTGTCTTGTAAGGTTTCTATGCCCCATGTGCTTTATGAGTTGCAAGGTGAGCAGGAGTTAGATCATGAAACACACCAGCTGAAATTGGTTAAAACAGGTGTTTTGTCTACTCAAGAATACGATACGTTGGTCGGAGATTTAACCAATTTTCTAGCTTTTGTAGCAGAGCCTGTGAAGCAGCAGCGTAATCATTTGGGGTGGTTTGTATTGCTGTTTCTGAGTGTGTTGATCGTACTCACATACAAGCTTAAAAAAGTTTATTGGAAGGATGTGCACTAAATGATGACCTTATATTCAGGGACGACCGATCCCTACAGTCACCGCTGTCGAATTGTTTTGTTTGAAAAAGGTATGGATTTTCAGGTTATTGATGTAGATCTTGCTAATAAGCCGGAGGATTTGGCAGTTATTAATCCATATAACCAAGTGCCAGTTTTGGTTGAGCGTGATTTGGTGTTGTCGGAAGCCAATATTATTAATGAATATATCGACGAGCGATTCCCTCATCCACAGTTGATGCCACCTGATCCTGTGATGCGCGCAAGGGCTCGCCTGTTTTTATATAGTTTTGAAAAAGACTTATTCGATCACATTAAAGATATTGAATCTGATGATGAGCAAAAAGCAGACAAGGCTCGTGCGACAATTCGTGATAATTTAACGCAATTGGTGCCTATTTTTGCTAAGCAAAATTATTTGCTGGGTGATGAATACTCTATGTTAGATGTTGCGGTGACGCCATTGTTGTGGCGTTTAGGTCACTATGGGATTGAGTTGCCGAATCAAGCGTCTTCTATATTGAAGTACGCGGAGCGTTTGTTCTCCAGGCCTCTATATGCAGATGCGATGACTCCGTCTGAAAAGGCAATGCGTAAGTAAGTGATATGGACGGTTTTACTTCAACTAAACCTTATATGTTGAGAGCGCTACATGAGTGGTGCACGGATAATAATTTGACGCCACATCTGCTGGTGGTTGTAGATAATGATACCCGCGTGCCGATGGCGTATGTTAAAGAAGGTGAAATCGTACTTAACTTAAGCTACGCTGCGACTAAGTCGTTGCAGATTGATAATGATGCTATTGTTTTTTCTGCGCGTTTTGGAGGCGTTTCGCAAAATATATTTATACCAATGCATGCAGTGAAAGGTTTGTTTGCGCGTGAGAATGGTGAGGGTATGTTCTTTGATGGGACTGCAAGGTCTGGCAGTTCAGCTTCAACCGGTTCTGCGCCTTCATCTGCGTTGGGTGATCAAAAGAAAGTAAGTGCAAAAAAACCTACGTTAACAGTTGTAAAATAATTTACACATCCTAGAAAAAATCAGTATAATACGCAGCTCGATTTATAGCCGGATTAGCTCAGTTGGTAGAGCAGCGCACTTGTAATGCGAAGGTCGTCAGTT
>CAYQZK010000055.1:0-11855 GCA_964422015.1 uncultured Methylotenera sp.
TAATTTTCCTGAATTTAAAAACAATACGGCTTTCTTTATAGGAAGCCCTACTTTAGAAAACAAACTCTCATAACGCTCCAACTGTGGTCGATGCTGCTCTGCCACCTTAGCAGGATCAACGCTTTCATCGGCATAACCCAGTTTGTAATCAATAATCCAACGCACACCATTCTCTACAAAAGTGCGATCAATCACGTGTTGCCTCACGCCAGATTCCTGCACTTGCATTAAACTCAATTCACTCGCGGCATCTGTATGTTTTTGCAATACCCAAGTACCAGCTTGACTGCTTAAAGTAGTTTGTAGTGCTGCCATTACTAGCACAGAGCCTTGCTCTGCTACTTCCGTAGAGTAGCCTTGCTGCTTAAACCATTGCTGCATTGCAGGCTGACACCTTTGCAAACGCTCTTTACTCCACAAACTCAAATCACCCGCAGAAAATAATTCCATATATTGATGGGCCAATATACCGCAATGACGTTGCAAGTCTGCGTCGTTAAAATAATCTGCAAACGACTTATTCGGCGCTAGCACTGTTGCAACTTGATGATTTACGTTAAGGATTTCGGCTGGAGATAATACTTGGAAAACATCATTTGAGGCTAGTAAATCACTTAAAGGCAATCGCTGTAATTGCGGTTTGAACTGGCGAATGTCCATATCTGCCGAATTGTCACTTAAGTTTGTTGAATAAGGTTGAGCTTGTTCAAACTGAGTTTTTACCGCAGGCCAAAGTGCTTTAAGCAGTGATTTAGCGGCAGGTTTGAGTTCGCCTTTTTTATTAGGCTGTATCGTCGCTATGAGGTGTAATTGCCGCTGAGCACGGGTTGCCGCAACGTATAGCAAGCGCACGATTTCATTATCACCACGCACGGCTTCCAGATCTTTTAAGAACTGATAAACGCTAGGTGATGTATCTCTATCACTCTTTTTACGCATCCTATAAGGCGCAGCAATCAAGTGCATTTCACCTTCTAGCATCACCTCTTGCCACAACACCAATTCATGGTCGGCATGGCGTGGTGGGCGATTTAGCGCAGGTAAAATCACCGTATCAAATTCCAAACCTTTGGATTTGTGTATGGTTAAAAACTGCAAAGTGTCTGGCGCATCAATATCTGGCTTGGCATAGAGCTTTTGTAACCCAATTTCCAACGCAGCTATATCGACATGGCCACTACGACTGATTTTTTCAACTAAATCAAAAAACTCCTGCACATCACGCATATCACCGGCTTCTGCAAGACACTTTCCCCCACCAAGCCGCAACCACGTACTTTCCAACCATCGACGGACAGGCATACGCCCCTGACATGCAAAAGCTTCAGTTAGCACAGTTTTAATATGTGTTAACCGTAAAACTCCATCAGCACTTAATTTTTGCAGCCTCACCTCATCATGCATCAACTGCCAAATCGTTGCGCGATGATCATCTGCAGCCAGCGCATGCAAATCAGCCAAAGTTAGTCCACACCAAGGCGCACGTAATATATTGAGCCAGTGAATTCGATCAGCTCGATGATGTAATGCACAGACTAATGAGAAGGCATCTTGCACGCTTTGCCTATCATTCAATGCTTCAATCTCCACCGCCTGAAACTTAACCTGCGGATAATTTCTACGCATTTCAGACACCAAATCCCTCAGGTGACTACGACTACGCACCAATACCGCAATTTTCTTAGGTGGAGTGGATAAGTTGGATTCTTGCTGCTCTTTTAAACTTGACACTAAATTGGCCACATATTGAGCCTCTAATGCCTTGATGTTGACATTTTCAGCAGCGCCCTCAGCAGACTCAGCATCGTCTGTAGCCGTATCTAACACCAATGGGTGCAAAATCACACCCTCTCCAGCAACCTCAGTGCGAGTTGCCATAAAATCACGATAACTAATTGCGCCTTGATGAATATTGTCGCTATTTGGAAAAACTTGCACAAACGACGCATTAATCCAATCAATTACCGCCGGGTGTGAACGATTATTACGACTTAATTGCAATCGTTCTAGAGATAAATGACCAATGCCATGTTGTGCCGCTTCCAGAAATAGACTCACCTCTGCTTTACGAAAGCGGTAAATAGACTGCATAGGGTCACCTACGCAAAATAAAGTACGACCATCGCCTGGTTGCCAGCCCTCGATAAGCTTCTTAATCAACTGCATTTGAACAGGGCTAGTATCCTGAAACTCATCTATCAACAAATGTGAAATCTGATAATCTAGCTTAAGTGCAAGATCTGTCGCTCCCTGCTCATTTTCTAGTGCTTGCTGAGCACTTTGAGCGATGGCAACAAAGTCGACTTCAGCTGCCGCCTGAAATATCGCCCACAAATGGCTTGCCGCAAGCTTTAACAATTGTGTTAATGCTTGAATAACCTGCTGATTTTCTTCTAAATTTTCAATAGCAGGTAAATCACACAAACTGGCTATCACCTCGCTATTATCTAACTGTGCAAGTAGCTCAAGAAACGCATCTTTATTTGCTTTATGTTCTTTATCCGCTAAAAAGCCTGTAGTTTTAGTCACAGTTTTGCGATAACTGCGCTCGGATTTAGTCACCAATAATTTAGAAACGGCCTGCCATAGAACTAAATCATCTGCATCTGTGGTTAATGTTATTTGCCAATCCAGTAAAGGTGCAATATCGGCAGTCTCATCCAGATTACTGGCTGCATATCGTGCCAATGGCATTAATTGGCTCTGTATTTGAGGTGGCAATATTTGCAGCGCGTTCTGGAGATGGTCTGAAATTAAATACCGCAACGCCGCTTCTGTTTTATAAGCAATATCGTCAACATCTAGCGCGTGCAAATGTACAGCAAACGGTAACCATTGGTCACGCCTAGCCAACATTTTTGCTAATAATTCTGCCAGCTTTTCACTATTGTTATCCATATAACGCAAGGCTGTAGTCACCACATCATCCGATTGCGTTTCATGCATGATATTTGCAATGGCACGCCTTGCTGCCTCAGCGTAGTGCACATCCGTATCATCACTCACTCTAGGCTGACCGCCAAACTTGCTTAACAAAGGCATTTGACGTGTCAGACTACTACAGAGCGCATCAATGGTAAGAATACGTAAACGACTAGGCTGAGAAAGGATATCCCATTGCTTAAGATTAGATTGATGTAGCGCTGCGTTAGAGAGCTTGCGAGTTTCTAACTTATGCGGCTCAGTTTCTACTATTTGGTTTTTTGCGCGTTCTAAACTAAGCAAAATACGGTTACGCATTTCCGCAGCGGCTTTATTGGTGAAAGTGAGTGCAACAATTTCTTCAGGCTCATCCACACAAGCTAACAAGCTCAAATAACGTTGTGTAAGCAACTCTGTTTTACCTGCACCAGCAGGCGCTTCAACAATAAATGATGCGTGTGTTAGTGCGAGTTTACGATTATTAGTGTCAACGATGTTAATGTCTTGCGTCATAAACCTTGTTTTAATTAAACATTTTTAGAGAGGTTAGCATAATGGCGTAACTTAACCTATGTTAAAAGTAATCCAATAACTAACCATTTTCATAAGAACAACTGTCTAAGCACACTCATCAAACTGTCTAACTGTTGCATTTATACAACTGATTACTTGCAATTTAATCTAGCTTACAATTTAGACACTTGACTTTTAATTGTCTAACTGTATAGTTTCAACTGTCTAATTAAAATATTGGTGCATCCAATGATTACGAGTAAACAGTTGCTTGATCAAACGGGAATCTCTAGAGCTACCCTAAATAACTACATTAGCTTGGGCTTAGTACCTAGGCCAGAAGTTAAGCGTATGCCCTCTTCACCTGGTGCTGCACTGACCACTTTGGGTTATTTTCCAGATTGGACACTTGAGAAAATTCAACAAATCTTAACGTTAAAACGTCAAGGATTGTCTATGGATGAAATATCTGTACAGTTCAATCAGCAAAACTCAATCAATAAACCATTAGAGCCTGAAAAAAATCTAGATGTCAGAGCTCAATTGGTGAAGCATGACATGTTTGAAGAAGAACTAATCTCTGCACAAAAACAAACGGTTGATGCAAATAAAATAACATCATCTGAAACATTAGAAAAACGTGATAATCCATTAATTAATAACAAAATTAACGGTAATTTAAAATCACTCAATATATCAGTAGATAAGATTAACCACCCTGCCTATATGATTAATTATGATTGTGGTCTGATCTGGCTAAATGATGCCGCTCAACAATTATTATTTGCAAACACTTCTATTCCAGAACGTGCTGAAGATCGATCCATCATCCCTACTCTATTGGACTGGGCAAAAGGCTCAAACACAGATGAACAACAGGTTCTATTAATCAATCACTTTAATGTACTTAAAAGTCGACTGACTAAAGAAGCTTTATCTAAATGCACGCAAACTTTAGACCTTAGTACCAAGCAATGGCTTGAACACTGTTACGATCTAGCAAGTGCACCTGAAAATACATTAGTTCAGGAATCCACTTTCCATCACTCTACTAGAGGCAATCAACGCATCATTACTATTAGCTTTAGAGAAGGTGTGCTGTTTACTTATGTTCCAGAAAAAGAAGATGCCAATCAACTGCTTGAATGGTTATCCTGCCGAGACTCAGTCATTCGTACCCTACTCAGCCAGCAACTGCCGGTTTTAACACCGTTGGCAGCATTAGTTGCCGACTTGCAAAACTCTGTTCGCATCTGTGCTGAACTGCCTCCAGAAGAATACTTTCAACTCATTAACGAAGTCTGGTCTACGCTTGATCCCATCTTTAGAAAATATTATGGGGCTTACGGAAAGCATACTGGCGATGGCATGGTGTATTACTTCTTCCCCCAACCTGACCATAACTACCTCATGAACGCTATTTTATGCGCCTGTGAAATTCGTGAAACCATGAAGAAGATTAGCCATGCATGGTCACTGAAAAAAGGTTGGACGAATCAACTCTACATGAATATTGGTCTTAATGAGGGGCAAGAATGGCTAGGAACGTTTAAAACAAACACCAGCTACGAGCTCGTTGTTTTAGGCGAAACCATGAATATCTGTGGCAGACTCTCTGACTTTGCAAGGTTAGGCAAAATATGGGCTACTAAAAACTTAGTCAGCAAACTCACGCCGGCTGAACGTGAACTTATTGATTACGGTGTAAGTCGAGCAGGCTTTGATCAAGAGCTGTTCGTATCCAATAGCTATGCACAAGTCTCTACTTTGCTCAATAATGATGACCCAAGAAGCTTAAAGTTAAGTGATATTTCAAGCTCAGTGGTTACAGAAATACGTGCAGCTAAATGAGCGGTTATTCGGTATCAGCTTTTAGATTGCCCGAACTAGCAGTAGCTTGTCGTTCAAACTGCAAATGACGCTCCGGTAGGCGTAATAAGGGTTTTACATCACAATAGGTTAAATCGGTTTCTTTGCTAAATGTTACGCTTGCTTCGCCCGCTTTAATCTCTTGCGCAATGTGATGTAGACTTGTTTGCCAATGCTTTAACAAGGCCTCCCAGCTTTCAAACCGACTAAACACTGAGCCTGATTTAACCGCTGTCAAAGCAGAGACATCAGTCAAGATATTTTCATCGGCAGATAAACCAATAAACTTGGTTTCATCGCTACGAACTTTAGCAAAACATACTGCAGCAACCTGATCACCTTGCAAAGCTAACGCAGCATATATAGGTAACTGCGGCTCAGAAATGCGGTCGTCTGCCCAGGTTTTATTGCTCACGGCACTGCCTGTTTTATAATCAATTACTACAAGTCCGCCATCTGCCAACCTATCAATGCGGTCTATTGTCAGCTTTACCGTTAGCCCATCAATATCGAGCACATGCGACTGCTCACAGGCAGCGACCTCAAAATCAGCACGCGCGGCTTCAATATCAAGCCAGGCTTCTAACAAAGCAGTCAATCGTTGCTGCTCAATGAGCAATACTGGCGGAGGTAGCTTACTTGCAAAGTCATCCTGTAAATTTTTTATACTTTGTTGAATCGCTACATCAATGGCTAACAAGCGCTGTGAAGCACTCATTGCCTGCAAATTACTTAAATTTTGGCAGTTCTGCCAGAAATTCTGCAACACTTGATGTAACAGGCTGCCGCGCGCCATGCTATCCAGCCCATCAATGGGCGTTTCCAGCTTATTGGCCCCTAAACGATATTGATAAAATGCCCATGCAGGACAAATGGCTTGAGTGGCAAATAGCTTCACCCCGCCGCGAATTTTTTCACCCTCTAAAACTGCTGGAGCAATATCATCATCCAGCATCTGCATGCTTGCTGGTTGCGCTAAAATCTCTGCTAAGCTCGACACTCCTGAAAGTTGCAATTGTGGCAACTCTAATCCATCTACAGCCAGCAATGGCGATGGGCGCAACTCACGTTCATCTTCTTTAAGTGCATATGAAAAAACAATTTCTGGTGCACTCTGTAATAAACGTTGATGCACTATAGAGGCAAACGTGTTTTGAATACTGGCACTGGCATTAGGTATGCCGCGACTGCGCTGTAATTCAGCCGGCAGCAATGGGTTCAACTTAACGGGGGGCGGCCAATGCTGATCATTCATATTCATTGCCCACACCGCATCCAGTTGCGCTGCGGGTGTTTCAAGTAACCCTAACAATTGAATATGAATGTCACCCGTAGCCTCAGCCTGAAAGATGGTGTTCGTACATAGCTCTGTGATTTTTTGAGTCGCTTCACTCGCAGTCATTTTTCCAACAATAACATCTAGTGCACTAAACTTTTTCAAACTTTTAAAAAAGGCTTGCTGTGACTGGTATTCATGACTGGACAATGGCCGGCTATTCGCCCAATCCAGTGATTCCAAAAGTTTTACAAAAGACATGACCCATGCAGAGGGAAACTGACGTAACTGCGACTGGCTCTGAAATTGTGCGACCAATTCAAGATGCTCAATCAATATGCTTAATTGAAGATGCTCTTCTGTATGTAATTCTTTTGCTTGCTTGAGTAATACATCTAGGCTGTATGAAGCACTCAATCGTTGGCGCAAATACGCATCAAATTGCGCCCTAGCATCAAGCTCTAAGTCACTCCCCCAATAAATATCCTGTAGCAATGGGGTGACTTCATCAAAATTTAAATCTGCTCTCCTAGTAGAAAATCTAAGCAGTTGTAGCGCACTATGTACGATAGGATATTCTGTGAGTGCCAAACCTAACGAAAAATCATAGCAGCGCGGCATTTCAAAATGCACAGGCTGCAATGTTTGAGGGTGAAACGTATCGTCCAGTAAATCTGCCAATTCACGACGGATATTGCTTAAAGCTGGGCTAATAATTGCCAACTGAGCACTTGGGTTTAAAGCAAGTTTTTGTTTTGCCCAAGCAACTGCAGCACGGCACTCAGAATAGACATCATTCAAAGCATAATATTCAACTTTTGAACTCTTTTGTGTAGTAGGCGCAACAAACTCCAGCTCAACTCCCTGCGTCTTTATGAAGTCAAACAAGCGGTTTTGTAATGGAGTAATTCGATCAAATCCTGCTAAAACAATATGTTGCGGCAAGGCTAATTCTTGCTTCATGTTTTCTAACAGACTAATTTGCAAAGCCGTTAATCGTGCGACCTCTACAGCTGACTTTTGTTGACACATAGATTGAAAGGTATGTCGCCAACGCAAAAACTGTCGTGTTTCCTGACTGATAGCATGATGATTAATCTCTGATTCATCAATGAGCCAATCCCACATGAGTTGATTCGCCTCAATGGCTGACCGTGCCAAAGCACGAATATCAAAAAGTGCAGCAGCTTCATGCTTTTCTAAACAACTACTAATCGCTTGTTCCCACAAATAAGCCTCTGCCAAAGGGCTTAAAACAATAGATGGAACTACGTCATCGGCCAACAGCCCTAATAATGTTGCACGACTAATGACATTATCCAGCCACTGCGGCAATGTACAAACCTCATACTTTTGCCATTGTTGAACACCCTTTGCCAGTTGCTGTAGCTGATGTCGATCATTAACACCGCGTACCAGTCGAGCTGTGCTACAAATGGTTACTTTGCTAACGTTAGACATTAATTCAGCCCATTCTTCCAAACGATTTCAATGCCCTGCTCACTTCCGCTTGCCTGCAGTTCATAAGCCACCCCAATTCCTGGAACACAAGCCAAAGTATCTTGCCAGTAAATTAGTGGCAAATGTACACGTTGCCATGGTGGAACATTGGCTTCCTGTAGTAAATGCTTGAGTGTACGGGTTGGTCTGAGTGCATTGGGTTTAAAGCGCTCACCACCATCTCGATTAGAAATTCTTAGTTTGCTCATGCCCAATTTAACAGCCAAACCAGCGCCAGTAACTCGCCTAAACTCCAAATGTCCTCCATCTGGTAAAGGCAAAATAGGTTCACCCTGCCAAACCAAGTCAAAGGGATGATTACTACGCTCTTGGCATAAATAAGCCCGTTGCTGATAACGCCGCAACGTTAAATGCTGTAAAACAATACAAAGATTAGCATCTGGCTTTGCATTAAATAGTTGATTAACAATCTCGCCCAATTGATCAGCACTTGGCATAGCAAGTTGATTATGAGAAAACCACCAACGCAACACGTTTTTAACACGTGCAATATCTAAAGTAGCTAAACCTTGTAGGCACAAACTATTGTCTTTAAGCAAAGGTTGAGCATCGATACTGGCTAAGGTATTTAACAACTCCTGCGCTTCAGCAAAGTGTGTTGCAGTTCTAGCAAGTACCGACCCAATCGCTGGTGTACGTGTAGCCAACATGGGCAAAACATCGTGACGTACAAAGTTGCGTTCATAATGCGTGTCATGATTACTTTCATCTTCGCACCACTTTAGCTGGTATTTCAATGCATATTCGTGAAGCACTGCACGTGGAATATCAAGCAATGGCCGCAATAATCGCTTAGATTGATCTAAAGAAGCCATCGCCGACAAGCCCTTCACCCCTGCCCCTCTGAACAGCTGTAATAACAGCGTTTCAGCCTGATCATCTTGGTGATGGGCTGTTACTATAAAATCAGGTGTGTTGCTATCTATTTTATAAGCAAATAAAGCCTCATAGCGCTGTTGCCTAGCCGCAGCTTCTATACCCATGCCTGCATTTTTATCAACATGCACATGTTCTATCTGTAAGGGAATATTATTCTTTTGGCATAACTCGGAGCAGAAGCTTGACCATTGATCGGCATTTGCACTTAGACCGTGATGTACATGCATAACATGCAAATCAAAACTTGAACTCGCTAACTTTAACGCATTGAGTGCATGCAATAAAACGCAAGAATCCAGACCACCGCTCAATGCCAACAACAAGCTTTGATTAGATTTTAGATGTGTGGCGAGAAATTTTTGGAGATGAACTGCAAGAGGATGTAATGCAGCAGACTCTAACTTTTCCAGTTTAAGTGCTGCTGCATTTTTTAAAAACGCCTTATTTTTCAACGGCTTCTTTAAAGTTTCCATAACTCATTAAACGCTCTAAGCGACTAACAAGCAGGGTTTTAATGGATTTTGTTTTGTAACGCGCTAACTCTTCTTTAAGAGCGCCACGCAAAGTTTCCATTACCACTTCTGGTGAACGATGCGCACCACCCAATGGCTCTGGAATAATACGGTCAATTAAACCCATTGCTTTTAAGCGTGTTGCTGTAATAGCAAGAGATTCTGCAGCAACAGGCGCTTTATCTGCACTCTTATATAAGATTGAGGCACAACCTTCAGGAGAAATGACTGAATAAGTGCTGTACTGCAACATTAACAATTGATCCACCACACCCAATGCCAACGCACCACCAGAGCCACCCTCGCCAATAATCACGCCAATAATCGGTGTTTTTAACTCAGCCATGACATATAAGTTACGTGCAATCGCTTCTGACTGTCCGCGCTCTTCAGCACCAATACCAGGATAAGCGCCTGGAGTGTCAATCAAAGTGATGATAGGAATATTAAATTTTTCGGCTAAGCGGTATAGGCGCAAAGCTTTGCGATAACCCTCTGGACGCGGCATACCAAAGTTGCGATATTGACGCTCTTTTACATCACGGCCTTTTTGGTGGCCGATTACCATGACGGGCTGACCTTCAAACCGAGCTAAACCACCAACAATGGCCGGGTCATCAGAATACGCACGGTCACCATGCAACTCTTCAAAGTCTGTAAATAAGGCACTGATGTAATCTAAAGTGTAAGGACGTTGAGGGTGACGTGCCAACTGAGATATTTGCCAAGCAGATAAATTACCGTAAATATCCTGAGATAATTTTTGATTTTTCTTAACTAATGCGGCCAACTCTTTAGAAATATCCAAAGCATCATGATCATCATGGGCTGCTTGCAAACCTTCAATTTTAGTTTCAAGCTCAGCGATAGGTTGTTCAAAATCTAAATAAGTTATTTTCATATGTTCGTCTTAAGTCTCAAATAATCTGATTCTAGAATGGTCTAATTATATAGGATTTTAACATTCTCACGACTTAACCAATCGGTCAATCCCGCAATCAGTTCCTCATGTAAATCTACACGCCAGTCATTACCCAACATTAACTCTACTTTACTGGTTTTATTATGATATTCCACTTTAACCGCACAGCCACGTTGCTCGTCTGAAGCCGCTTTGCAATAAGGTTTTAACAAAGACTTCAATTTAACAGCATCAGCTTGACCATTACATGAAATCTTCAAGAAACTGGCGCGACTATTTCTTAAGCTGGATAAATCATGCAACTTTCTCGCATTCACTCGTACGCCGCCAGAAAACTCATCATTACTTACACGGCCTTCTACAATCACTAACTGATCATCTTTCAATAGTGTCTGATATTGATTCAGCAATTCGTTATTCACCACCACTTCAATTCGTGTAGTGCCGTCGTCCAAACCAACTATTGCCATTTTTCCTCGTGCCGTCATGCGGACGCGGATGCCTGAAACAATTCCCGCCAATAATTGCGGCTGCTCTTTAGGGCTTAAATTAGCTAACGTAGTGCTTACAAACTGGCCCAAATCTTTTTTATAAGCCAAGTAAGGATGTCCGCTAAAAAAGAATCCTAATGCTGTTTTTTCTTCCTGCAAGCGTTGCTGTTCACTCCATGCTGGCACACTAGGCAATACATGTGCCGCAGTATCTACGGCCTCACCAAATAAGCTGTTTTGGTTACTATTTGCGCTACTTTGCTCAGCAGCAGCTATTGCAGTAGAAACACCTGCTAGCAAAGCGTTACGGCAAGGTGAAAGTTTATCAAACGCCCCAGCACGAATGAGTGATTCCACCACTCGGCGATTCACTTTGCGCAAATCCAAGCGACAACAAAAATCAAATAAATCTTTGAACGGACCACCTTGACGACGTGCTTCTAAAATCACTTCTATCGCTGCCCAGCCCGTACCTTTTACCGCACCTAAGCCATACAAAATTTGGTTTTTATTGATTGGTGTAAATTTGAATTCACTCTGATTCACATCGGGTGGCAACACTTCAACTTGATTGGGGGCGCAATCATCATAAAAAATGTGCACACTGTCGGTATTATTCATATCTGCCGACATCGTAGCTGCCAAAAACGCCGCTGGATAATGTGTCTTTAGATAGGCTGTTTGATAGGCCACCAATGCGTAAGCTGCCGCGTGTGATTTATTAAAACCATACCCAGCAAACTTTTCTAGCAAATCAAACAACTCGCTTGCCTGACGCTCGGTCATGTCGTTTTTCACCGCGCCTTCGGTAAAAGTAAGGCGCTGCGCATCCATCTCTTCTTTTTTCTTTTTACCCATGGCTCGGCGCAGCAAGTCTGCACCGCCCAAGCTGTAGCCTGCCACCACCTGAGCAATCTGCATCACCTGCTCTTGGTAAACAGCAATGCCGT
>CAYQZK010000056.1:0-11644 GCA_964422015.1 uncultured Methylotenera sp.
CACGATCTCGCCCTTCTTGGCAAAAGTCGATATCAAAGTCAGGCATAGAAACGCGGTCTGGATTTAAAAAACGCTCAAACAACAGGTTATATTCCAGCGGATCCAAGTCTGTAATACCTAAACTATAAGCCACTACAGAACCGGCACCAGAGCCACGACCAGGGCCAACTGGCACGCCATTATGCTTTGCCCATTGAATAAAGTCGGCCACGATTAAAAAATAGCCCGCGAAGCCCATTTGATTAATCACATTGGTTTCAAAATCCAAACGTTCGTGATAAGCCGCTTGCTTAGATTCTCGCAAAACCTCATCTGGATACAGCACTTGCAAACGTTTAGCTAAACCCGCCCGCGCTTCTGCAATCAAATAATCATTTAAACTTTCATTATTTGGCGTTGGAAAGTTAGGTAGATAATTTTTACCTAAGGTAAGAGTTAGATTGCAACGTTTAGCAATTTCCACACTGTTAACCAATGCTTCTGGCATATCAGCAAACAATGCTAAAATTTCAGCCTGCGTTTTAAAGTATTGCTCAGTCGTAAAGTTTTTAGGTCGACGCGTGTCGGCCAACACATAACCCTCTGCAATACATGTACGTGCCTCATGTGCTCTAAAATCATCAGATGAAATAAACTGAATGGGGTGCGTTGCCACAATAGGCAAATTCAACTGGCTGGCAATTGAACGTGCGGAGTGGATATATTCATCTTCAAGCACACGCTGAACGCCACTACCAACGCGCTGCACTTCTAAATAAAAACGCTCAGGGAAAAGTGCTTGCCAATCGCCTGCTAACTTACGCGCTAAATCTAAATTACTCTGTGCACAAGCCTGACCAATATCACCTGCCAACGCACCAGACAATAAGAGCAAGCCTTCTGTGCCGCACTCAACAAACCATTCACGCTTGATTTCGGCACGTCCGCGATACTGATTATTAAGAAAAGCACGGCTGAGCAACTGACATAACAACAGATAGCCAGCATGTGACTGACATAACAACAAAATTCGTGAAGGCTGGTCACGATTAGCGGTATTTTCCACCCAAACATCACAACCCAAAAGTGGTTTAATGCCTTTACCGCGAGCTGCTTTATAAAACTTGATTGCACCAAAAAGATTACTTAAATCCGTCAGTGCTAAAGCCGGCATTTGACCTTTAACCGCCTGCTGCACATAGTCATCAATGCGCACGATACCATCCACAATGGAGTACTCACTGTGGCAACGCAGATGAACGAAACTAGGTGAGTTAAGCGATGATGGACTAATTTGCGACATAGGATGAATTTTACATGATTAGACCTGTTTCAACTGAGTAAACTTGGCCCGAAATTCATACTATTTTTAAGATATGCTGATTGACAGATTAACTTTTTAACAACCATTCTTCATGGCAGATATGCGCTAAAACTCTATAAAAACACCTTATTTGCAGTGCAGATAAACACAATCTTGCCAGCCGACAGCTTAGCTACCACTAACTGGCAAGATTCAGTCAGGCTAAAACCTTGCACCACGAATATTACATACTTTAACAGCTGGATTTTCCATAGTCATCATATCCAATTGACTCACCTTAACGCTCTCAGCCTCGGCCTTATTAGCATAAAAAGTGGCTGCTTTATCGATGGTGCTTTGAGGATCAAGTAAAAATGAATCGCGAGCGCCCTCATTACCAAAGCAGTAAGTTTTACCACCAAAAACTTCGTTAATTTCACATTGAGTTTTAACTAAAGCACCTTTAGATAAGCCTGTGGTGCAATGGTCACCAAACTCACCCGCAAAAGAAACTCCGGAAAAAGTTAAGCCAACCACTAGAACTAATTTCTTGATTATATGCATGATATTTCTCCAAAATTCTGCCTAAAGGTTAAGCAGTTACATGCATTATTCAGAAATAATCGGCAATACTTTGTAACTCTTGTCACACAGATGCAAATAATTTTCAATTGAATTTAGATTTAAAAAACGAGAGAAGGCCTAGCTAAGTCTTTACCTTAGGCTTTACGTTAGTCATTCATCAAAAGGTTGCAACCAAACTGCTCAAAGTGTTGTGGATCAATCGAATTATTAAACAAATGACTGTCACTTTTATTGAGGATCTGTGTTTGATAACCCTGCCCTTTTATAAAGTTTAAAAACTGGGCATCGACCAAACCATCTTCAACCAGAGTTTGAGCCGAAATAGCACTCGGATAATCATCAAGAGATTTAGACTTTACCAATATCAACTGCTTAGCATTCAGCTTGTTTGCTAACCAAGCACTTAAACTATCAGAAGTCACTTCCCAATTCTGCGGAATTTCGTCATCTGCCAATACCATTTGACTAGGTAGCCACACAATGCATCTGTGCTGCCAGCCACGTTCAGCAATTTCAAGCTCACTACTTGCTGTAACCAACTCAGCATTCATACCTGCAAGCAATAAGCCAAACTGATCCATCGCTTTCAACGCTAATTGATGTGCCGTAACGTCACTGATGTTTGATAATTTCTGCGCATCTCGTACCGCATCAGCAAAAACACCGCCACCGGGCACAATCACAACCTTGCCATCACTAAATTTAACTAACGCATCCAACCAGTTTTTTAACTCTGGTGAACCAAGCAAACTTCCGCCTAGTTTAATTATCCACATTTCAATTTGCGCTCAAGACAGCCGATGTATGAAATTTATGGCAACTTTCACACGAGCTGCTCACTTTATCAGTTGTGGGATTCATACCTGCATGACACTGTTGGCAAGATTGCTTACTTGGAATAGCAATATCTGCACTGTCAGTTGATTGTTCTACTTTGTGGCAGTCGACACATTTAGATGTTGTATGCCGATTATGTGGAAACTTAGCCGCTGGAAACCAATTTTGTGTCAGTTGCAATGGCGCTACTTCAAATAAAGTTTGTGCATCAATTGCTGGCTTAGTGACGTGGCAATAAGCGCATCCATCTGCTTCTGACAATGATTTTGATGTTTTTTCAAGTTGCTCATCAACCCATTTTGCTGACTGTTTGTTTTTAAAAGCCAAACCAGCGTAGTAATCCCTTAGCGTATTACTTAACTCAATAGTAGAGGTATGCGGCAATAAACGCCCCTCCACTTTCGGGTTAAATTCCATTTGATCACTGTGACATTCTAGACAATGCTGCTTAAAGCTCACTGGCCTGAACTTCATTCCTGCATTGTTAGCCTGATGACAATTCGTACATTTCATATCTCTAATGTCTGACATTCCTTTTGGCCCCTGCACCATTCCAACGTGCTGATCATGCGGAAATTTAAGGTTTGAGCTTTCTTTAGGCTGATTAATAGCATTTTCTGACTCGTCATCAGACTGCTGTACTCGACGCACATCTTTTGCATTTGGTCCGGATTGAATACTGAGTTTAAAAGCGGGATGATCTTCACTAAAATCATGAATATTTGGCAGAGTTGACTTTTTGTCATGACGCTTGATATTAGCGTGGCAATTGATACATTCACCTTCACTACGATTAGGCATACGAGGACCGCCCTGATGCTCCCGATGACATTCAGTGCAATCTATTTTTAAGTGGTCATTCCAGTTTTCTTTTACATGCTGACTGTGGCCCGTCGTCTCAGTATGGCATTTCATACAAGTACTGTTGCTCACCGATTTAAACGGAGTGCTATGACAATCCATGCAACTAGTGTTTGAGCCTCGATGCGGGTTAGAAAGTGCTCCAGAAATCCAAGCTTGATGTGGATTAATATTAATTTTCTTTAATGCAGAATTTAGCTGCGGGCTGACGCTTTGTAAAATTGGCAAAAGTAAAAACTCGACAATAATCAGACCAAACAACAACCAAGCGGTAGTCCGTTTACTAAACCACTTATTGGATAACAGTGCAGGCTGCCAATTTTTTAACTCAGCCGCCGTATCATGCTGAGGCTGAACCAGCTCGTAACTCAGTGTGAGTTGCTCTGATGCAGGAATAGCCTCGACAATAAATAAATACGGGCCAAGGTTAATCTGCATCCCCGAAATAAGTTCGGCACTCTCAACAAAACTACCATTAATTTGTAAGGCCGCAGCCTCACTATCGATATACAGCTTTCCATCGGCAGAGTGCCGAATATGTGCGTGATGAAGACTAACACGATGATCCTGAAGGTGAATATTACACTCAGCAGAGCGACCTATGCGGAGCACATCACCTTCAATATTACGTTCCGTGCGAATTGGCAAACCGCGTTGGTTACGTCCAGTTTTAATCAGCAGGCAACGTATCATCACTTTTTACCAAAAAAAGAATACAGAGATGACATGCGCAACTAATGCTGCCATTAGGCCAATCGCAAGTGGCACATGTAAGTTTAGCCAATATTGAAGCCGTGCCTTATACATCATATCCATACGCACTCTTTTAAGTTGAGTTTCCTTACGTAGCAATAGCGAACAGATGTCACGCAGTCCACGATCTTGAATGTGATTTAGGTGGTGATTTAATGTCTGTAACTTATCAATAGCCATACGTGTTGCGCAATGCTTTGGTTTTCCGCGCAAAGTTTCAAGTAAGTTGTTTGAAATCCGTGTTTCTTTGCTAGAGGTCAGAATGATTTCACTAATTTCATCCGGCATTAGCAATGCATTGGTTAAGATTAACTGATCAAGTTCAGCGATATTATTAATTAGAGTACTTACACTATCTTCACCAAGGTTATCTGTCATCAGTCTTGGATAGCGCAAATAAGTATAAATGCCGTATAGACCCGTAAGCACAACGCCAACAAGTAAGCCATAAGCCAACGTATGAACATTTCGATTAAAATTAAAACCCGTATGTAACGTCACAATCACTAGTAGCGCTAAACCAAAATAGATGTGTGCAGAAAGCCAGCCTTGTAAGGTAGAAACTTTTTCTTTAGATGATGAATCATGCTCTTTACGCCGCTCACGGAAATTGGCTCTGCTGGGTAAAGTGACTGATAGTGCCTCACGACGCTCAGCCAATACTGGTATCCTGCGGCGTATCACGCTATACCAAAGCAAAACAAATACGAGCACAGTGCCTATACTCCCTAATGTATACCCCAACCAAGTATTACCACGTGGCCCCAACAATGGATGGTGAACAATATAAGCTAAGACTGCAATCAGCATGAGCATGCCACTTGCCTTCAAGTAGCGATAATTTTTATACTCCAGCATGGTATGACGTTGCATGGTTGTTCCCGTAATTTTTATCTAAGCTGCTATTGAGTAGCTTCAGCGCCTAACTGGTGCGCAAGTTTTAAAAAATCTTCTGGATTAACCCGTATAGCCGCACCTGTAGGGCAAGAGCGGACACAGACTGGGCCATCGCGTAAACTCTTACACATATCACATTTAACCGCTAATTTCGGCGAATTAGATTCCTGAGCTTGAGCCTGCTCTACTTGCCCTATAGATAAACCAAACAAGAATTCAAGTAAATTTTTATCACGACTAGTAGGTTGGTTCGATGCTAGCTGAATCACGTCGTATGGGCAGTTTTTAACACAGTTGCCACAACCAATACATTGATCAGTAATATACACTTCACCATTAATTGATCTGCGAATAGCATCTGGAGGACAATCCTTCATGCAATGAGGGTGCTCGCAATGACGGCATGATGTTGGCACATGGATGTTGGCATAAGTCGGGCCAGCCTCACGATTCAATCGCGATGTACCTCCGTGTGTGTCAGCACAGGTTTGCTCACAATTGTCACAACGAATGCACTTAGAGTAATCAATCAACAACACGTCGGTAGCTTCACCAATCCCCTGTTCTGTTAGAAAGGAGATCAAATTCGTTGCTTTGTGTGAGTTAGACCCAGCAGTATCAGAAGCACTTTGCTGTGCCACTAAATTTTGTGAATTTTCCATGTAGCGTTCGTCTAGTTGACTGCGCAACTCCACGTTCTGCTCAATTTTGGCAGTGACATGCTCAGTTTCTAGTAAGATTGCCTCAGTATTGATCGCAGCTTTTACTGTGGCTAAACGTGGCCTACCTGACATCAGCGCCATTTCTCCCACATAATTACCTGCAGCAACATAAGACAATGTATATTCTCGGCCCGCAATCATCCTCGACACCATTACAGAACCACGCCGAATCAAATACAGGCCATCAGCTTTATCGCCCTCTTTGAATACCACCTCACCCGCTGCAAAACGTCGCAACTTAGCCGTACTTGCTAAAGAATCCAACTCTGATGCTGATAGTGCAAGCCCCAAATAACTATGTATAGCACGCTTTAGCGCCGCTTCATCTAGTATGCGCCGTAAGTCTTCAGAAGCCTCCAGCAGCTTCAACATCGTAAGTCTAGGAGTTTCAATGAGCTTACAAGCAGTTTTAGCGATAATAGTTGCAGAGCGACGTCGACCAGAAATCAAGCCCATTTCACCAAAGAAAAGACCCACACCTAAAGATGCAGCTGCCACATCGCTATCACTGACATGCACACCAACCTCACCCTCAACAATCGAGAAAAAAGTCGTACTGTAATCATTACGATTAAAAATAATATCTGAAGGCGCACAAATATGAATGGTGCTGGCCAACAACATTTCGCGTAGCAACTGCGTACTCAATGAAGCAAATTGTGGCATTCTTTTCTGCAATTCCGCGAGGCCTGCCTCTACAGTGCTAAAACCAATACATTGCGAAAGCTTTTCTTTCACCAAAGACTCGTCTAATGACTCAACGTGGCGCCCCATAATGCGCTCAACCACATCGTAACCTTGATTAATCGCCTGTTTAATTAACGGGTATCCCGCAAGCGCACCAACTACATACATACCACTAATGGCGGATTCTGCATCACTATTCGTTTCAGGCAATGCATCATCCGCATTACTACGAAACTTAACTCCAAAACTTTCTAATAGTCTACGCGGCGCCTCCGCACCTAGTCTTGCAATCACACGGTTACAGGCAATTCGCTCCACACCCTCAGGGGTATTAACAACCACCGTCAATTGAAAGTTATCACCATCTACAGTATCAATCGCACTAATCGTAGTATCTTGTCGACATTCAAGCTCACTGTTTTTAAGCGCAGTATTGATGCGATCAAAATTATCATCCCGGCAATTAATAAAATCCTCTTGCCTGTTGATTAGAATGACATGGTTTTGTTGCTTAAGTGCAAGTGCATTTTCAACACCAGCATCACCACCACCCACTACAACAATCGTTTCATCTTGGTATTCACTTGAATCATCTAACTGATACTGAACGCGTGAATGACTATCACCAGGCACGTTGAGTTTACGAATATTGCCCTGTAAACCAATCGCTATCACCACAAATTCAGATTTGACAATCTCTCCAGTAGCAAGCTGGATTTCAAAAGCACCTTGCTGACCTTTGATAGATATAACCTGTGCATTAAGCCTCAAATTAATCTTTTTGCTACGAATGGCGTCATCCCAAACGCCAAGCACAGTCTCACGCGCCCCCGCCGCAAAATCTAAAGCACTACGCATAGGTAAATGCCTAGGCTCCGCCATCACATGCTTACCTTTTTGGTATTTACGTGTGGTATTGGCTGGAGCCGATTCAGACTCTAACAATACATGTGACACACCAAGCTCTGCTGCACGCGCCGCTGCAGAAAGCCCGCTTGGCCCAGAACCAATAATGGCAATCTTAAAAGGCACCACTGCCTCAGGCAAACGCTCTAATACAGAAGCACCATCTAAAGGATTAAAAGGTAGTGTAGTCACAGGCTAAACTTACTTTTTAGCTGTTGGTGTTTTTTCTGTCATTACATAGGCAATATAGTCTGCTTTTTCTTTTGCAGCACAGTCAGTACCAATGATGTCATTACAGTGTTGAGTAAATTGATCTTCAACTTTATCAAGGTCAGTAAATCGATTTGGGTTCACTACTGGTGACAATGGTTTAATGGCCTTGCCAGTAACAATGTGCTTGCCTAAATCTGCTGGGTTTGCTGAATGGCATGAAGCACATGAAGTTTCTTTACTATTACCCAGTTTAATTTTACGGTTGTAGAAAAGTTTGCCGTCAAAAACTGAAGTGCCTTTGTATTCAGGATTAACGCTTTTGGCAATACCAACGTATTTTTTAGCCAGTTTTTCTGCGTTGGTGGTATCAGCTTGTGCAGATAAAACAGCTAAACCAAGCAATGCTGCCAAAACGATATTGAGTTTTTTCATTTACTACTCCATAAAATTAAATAAGATTACCAAAAAACAGTAAATAAAGAATTGAGCCAAACCCGATTTAACAGGAGGCAAGTGAATGAGATTCTATCAAAAATAGTGAGAGTTTCCATGAAGCTTATCACCGAACAAAACCTCAATATTGCAAGTACCGGTAAACTGTTAGATGTTGCCTCAAAATCCATCTGCTAATGGACTGCAAAATATGAACGTAGTGAACTAAAACCTCACTCTGGGCTACCATGCTCACTTATTCAGCCATTTAAATGTGATCGGGAAATATAACAAAAAAAGCCATGTGAATGGCTTTTTTATTAGAGTCTTGGCGGAAGGGGCGGGATTCGAACCCGCGTTAGGCTATTAGCCTAAACACGCTTTCCAGGCGTGCGACTTAAACCGCTCATCCACCCTTCCGAGAACGGGCGCATTATACGTGAGTTAATTTCACTTTGTATATTTTAGAGTGTATTTAAAAGTGCCTACACGGCACCTTTATTAAATCACGCACGACCTTGTAATATAAAAGTATCGACCACGCCCTTGCCTTTAATTTCAACACTTGCTCGCTCAACAAAGCTGTATTCATTACCAAGAGCTGTTTTGGTTGCTTGCGTCACTTGAATAGCTCCAGGGAAACAGGTCTCTTCCATTCGACTAGCCATATTGACGGCATCTCCCCATAAGTCATAACTAAATTTACTGCTACCGATTACACCAGCCACTACAGGCCCAGTGTTAATGCCAATACGCATATGTAAATCAATGCCTAAATTAATAGAGAGCTCTTGTAGAACTAAATTCATTTCCAAGGCCATATCAGCGATACGTTGGACATGGTTATCACATAAAACTGGTGCTCCAGAAATCACCATATAGGCATCACCTATGGTTTTAATTTTCTCAACTTGGTATTTTTCTGCCAATTGATCAAACCGCAAAAACACTTGTGAGAGTAAATCAACCAATTGAGATGGCGACATGTGCTCTGACATCTGCGTAAAGTTTACTAAATCTGCAAACATTACCGTCACAGATTCATAGTAATCTGCAATACGCATATCATTGGCTTTAAGACGTTCAGCCACTGCCGCAGGCAGTATATTCAACAACAACTTATCTGACCTTGCCTGCTCTAATTCCAGTGAGATCATTACGCGCTCTTTTTGCGCCTGAAAATACCTCAATACACCGTAAAGTATAGAGGCCGTGCCAGTGATATTCATTAAGAAAAAAGCATCTTTAATATTTGCAGGAATGGGCATCGCATTGCCCGCAAAAAAATGGTTAAGCTTCCATGAAATAAATGCTAGGCCAATAAAGAGTAAAAACCATGGGGTTGATTGTCGCGTGCCTAAAATCATCAATGCACCAACTGGCGATAATATTGCCCAGATAGCCACACCACTTGATGCAGAAAACCCGCCTATTCCCCACTGCATAAAAAATGGCATCACAAGCAACATGACCAACTGCGTAAATGTGAAGTATTCGTAGCGTTTAAAACGATAAAAAATAAACAGGCTAACGTAGGAAATCACTAAATAGAAATATGGTACGGCCGCAATCAACTCATAACCATCACCCAAATCAGAGAGTGTAAATATCCAAAAAATACACACCAAGCTTTCTGCTAGAACGAGAAACGACAAGATGGACTTGCTTAATACTTCTGGCGTAGGTGCCGAGAATTTACGCCAAAAATCACGCGTTAATATGGATAATCGTGCTGAATCTTTTGCCATTTTTAGGTGTTTGCTTCGATTCTGTCTTATTAAATTTTAAACATACTATAGCACTAAGATGGGTGCTTTTTCTAGGTACAAATGAGCATAGATAATTGACTCATTACAAATAACAAAATTTATCTGCTAACTAATGACTTATACGCTTGATTTGCTAGCATCTAAGGTTTATTGTTTGAAAATAATTGTTTTAAGCAAAACCCTGTGTCAAACAATTGTAAGCTAGCGTTATGCAACACAAAAGAACCGTTTCTAAAATTAAAAAACAGCATTCATATTCTTAAAAATTGGAGAAGTCAGCATGAGTTTAGATTTACTAAAAGGTCTTGGCGTAAAGATTCCTTATAAAGCCAAGTATGATAATTTCATTGGCGGAAAATGGGTCGCTCCAGTAAAGGGTGAATACTTTGATGTGATTACACCTATCACTGGTAAGCCTTACACTCAGGCTGCTAAATCTAGTGCAGAAGATGTTGAATTGGCTCTAGATGCTGCACACGCTGCGGCAGATAAATGGGGTCGCACAGCACCTGGTGAACGTGCCAACATGTTACTGAAAGTGGCAGACCGCTTAGAAGCTAACCTAGAATTATTAGCTACAGCTGAAACAATTGATAACGGCAAGCCGATTCGCGAAACAATGAATGCTGATATTCCTCTTGCGATTGACCACTTCCGTTATTTTGCAGGTTGCTTACGCGCACAGGAGGGTAGCCTCAGTGAGATTGATGAAACAACTGTTGCTTATCACTTCCATGAGCCTTTAGGTGTGGTCGGTCAAATCATCCCTTGGAACTTCCCTATTCTAATGGCCGCTTGGAAACTCGCTCCAGCAGTTGCTGCGGGTAACTGCGTGGTAATGAAACCAGCAGAGTTTACGCCTATCAGTTTGCTAGTATTGATGGAACTCATTGCCGATATCGTACCTCCTGGTGTAATTAACATTGTGAATGGTTATGGTCGTGATGTTGGTGCGCCTTTGGCAAATAGTCGCCGTATCGCTAAAATCGCTTTCACTGGCTCAACGGCTACTGGTCGCGTGATTGCACAGGCTGCTGCAGGCAACTTAATTCCAGCTACTTTAGAGTTGGGCGGTAAATCACCTAATGTGTTCTTTGAAGACATTGCATTAGCTGATGATGACTTCTTTGATAAAGCGGTTGAGGGTTTAGTGCTGTTTGCGTTTAACCAAGGTGAAGTATGTACTTGTCCTTCACGTGCGTTGATTCAAGAGTCTGTGTACGACAAATTCATGGAACGTGTGTTGCCACGTGTTGCCGCAATCAAACAAGGTAACCCGTTAGACCCTAACACCATGATTGGTGCACAAGCCTCTGCTGACCAATTAAACAAGATTATGTCTTACATGGACATTGGTAAACAAGAAGGCGCGCAACTACTTATCGGTGGCGAGCGCAACGTGTTAGATGGTAGCTTGGCTGAAGGTTACTACGTAAAACCAACGCTACTTAAAGGCCATAATAAAATGCGCGTATTCCAAGAAGAGATTTTTGGCCCAGTGCTCGCAGTTACAACCTTTAAAGATGAAGCTGAAGCTTTGGCTATCGCCAATGACACCGTATTTGGTCTTGGTGCAGGCGTTTGGTCACGCGATGGCAGCCGTGCTTACCGTATGGGCCGTGGCATTAAGGCAGGTCGTGTATGGACTAACTGCTACCACGCCTACCCAGCGCACGCAGCATTCGGTGGTTATAAAGAGT
>CAYQZK010000057.1:0-11274 GCA_964422015.1 uncultured Methylotenera sp.
GCAATGACGGGCGCGCCATCACCACTACAGGGCAACTTGCCAAGGTCGTGGCAGGCGCAGTCACGCGGTATGAGCCAGGCCAGAACCCCGCAACGCGCACATTTCAGGCTTTACGGATTTTCGTCAATCAGGAGCTTGAGGAGCTTTCGCTAACCATGCCGCAGTGTTTGGCATTGTTGGCGCCACAGGGTCGATTGGCAGTGATCAGTTTTCATTCGCTAGAAGATCGTATGGTGAAGCAATTCATTCGCGATCAAGCGAATCGTGATGATTTGCCAGCTAACTTTCCTGTGCGTGCTGCAGATTTGCCGCAACCTAAGCTAGTGGGTGTTGGAAAAGCCATTAAGCCAAGTGCGGCAGAAATTAAGCGTAATGTGCGTTCACGAAGTGCAGTATTACGTGTGGCAGAAAGAACGTCTGTGCTATGACGCGTTTAAATCTCATTTTGTTTTTCTCGTTGATATTCTCCTCATTGGGTTTAGTGAATGCTCAGCATAAGGCGCGTAAGCTTTATATTGAGTTGGATCAATCGCAGCAGGCGGCCAAGCAATATGAGCTAGAGTATGGACAGTTGCAGCTTGAGCAAAGCACTTGGGCGATGCACTCTCGTGTGGAGCGTGTGGCTACTGAGCAATTGCAAATGCAGGTGCCTGATGCTAAGAGGATTCAGTTGGTGACTATGGGGGCTACTTTGCCTCAACCGGAAGTAAAAGCTGAAGAGTCAAAGATTGAAGCTGGGGTAAAACCCTAATGGCTTTGCATACACCACCAGTGATCGTAAAGTTACCTGCTTGGCGTCGTCGCCTATTGTTGGTATGTGTGTTGTTGGGTTTTGCAGTTTTGTTGGGGCGCGGTGTTTATTTGCAAAGTTACAACAAGGGCTTTTTACAGGGTCAAGGTGATGCAAGGTATAGCCGTACAGTTGTTTTGTCGTCTCAGCGAGGAAAAATTACAGATCGTTATGGTGAATTGTTGGCGATTAGCTCTCCTGTTGAGTCTGTATGGGCAAGTCCACCAGATGTCAAAATCGATGCGGCTAAAACTAAAAAAATTGCTGAATTGTTGGGTTTGAAAACGGATGTGGTTAGCAAGAAACTAGCCAATGATGAGCGAGAGTTCGTGTATCTAAAGCGTCGTGTTTCTCCTGAAATAGCGGCGCAAGTGATGAAGTTGGGAATCTCAGGTATTTATTTGCAACGTGAATACAAGCGTTACTATCCTGCAGGCGAATTCTCTGCACATTTGGTAGGTTTTACTGGCCCAGGCGAGAAAGGTAAGGGTGAGCGGGGTTTGGAAGGCTTTGAGCTTAATAAGAATGAAACTCTCTCGGGGAAAGAGGGTAGTCGCCGTGTGATTAAAGACCGATCTGGTCATATTGTGGAAGACCTAGAGGCTGTGAAGGTTCCGCAAGATGGACATGATGTGGTCTTGTCTATTGATCGAAGAATTCAGTATTTGGCACATCGAGAGTTGGCTAAAGCGGTTGAGAAGCATAAGGCTTTAGCAGGTGCGGCGATAGTGTTGGATGCAAAAACAGGTGAGGTGTTGGCCATGGTGAATGTGCCTACATATAACCCGAATAATCCTGTAAATATTAAAGGTAAATCACGCAATCGCGCTATTGTTGATTTGTACGAGCCTGGTTCAACGATGAAGCCTATTGTGGTTGCAGCAGGATTGGATTCAGGAAAATATCAGCCAGCCACAAAAATTGATACTGCTCCAGGTACGCTAACTATTGGTACAGCGACGATACACGATTCACATGCACACGGTGTGTTGACTATAGCTGAAATTATTCAGAAATCATCCAATGTGGGAACTTCTAAAATTGCTCTGTCATTAGACAAAGAGTTTATGTGGAATGCATTTAACCAAGCAGGCTTTGGTAATAAAACACATATTGGCTTTCCGGGGGAAGCTTCCGGACGCGTGCGCCCTTATAAAGGTTGGCGTCCGATTGAGCAGGCAACAATGTCATTTGGTAACGGCATTAGTGTGACACTGTTGCAAATGGCGCGTTCATATACCATTTTCGCTAATGATGGAGAGCTAAAGCCTGTTTCATTGTTGAAGCTAAAAGAGCCGCCAGTAGGCACGCAAGTCTTTAGTGCAGAAACCGCACGTAATATGAAAGATATGTTAGAGATGGTTGTGTTGCCAGGAGGCACAGCACAAAGAGCACGTGTTGCAGGGTATAGAGTGGCTGGAAAAACGGGTACGACACGTAAGCTTGGGCCACATGGCTATGAAAGAACTAAATATGTCGCTTCTTTTATTGGATTCGCCCCAGCATCAAATCCGCGCTTAGTGATGGCGGTAATGATTGATGAGCCCAATATTGCGGGTGAGCAATATTATGGTGGGGTTGCAGCTGCACCAGTGTTTAGTGCGGTAATGACGGACGCTTTGCGTATGTTAGCTGTGCCGCAAGATGCGCCAAATGATAACGTGGTGATAGAACGTGAAGTGGCTGACCATATAGATGATGTGAAGGAGAGTATATGAACGTACTCTCAGCATTAGGCATGCAGTTTTCTGTGATTACAGCAGATAGTCGTCAAGTTAAAGCAGGCGCATTGTTTTTAGCTTATCCAGGCACGCATTCAGATGGACGTCATTACATAGCACAGGCGATAAAAGCGGGTGCGGCAGCAGTGGCTTGGGAAGAAAATGGTTTTACTTGGCGTGCAGAATGGAATGTACCCAATGTGGCTGTGCATGAGCTAAAACGTCAGGTTGGGCATATTGCTGCTGATTTCTACCACCAACCTTCGAAATCGATGACCGTGATAGGTGTAACAGGAACTAATGGAAAAACTTCAGTTAGTCAGTGGGTTGCGCAATGTCTAGAGAATTTAGGGCAAAAGTCTGCAGTTTTGGGCACGATTGGGAATGGCATTATTCGTGATGGATTAGCCGAAGCAGTGAACACTACACCAGATGCTGTAATGCTACAGGGCATGCTTGCTGACTTTTTACATCAAAACGTAAAAGCGGTAGCGATGGAAGTTTCCTCTCATGGTTTGGATCAGGGGCGTGTGAGCAGCGTTGAGTTTGATGTTGCGGTTTTAACCAATTTGAGTCGAGATCATTTGGATTATCACGAAACGATGGAAGCCTACGCAGCAGCCAAGCAAAAATTATTTGTTAGTGAAGATTTGAAGGCGGTAGTGACTAATGCTGATGATGCCTTTGGCCAAGAGGTTGCTGGTGTAGCTAAAGCGCAAGGGAAAGTGGTGCTCACCTATGGTTTAACTCACGGCAATGTCCATGGTAGTAATTTGCAGTTGCACCAACAGGGGTTGATGATGGATGTAGCAACTCCACAAGGTAATGGCTTGCTCATTGCGCCAGTGCTAGGACGCTTTAATGCCTATAACGTGCTTGCGGTATTGACGGCTTTGTTAGCGTTAAATGTTGATTTGCAGGATGCGTTAGCTGCGATTGCACAACTTAAGCCAGTGCAAGGTCGCATGCAACAGCTTGGTGGAGATGTATTGCCACTGGTTGTAATTGATTATGCACATACACCAGATGCACTCGAGAAAGTATTGTTGACCTTACGTGAGCAACTGCAAGATGGGCAAAAGTTGATTTGCGTATTCGGCTGTGGTGGCAATCGTGATGTAGGTAAGCGTCCATTAATGGGCGCTGTAGCGTCGAAGGTGGCAGATACGGTTGTTGTGACTTCAGATAATCCACGTGGTGAAAACCCTGCTGCCATTATTAGTGAAATTGAGAGTGGCATGCATGCTGGATATCAAGTGGAAATTGATCGTGCAATGGCGATTAATTTGGCTGTGAGTATGGCCCAAGCTGGTGATGTAGTGCTAGTTGCGGGTAAAGGACATGAAGATTATCAGGAGATTGCGGGTGTGAAAATGCCGTTTAGCGATGTGACCGTTGCTCAGTCAGCTTTGAATGCTTGGAGTGAATCATCATGATGTTGCTTTCAGAAGCTGCAAAGGCGATGAATGCCAAACTGATAGGCAAAGACGTTATGTTGAGCAGTGTAAATACGGATAGTAGGCATGTTGTAGCGGGGCAATTGTTCGTAGCGCTTAAAGGTGAGCGTTTTGATGGACATGACTTTGCAGGGCAGGCTATTCAACAAGGAGCGGCGGCGGTGTTGGTAGAAAGCCCAGTTGCTGAACCGGCGTTAGTGGTACCAAACACCTATGACGCTTTGGGTGAGTTGGCGACTTACTGGCGTAGTCGATTTTCGATTCCTTTAGTTGCAGTGACTGGCAGTAATGGTAAGACCACAGTGAAAGAAATGTTAGCGAGTATTTTAAAAGCTGCGGCCGGCAGTGAAGAAGAAGTTCTAGCTACTCAGGGTAATTTGAATAACCACATTGGGGTGCCGCTCACTTTACTTAAGTTAAGTGCACAACATCGTTATGCCGTGATTGAGATGGGAATGAATCATTCGGGTGAAATTAGTTATTTAACCCGAATCACTAAGCCCAAAGTTGCAGTAATCAACAATGCAGGTAATGCGCATTTGGGTGAGTTGGGCTCTTTTGAAGCTATTGCAAAGGCTAAAGGTGAGATTTTTGAGGGCCTGGCTGATGACGGTATAGCCGTGATTAATGCCGATGATGTATTTGCACCGCTTTGGTTTGACTTGAAAGGTAAACGTCGCAGTTTGACCTTCGGTTTAATAAATCAAGCAGATGTGAGTGCCACTTATCAGTTACAAACTAATGGAAGCGCGCTTGATATCACTACTCCAGTGGGTAATGTGAGTGTGCACTTACCTGCGGCAGGTTTGCATAATGTGATGAATGCATTGGCTGCAACGGCTGCCGCAGTTGCGATGGCTGTTCCGCTTAATGCCATTGCTGCAGGCTTGTCAGGTTACGCAGGCGTAAAAGGACGCTTACAGCATTTCGCCGGACTAAAAGGTGCGTTGGTTATTGATGATACTTACAACGCTAACCCATCGTCTATGCAGGCAGCGATTGATGTGCTCATGGCAAGGGCTGGTAAAAAATTTTTGGTGCTCGGCGATATGGGCGAGTTAGGTGAAAACGCTACAGAAATGCATGCGGAGATTGGTCAATATGCCAAAAAAGCCGGCGTTGATGCTTTATTCACATTGGGTGAATTGAGTGCAGAGATGACTCGCACATTTGGTATGGGCGCTAAACACTATTCAACAGTACAAGATTTGGTTGCAGATTTGCTTGCACAGATGAGCGCTGACTGTACTGTGCTGGTAAAAGGTTCGCGCTTTATGGCGATGGAGCGTGTGGTGCGTGAAATCGTAAGTCAAAATGAAACAAATAATACTGAAAGGGCACACTAAATGCTTTTAACACTTTCACAATGGTTAGCACATGATATTCGTGGATTTCATGTGTTTAATTACATCACCTTGCGCGCTGTGTTGGCAACTTTAACAGCGCTAACGATTTCATTTTTGGTAGGCCCTACTTTAATTCGCAAGCTTACTTATTACAAAGTCGGTCAGTCTGTACGTGATGATGGCCCGCAAACACATTTGATTAAAGCCGGAACGCCAACGATGGGCGGAGCACTAATTTTGGTGGCTATAGCCGTTTCAACTTTGTTGTGGGCAGATTTGAGCAATCGTTTTGTGTGGGTGGCGTTAATCACCACCTTGGGCTTTGGCATTATTGGTTGGGTAGATGATTGGCGCAAAGTGGTGCATCGCAATCCTAAAGGTTTGTCGGCTAAAGAAAAGTATTTTTGGCAGTCTGTAGTGGGTTTTGGTGTGGCAGTATTTCTGCAACAAACAGCGGTTACCCCTGCTGAAACGACATTGTTGATTCCATTCTTTAAAAACTTGGTGATTCCATTAAGTGCTGCAGGTTTTATTGTGCTGACGTATTTAGTCGTGGTGGGTAGCAGTAATGCAGTGAATCTGACCGATGGTTTGGATGGTTTGGCAATTATGCCTACGGTAATGGTGGCTGGGGCTTTGGCCTTGTTTGCTTATGTGACTGGACATTTTCATTTTTCAAAATATCTAGGTATTGCCTTTGTGCCAGGTTCAGGTGAGCTGGCGGTGTTTTGTGCGGCAATGGTTGGTGCTGGTTTAGGGTTCTTGTGGTTTAACGCTTACCCAGCGGAAGTGTTTATGGGCGATGTGGGCGCATTGGCATTAGGTGCTGCACTTGGCATTGTTGCAGTGATTGTGCGCCAAGAGATTGTGTTGTTCATTATGGGGGGCGTATTTGTGATTGAAACGTTCTCGGTGGCGGCACAAGTGCTTTATTTCAAATACACCAAAAAGCGTTTTGGCGAAGGTAAGCGTATCTTTTTAATGGCGCCATTGCACCATCACTATGAGCAAAAAGGCTGGAAAGAGACTCAAGTTGTAGTGCGGTTTTGGATTATTAGCATGATGTTGGTACTAGTCGGGTTGTCTACGTTAAAGCTACGTTAAGAATAGAGAAGTGAAATTGATCGCACTTAAAGATAAAAACGTGTTGGTACTAGGTCTGGGTGATACCGGGCTGTCAGCATTGCGTTGGTTAAATACGCAAGGCGCATGTTTGTCTGTGGCTGATACTCGCGCTAATCCGCCAGGTATTGATGTAGTGAAAAGTGAGTTGCCACAAGTGCGTATTTACAGTGGTGCTTTTACGCCAGCTATTTTTAGCAACATAGATTTAATTGTAGTGAGCCCAGGCGTACCAGTGAGCGAGCCTGAAATTCAAGCTGCACTTCAACGAGGTCTGCCAGTGGTGGGTGATGTTGAGCTGTTTGCGCAGTATCGTCCTCAAGCAGCCAAAGTGATTGCGATTACTGGCGCTAACGGTAAAACCACAGTGACGACTTTAGTGGGTGAAATGTGTAAGGCGGCAGGATTAAAGACCATCGTTGCAGGCAATATTGGTTTGCCAGTGCTAGATACTTTGGCTATGGATGCACCAGATGTTTATGTGCTGGAACTCTCAAGTTTTCAGCTGGAAACAACAACTAGCTTGCATGTCAATGCAGCCACTATGTTGAATTTATCTGAAGACCATATGGACCGTTATGCGGGCATGCAAGATTATGCCGTTGCTAAAGCGCATATTTTCTACCATGCCGATTTGCAAGTGCTTAATCGTGATGACGCGTGGAGCATGATGATGGCGAGGCCTAAGTTGGCGCAAGTGACCTTTGGCTTGGACTTGGATGATGGCGAACAAGGTTATGGTTTGCGTCAGGATGATGGCGGCACCTGGCTGGTGGACGGTGAAAAAGAGCTGATTAACCTGCAGGATTTAAAAATTGCTGGATTACATAATGCAGCCAATGCGCTGGCAGCAGTTGCCCTGTGTCGTGGTATTGGCATTGATTATGCGCCTATTATTCAAACGTTATACAACTTCAAAGGTTTGCCGCACCGTGTGGAATGGGTGGCCAATATCAATGATGTCGATTATTACGATGACTCCAAAGGCACTAATGTAGGCGCGACTTGTGCGGCAATTTCTGGTTTGGCTCAGAAAGTGGTGTTGATTGCCGGTGGCGATGGCAAAGGTCAAGATTTTAGTCCGCTAAAAGAAGCTGTTGCAGATAATGCGCGTGCCGTAGTGCTTATTGGCCGTGATGCGCCATTGATTGAGTCTGTGCTTTTAGAGACTGGTGTGCCTATGTATTTAGCGATTGATTTGCCTGAAGCGGTCACTATTGCTAAAAGGCTCGCACAAATAGGTGATGCAATCTTGCTTTCACCTGCTTGTGCCAGTTTTGATATGTTCAAGAATTATGTGCATAGAGCTGAAGTTTTTGTAGCTGCTGTGAATCGCCTAAAGGAGTTAGCATGATTACAGCGATGCTCAATCGTGAACGTATCAATGCGCCTAGCTATGACCAAGGTTTGCTTTGGGTCGTGTTGATTTTGCTCGGCATTGGTTTGGTGATGGTTTATTCAGCTTCGATTGTCATTGCCGAATCAGATAAGGTTTTGGGTAATAACAGCAGTTATTACTTGGTGCGTCAGGCGATTTTTTTGGTGGTGAGTATCAGTGCTGCGTTTGTCGCATTTAATATTCCCGTGGCATGGTGGCAGAAAATGGCACCGTATCTATTTTTACTTGGTTTGTTTTTGTTATTGCTAGTGCTTATACCTGGTATTGGACGTGTGGTTGGTGGTAGCCGTCGCTGGCTGTCTTTGTTTGTGATTAATTTGCAACCGTCTGAATTGATGAAGCTTTTCGCTGCGATGTATGTGGCAGATTACACCGTGCGTAAGGCAGGGAAGATGGATAGCTTCACACACGGTTTTCTGCCGATGGTAGCGGTAATGGTGCTGGTTGGCTTTTTATTATTGCGTGAGCCTGATTTTGGTGCTTTTGCTGTAATTGCATCTATATCTATTTCGATTTTGTGGTTGGGTGGTATCAATGGAAAAATCTTCGCTGGTTTAGTTGCGTTATTGCCAGTGGCTATTGTGGGTTTGATTTGGAGCTCGCCTTACCGTATGCAGCGCGTGATTGGTTTTATGGATCCTTGGGCTGATCCATACGGTAAAGGTTATCAGTTGTCGCATGCGTTGATTGCCTTTGGGCGTGGTGAGTGGTTTGGTGTGGGTTTAGGTGCCAGCGTTGAAAAACTGCTTTATTTACCAGAAGCACATACCGACTTTTTACTGGCAGTAATTGCGGAAGAGCTAGGCTTTGTTGGAGTGCTTACGGTAATCGGCCTCTTTACCTGGATAGTGATACGTGCTTTTGGTATTGGTAAAGAAAGTATCGCCAATGAGCGATACTTTGCTGCCCTATTAGCGCAAGGTTTAGGTGTCTGGATTGGTGTGCAGGGCATTATCAATATGGGTGTAAATATGGGGTTGTTGCCTACTAAAGGTTTGACCTTACCTCTGCTTTCATTCGGTGGTAGCGGTATTTTGGCGAATTGTATTGCCATGGCGATTTTGTTAAGAATCGACTTTGAAAACCGCCGATTACAAAAAGGTTTGCCGGCATGAGTAAAGCAATCACAAAAACTTTGATGGTGATGGCGGGTGGTACTGGTGGGCATGTATATCCTGCGATGGCGGTTGCTGACCACTTGCAAGCTCTGGGCTGGAAGATCGTGTGGTTATGCACGCAAGGCGGTATGGAAAATCGTCTGATTGAAAATAAAGGTTATGACAAAGCCATGATGACCATGCAAGGTGTGCGGGGTAAAGGCTTAAAAGGTTGGTTGTTATTGCCTGTCACTTTGGCAAAAGCATTTACGCAGAGCATGCAAGCCATTCGCCGGCATCGGCCTAATGTGGTGTTGGGAATGGGTGGCTTTGCGGCATTTCCTGGTGGGTTAATGGCTAAATTGTTGGGTGTGCCAGTGGTGATTCATGAGCAGAACTCAGTGGCAGGTTTAACCAATAAAGTGCTATCTAAATTTGCAACTCGTGTTCTGGCTGCGTTTCCTGCTGCCTTTGGTGCTAAGGCCGAGTTGGTGGGTAATCCAGTACGAGAGGATATTACACAGGTAATTGAGCCAGAGCAGCGTTTTTCTGCACATGCGGGGTCGTTGAGATTGTTAGTTGTTGGCGGTAGCTTGGGTGCTACAGCTTTGAATGATGTGATTCCTAAAGCTTTGGCTTTATTGTCGGTTAATGAGCGTCCACAAGTGATACATCAAGCGGGTGTAAAGCATATTGATGTTTTGAATACCAATTACGCGCAAGCTGGTGTGGTTGCGGATACCCGAGCTTTTATCGACGATATGGCAAATATGTATGCTTGGGCTGATTTTGTAATTTGTCGTGCAGGTGCGCTGACGGTAGCAGAGGTTTCCGCTGTGGGCTTGGGTTCATTAATGGTGCCATTTCCATTTGCTGTAGATGACCATCAAACCACGAATGCGGCTTATCTGGCTGAGCATGGTGCAGCGATGCTAGTGCAGCAGAAAGAATTGAGTGCGGAAAAATTGGCAGATATTTTACAAACATTAAACCGTGAAAAATGCTTGGACATGGCTAAAAAAGCTCGTGATTTAGGTAAGCCTGAAGCTACGGAAAATGTAGCGGCAATTTGTATAGAGGTGGCGCTATGAAGCACAAGGTAAAAAATATTCACTTCGTTGGCATTGGCGGCTCGGGCATGAGCGGTATTGCTGAAGTGCTGATTAATCTGGATTTTACAGTGACAGGATCTGACTTGGCGTCAAACGCAACGACTAAACGCTTGGCTAGTTTTGGTGCGACAGTGTATCAGGGGCATGGTGCTGAAAATGTTCAGGATGCGGATGTGGTAGTTGTATCTAGTGCTGTGAATGAAGAGAACCCAGAGGTAAAGGCAGCCAGAGCCAAGAATATTCCAGTTGTGCCACGTGCGTTGATGTTGGCAGAATTGATGCGCTTTAGGCAAGGTATTGCAGTTGCAGGTACGCATGGTAAAACCACAACAACTAGTCTAATCGCTAGTATCTTAGCTGAAGCTGGAATGGATCCGACCTTTGTGATAGGCGGTAAATTAGAGGCTGCCAATGCTAATGCCAAGCTGGGCACGGGTGAATATATTGTTGCTGAAGCGGATGAATCAGATGCGTCGTTTCTGCATTTAACCCCAGTGATGGCGGTGGTCACAAATATTGACCAAGATCACATGGATACCTACGAACACAGTTTTGATAAGTTAAAAAGTGCTTTCGTCGAGTTCTTACAGCAACTGCCATTTTGGGGTATGGCAGTGGTATGTATTGATGATGCTAATATCCGTGAGATATTGCCGCGTGTGACTAAGCCTGTAATGACTTATGGCTTTTCAGAAGAGGCCAAGGTGCGTGCTAAAAATGTACGTGCTGATGATGGGAAAATGCACTTTACCGTTCAGCGTATTAACGGGGTGATTACTGAGTTTGACGTTACTCTAAATCTTCCGGGTAATCACTATGTGCTGAATGCGTTGGCTGCAATCGCCATTGCAAGTGAATTAAATGTGCCAGATGCGGCAATTATCAAAGCACTGAAAGAATTCAAAGGCGTAGGTAGGCGCTTTGAGCGTTATGGTGAAGTGGCTGCCAAAAATGGGGGTACTTTTACCCTGATTGATGATTATGGTCATCATCCCGTAGAAATGCAGGCAGTTATTGCTGCTGCTCGTGCGGCTTTTCCAGAGCGTCGATTGGTGATGGCATTCCAACCACATCGTTATACGCGAACCCGCGACTGTTTTGAAGATTTTGTTCGAGTGCTATCTAGTGCCGATGTGGTGTTGCTCACTGAAGTTTACTCAGCAGGTGAAGCCCCTATCATTGCGGCCGACACACGTTCGCTCATTCGTGCCATTCGCGTGGCAGGCAAAG